>NZ_CP088149.1:2338750-2644166 GCF_002845275.2 Pseudomonas sp. S06B 330 | reverse complement strand
GCTCGGCGACATGCGCCTGGTCGGTCCTCGCCCCACCTCGTTCAACGCCTACCGCTACAAGGACAACCACCTCGCGCGCTTGAGCATCTACCCCGGCATGACAGGCCTGTGGCAGATATCCGGACGCAGCAACATTGACTTCGACCAGCGTGTCGAACTGGACCTGAGCTACATCAACGAACAGAGCCTGCTGCTGGATCTGAAGATCCTGCTCAAGACTCCGTTCAAAGTCTTCAGCGGCCACGGAGCAAGTTGAATGGACGGTTCTACTTCAAGAAGTCTGACCATCGCCACCCCGAGCGAAACCAACCTGACGTCCACCGTGCTCGACGAGGACCAGCGCATTCTGTTGCTGACCGCTGCCAATACCGGCAGCGGCACCAGCACCAGTGCCCTGGCCTTCGCCAGCCAGTTGGCGCTGATGAGCGGCGGCCCGGTATTACTGGTCGACAGCAGCCCCAGCAGCAACAACCTCAGCCAGCAGTTGAGCCTGCACAAACTGCGTGGTTTCAACGACCTGATGTTCGACCTGGAAACCCCGCCGCTGATGCAGGACTGCATCGTGCGCCTGAGCGACCAGCCGTTCGACGTGCTGCCCGCCGGCACCTACAAACGCGGCAAGGAGCGGCTCAACCCGGACCTGCTGCGCGTGTTGCTGCGCCAGTTGGGCGATCACTACCGCTTTGTGGTGATCGATGGTGAAGCCGTCTATGCCAGTGCTGACAGCCTGGTGATCGGCACCCTGGCCGATGGCGTGATCCTCGTGGTGTGCGCTGAGGAAACCCGCTGGGAAGTGGCCCAGGCCGCCGCCCAGCGCTTGTCCCAGGCCGGCGCCCGCCTGATCGGCAGCGTCTTCAACCGGCGTAAGTACTACATGCCCAAGTGGCTGTACAACAACCTTTAGGCCAGCAGACCAGGAGCCTCCCATGAAATACACATCGTTCGCGCTGTGCCTGCTGACCCTGGCCGGCTGCACCAATCAGGAAACCCGGCAGATGCCGGTGCAGATCATGACCGCACCACCGGGTACGGCTCAGAGCGCGGAACTGCCGCGCAGCGAGCAGGTACTGCGGCCACAGGACGTGCTCGATGTGATCTTTCACGTCAGCACCAGCGGCTCGGACACCTACCGCATCCAGCCGGGCGACACCGTCGGCCTGGCGTTCCTCTCGGCCAGTTCGCTCAATGGCAATCAACTGGTGCTGCCCGATGGCAGCATCGAACTGCCGCGGGCCAACACCTCGGTAAAAGTCGCCGGCCTCACGCCTGACCAGGCCCGGCAGACCATCCAACAGGCCTACCGCAACAAAAGCCTGTTCCAGCCCAATCGCGACCAGCTAACCGTTCAGGTGATCAGCCCGCTGACCAACGAGCAGAACCTCAAGGACGCCCTCAACCACCCTGGCACCGGCATGAGCCGCGAAATCACCGTGAACAGCGATGGCCAGGCCAGCTTTCCAGAAATCGGCTCAGTCCCGCTGCAGGGCATGACCGTCACGCAATTGCAGACTTACTTGAACAAGCGCTACGCCGACCTGCCCGGACGCATGACGGTTGACGTGATGCTCAAGTCCACGGCGGTCAATGAGATCTACGTGCTTGGCGAAGTGGGCATGCCCGGTGCCTACCCGATTCGGCGCCCGGTGTCGGTGCTCGAAGCCCTGACCATGGCCCGCGGGCCGAACGTCAAGGCCCGGCTCGATTCAGTGGTGATCATGCGCCGCACCGGCAACCAGGTTCAGGCCGTGCCCTATAACGTTGACGCTGCGCTGGATGCCAGTGCTGCGCAAGTGGCTTACCTGCAACCAGACGACATGCTCTACGTGCCCAAGACCAAGCTGGCCAGTGCCGGCGACCTGGCCCGGCAATTGGCTGATGTAGTGCTGTTCCAGGGGGTCGGCTTTGGCTTCGCCTACCGTGTTGACAACAAAGACAGCGACAACTAATTCAAGGCAGGTGAACACGCATGAACACAAAAGAAAACTACCTGCATGAATTCTTCAGGATCTTCTTTGCCAACCGCCAGTTGGTGAAACGGGTATTCCTGGTTTTCGCAGTCGTCGCCTTGCTGTTGCCTCTGGTGCTCAAACAGAGCTTCGACATCACTGCAGAAGTGATCGTGCAGTCGAAAAAGCTGTCCCAGAGCGATACCAACACCGCCCTGGCCCAGGAGGCCGACAAGTTCATTCCACCGTCGCTGGCAGACATGGAAACCGAGAGCAATATCCTACGTTCGCCGACCTTGATCCGTCAGACCATCAGCCAACTGCGCGACGAAGGTCAGTATGAGGTCGCCCCAGGCGTGCTCCAGCGCCTGGTGTTCGGGCCGATCCGTACCTTTATCGTTAACCCGCTACGCGAACACGTGATCAATCCAGCGCGTGCGCTGTTTGGCCTGGACGTCGATCCGGTGCGCGACACCCAGCTAGACGCCCTCACCGACGAAGCCATCAACAGCCTCAAAATCGAAACCCTGCCTGGCTCCAACGTCGTCTCGATAACCTACAGCTTCCCCGACCCAAAACTGGGGACCCTGTTTGTCAGCCGCCTGCTCGACAACTACCTGCGCAACCGCCAGAACCTGCAGTCCAACGAACTACCCCAAGAGTTCTACGAGCAGAAGAAACTGCAATACCAAGTGCGCATGGATGACCTGGAGAGCAAGCGCCTGGGGATGCTTGAAGGCATCGGTTCGTCCGATCCGAAGGAAGAAATCACCTTCCGTCTCAACGCCATCAACACCGAAGAGCAAGCGCTGAACCTGTACCGCGACCGCCTGCTGCAAAGCCAGCAGTGGCTGGAGTACCTCAAGACCAGCCTGGCCTCGGCGAACAACGCCGGCATGCGCGATTTCGCGTTCCCTTACACCTTCACCACCACCGTCGACAACGCGGCATTCGAAGACCGCGAGATCAAGCAACTGGGTGAGCAGTTGACCACCCTGGTGCTGACGTATGTCAGCGACCTGGCGGTGTTCCAACCCAGCAGTGAGCAAATGCTGCTGCAACGCGAGCAAATCGCCAAGACCCGTCAGCAGTTCTTGAAGATCGTCTCCAACCGGATCAAGGAGCGGGAAAAAGACCTGGCCGTGGTTCAGAATGTCATCGCGCAAAAAACCCAGCGCATCGCCGACTATAAAGACCGTGTGCACCAGTTGCAGCAGACCCAGAGCAAGGCACGCCAGCTCGATACCGAAATTGATGCGCTGCACAAGGCCTTCTTCACCTACACCCAACGGTATGAAGAAGCCCGCGGCGAGCAGTTGCTAGGCAATGATGCCTCCAACGCCCGGGTCTTGAGCGCACCGTATGAGCCTGCCGAAGCTGCCTTCCCCAAACCGATCCTGATCGTGCCATTTGGCCTGTTCACCGGTTTGCTGTTGGCCATTGCCCTGGTCTATGTGCGTGAGTTCTTTGACCACCGCTTCAAGCACCCAGCGCAAATCACCCAACAGTTGGACCTGCCGGTACTGCTGGTGATCAACGACCAGGCCCCGCAAACCCCCAACCCTTACAAGGGCTGGTCGCTGCCGCGGCTGGTGCATTGGGTGCGCAATTGAACGCAGCCTTGCCCCTGCAGCGGCCGATCATCCACCTGCTCGGCAGCGGTGGCTTCTACGGTGCCGAGCGGATGTTGCTGGACCACTGCCAGGCTACCCCGGGACAGCACTTGGTGCTGTTCCTCGGTGCCCCGGAGGAACTGGTGGCGCGTTTTCGCGCCGCTGGCGTGGCCTGCCGCAGCTGCGCCAGCCTGGGCGAGGTGTTGACTCAGTTGCGCCAGTGCCGAGATCCGCAGCCGCTGATCAACAGTCACAACTTCAAAGGGCTGGTATTTGGCTGGTTGGGCGCGACGCTGTGGCGCTTGCCGATGGTCGCCACCCAGCATGGCTTTACCCCGAGCAATCGCAAACAACGCCTGTACACCTGGTTGAGTTTGCAGCTATGCCGCACCGGGACCATCGACAAAGTGGTCTGCGTGGCCGAGAGCATCAAGCGCATCCACCGCCAGGCAGGTGTCACCGAGCACAAGCTGCAGGTGATCCCCAATGGCCTGCCGGAGGCCCCCGCCTTGCCTGCGCGCGGCCATGGCGACGAACGCTGGCTGGCCGGTTACGTCGGACGTTTGAGCCAGGAGAAAGGACCGGACCTGTTTCTCGATAGCCTGATCCCCCTGTGCCAGCGCCATCCGCAACTGGACGCGGTGATGCTCGGCGATGGCCCGGAACGGGCTGTGCTGCAAGCACGCATCGATGCTGCCGGGCTGAATCAACGCATTCGCCTGCCCGGGTTTCAGCGCGACATGCGCCCATGGATGGCGCGCCTGGATGCCCTGGTGATCAGCTCGCGCACTGAAGGCACACCGATGATTCTGCTCGAAGCCATGCAGGATGGCGTCCCGGTGGTGGCCTTCGGCGTCGGCGGCATTCCTGATGTGATTGAACATGGCCGCAGCGGCCTGCTGGCCAGGCCGCTGGCGGTCGATGAGCTGGCCGCACAACTCGAAGCCCTGATGCTCGACCCGGCTCAGGCCGACGAGCTGATCGCCCAGGCGCGGCGTACGCAACGCGAACGTTATCACCTGCCGACGCTGGCGCAACGCTGGGCCCAGGTCTACCTGGGCGCGGCCACGGAGACCTGCGCATGATCATCCCCCTGTCCCTGATCGGTCTGTTGGCCATTGTCAGCCTGGCCCTGCTGGCCAGCCCCTACCCGTTCCTGGCACCCGGCGCGGTCATTGGCCTGGCGGGTCTGCTGGCGTTGTACCGGCGTCCGGCGTGGGGACTGATGGCGATCATTACCCTGGTGCCGCTGGAGGGCCTGTTCAAGGACACCGAACTGTCGGCGGTGAAATTGATTGGCGCCTCGCTGGCCTTGGTGCTGTTGCTGCAACTGGCGACCAAGCAACTGCCCGGCGAGCGCCTACGCAGCTCGATGTGGCGTTTGCTGGTGGGTTTTCTGGCCCTGTACCTGCTGAGCTACCTGGCCAGCGAAAACACGGAGCTGTCGCTGGGCCACTTCCGTGAGCTGGCAGTCGGCCTGCTGCTGTTCGCCATCACCTTATTGGTGGGGCGCGAACTGAACCTGGCAATGATGTGCCGGTTGGTCAGCCTGAGCGTCGGCGTGACCTGCGTAATGGCCATGTTCTCCACCAAGTACCAGGACGAAGGTCGCGCTGCCGGGCTGCTCACCGACCCCAACCTGTTCGCCATGCTCATCGCCATCGCCATCCCCATGGCGTTGTGGCTGGTGCTCAAGAGTCCGAATCGGCTACAGCGCCTGTTCTGGATCGCCTGCTGCATCCTGTTGCTGGCCGGCATGACCAAGACCAACTCGCGGTCGGGCTTGGTGGTGCTGTTGATCAGCCTGGTGATCGCCCTGGTCCACTACCGCAGTCAGCTCGGTCGCTTGCGTCCGCGGCACCTGGGTTTTGCCATGCTGGGTATGGCGATCCTGCTGCCAGTGGCCGTTGCGCTGATGCCCGACGCCTACATTGAGCGGATCCAGTCGTTGGCCCAGCTCAAGTCCGGGGTCAACGCCCACAAGGACGAATCCCTGGGACGACGCTCCTCCTACATTGTTGTGGGCACAAAGATGATCCGCGAGAACCCGCTGATCGGTTCTGGCCCCGGGACCTTCCCCCTGCATTACGCCACCACCGGCTATGCCAAGGCGTTCTCTTCCAACAAAAAAATCGGTGACCTGTATCGTCGGGCGCACAACACCTACCTTGAAATCTATAGTGAAGTCGGCGTGCCGGCCGGGCTGTTGTTCACCGGTTTGATCGTCCTGGCCTTGTACAACCTCTGGTACGCCCGGCGGCTATGGCTGCAACAGGGCGATCACGACCAGGCTGACCTGCTCACGCATTTATGCATGAGCATGCTGGCGATCAGCTTGTTCCTGATGTTCTTGAGTGCACCGAACCAAAAGTACCTGTGGATCATGCTGGCGCTGTCCAGCGTGTTGCGGCTTAAAGCCGAGCAAGCCCGACTGCCGCAGGAGGCCGCATGAGCCAGATCAGCATCGTCGTGCCCATGTTCAACGAGGCCCGACATATCGGTCGCACCTTGCAAGCGGCACAACGCGCCGCCACCGTTGCCGGGCTTGAATGCGAGCTGATCGTGGTCGATAACGGCTCCAGCGATGACGGTCCGCAGATCGCTCGCAGCCTCGGGGCGCAGGTAGTGAGTCTGCCCGGGCTGACCATCGGCGCCCTGCGCAATCGCGGTGCTCAGGCGAGCGCAGGTCAATGGTTGGCCTTTCTCGATGCCGATATTGAAGTCCCTGAACACTGGCTGCGCTTGCTTCTGGATCTGCATGAACAGGGCCGTGGCGATGTCTTTGCCTTGGATTGCGACACCCCGCGCCAGGCGCCCTGGTTCGCCCAAGCCTGGCAGCGGCGCACCCGGCGCGCTGGCCCCGAACTGCACAGCATGCCCTGGCTGCCGACACCCAACCTGCTGATGCGCCGTCAGTGGTTCGACCAGGTGGGGGGCTTCAGCGAAACCCTGCGCACTGGCGAAGACAAAGACTTCACCTTGCGCCTGAGCCAGGCCGGTGCGCGGTTGCTGGCCCTGCGCACGCCGGCGGTCCTGCACTGGGGCTTTGAAGGTAGCTGGGGTGAATGGCTGGGCAAGGAACTCTGGCGCCAGGGCAGCAACCTGCAATTACTGCGCAGTAACGGCGTCAGGCTGCGCTTGCTGCGCTTCCCGATGCTGTCGATGGGCGCCTGGGTACTCGACGCCATGGCCTTGTCGGCCCTGCTCGACGGCTTCCCGCACCTGGCCCTGCTGATGCTGCTGATCGCCAGCCTGCCAGCACTGGTGTTGAGCCTGCGCCAGAGCCTGAAACACCGCGAGCCTTTGTTCGTCCTGCAACTCTGGGGGCTGCACTGGATTCGTCTGCACCTGGCCGGCGCGGCCTTCGTGCTCAGCCTGTTCAACTGGAACGCAAGGAGGCCCGCCCGTGGCTGAACTCATCTTTTGGCTGTGTCTGTTGCTACCCTTCTATGCCTGGCTTGGCTACCCGCTGCTGCTGACCGTCGCTGGGCCATTCTTTGCTCAGCATAAGCCTGGGCTGTTGCCACCGCTGCAGGTCAGCGTGGTGGTCGCGGCGCACAACGAGGAACGCCATATCGAGGACAAACTGCGCAACCTGCTGGCCCAGGATGAGCACCTCTCCTCGTTGCAGATCATCGTCGCCAGCGATGGCTCCAGTGACCGCACGGTAGAACTGGCTCGGCGCTTTGACGACCCGCGCATCCTGGTGCTCGACCTTCCGCGTCAGGGCAAGAACAGTGTGCTCAATGCCGCTGTCCGCCACTGTACCGGTGACATCCTGGTATTTACCGATGCCGACGTGCATTGGCTCGACGGCACCCTGCAGGCATTGCTGGCACCGTTTGCCGATCCTGATGTCGGCGGCACTGTCGGCAATATGATCATCCCGGTTGCCGGCAAGGGCCTGAGCATTGGTGAGAGCCTGTACCGCCACTACGAAGCCTGGCTACGCCGGGTGGAAACCCGTACCGGCTGCACGGTCTCGGCCGACGGCGCCCTGCAGGCGCTGCGCCGCGAGCTGTATCAGCCGATACCTGCACGGGTCAACGACGACTTCTATATCAATACCTGCGCGCCCGTCGCCGGTAAACGCGTGGTCTATGTCGATCAGGCCAAGGTCCTCGACCAAGGCGTCGACGAAGCTGAGCGCCAGTTCAGCCGCCGTCAGCGCGTTACCGTCGGCGGTCTGATCAGCCTCGCCGCACGCCGGGAACTGCTCAACCCGCTGCGTCATGGCTTGTATGCCATTGCCCTGATCAGCCACAAGGTAATCCGCCGTCTGGCGCCGGTACTGCTGTTGCCATTGCTGCTGGCCAACCTGTGGTTGCTCGATGACCACGGTTTCTACCGCCTGAGCCTGGCCGCCCAACTGCTCGGTTATGCCATTGCTGTGGCGGGCCTGCTGGATGTGCGTCATCGCTTGCCCAAGCCATTTCGCCTGGCCGCGTTCGTGTTGGTGACCTTGGCGGGCATGAGCGTCGGTCTGTGGCAGTTTCTGCGCGGGCACAGCTACAACCAGTGGAACCCCGACCAGACCCGATGAGTGCCTGACATGCCGATCAAGACCAGTCTCAAGCGTGCCAGCGGTTGGCTGTACCTCAACTCTCCCAAGGGCCGCAGCCAATTGCGTGGCGCCGGGGTAATCCTCATGCTGCACCGGGTGCTGGCTGACGACAGCAGTGCCGCCCTGCCCCATCGCAATGAACTGTGTGTCGGCCCCGAGGCCTTCGAGCGCCTGCTGCGCTGGTTGCAACGGCATTTTGACTGCGTACACCTGATGGACCTGCTCAGCAGTCACCAGCACCCCAGAGGCAGCAGCCGTCCCAAGGTGGCCCTGACCTTCGATGACGGCTGGCGCGACAACGCCGTGCATGCCTTCCCGCTGCTGCAACAGTACCAGGTGCCCGCGAGCATCTTCCTGTCCACTGATTTCATTGGCAGCCGTCAGCGATTCTGGTGGGAGAGCCTGGGTGAAACCCTCTGGGGCAGCCATGGCGAAACGCCCCGTCGAGCCCTGATTGAGCAACTGCGCAAAATGGGGCGGCCACTGCCCGCTGCCTATTTCATGAACGAACGGCCGCATGCTCGCAGCCAGGCCCTGGCCAAGTACCTGCAAAGCCTCAAGACCCTCAGCCCGCAGGCTCTGCATCTGCTGACCGACGCCTGCCCGCTGGAGTCCATGCCACAGGCTCTGGACTGGCATCAGGTGCACCAACTGGAGAATTCCGGGTTGATCAGTTTCGGCCCACATGGCGCCAGCCATGCATTGTTGCCAGGTCTTGATGATCAGCGCCTGGAAGAAGAGCTGAGCCGCAGCCACTTCGCCCTTCAACAAGGCTGCAAGCAGCCGCTGCCGGTTTACTGCTATCCCAATGGTGACCATGACGCACGGGTACGCGAACGCCTCGCCGCCCATCGTTACCCTTATGCCCTGAGCACCCGCGCCGGCATTTGCCAGGGCCATGACGACCCACTGGCGCTGCCGCGTATCGGCGTCAGCCAGCGCAACGCCAGTCGGCCGTCACTGCTGGCCTGGCGCATCAGCCGTGGGGGCCGCTCATGAGCCGTAGCCACTATATGCGTCACCTATTACTGAGCATGGGTACGCGCTTGGCGATGATCGCTCTGCGGCTTTTGCGTAACGTCCTCTTGGCGCGCATCCTCGGACCTAGCGAACGGGGCCTGTTCGCCCTGCTCAGCACCTTGCCCGACCTGATCAGTGCCGCCACCAGTGGTGGCTTGAACACCGCCGTCGGCTATCAAGCCGCCAAGCAACGCTCCATGGGCCTGCTGCTCACTCAAGTGCTGATCTTCGGTTGCCTGGTGGCCGGGTTGTTGACCCTGCTCTGCGTGGCCCTGGCCCGAGCATTCGGTAACGAACTGGAAGTGACCACGCAATTGGGCCTGCTGGCCTGGTTGCTGTTGTTGGCGGTGCCGCTGACAGTGCTCAAAAGCGGCTTGCTGACCCTGCACAACGCCACCGGTGGCGTAGGCGCCTTCAACGCCCTGCGCCTGAGCGAATCGCTGGCACCACTGCTGCTGTTTCTCGGGTTGTTCTGGATGTGGCACAACGCGGCGCTGGAAGCGGCGCTGATCAGTTGGTTGCTGGGCATCAGCCTGGTGGTTGTACTCGGCTTGTTCTGGCTCGGACGCCAGCATTCTATCCGCCTGTGCTGGGACCGCAGCGGTCAGCGCGAGCTACTCAGCTACAGCGCCAAGAGCCACCCTGACGTGTTGTTCCAGCAGGTGATCCTGCGCTCGGACTATCTGTTCATCAGCGCCATGCTCGGCAGTACCGCGCTGGGGCATTACGCCATGGCCAGCGCCGCCGCCGAATTGCTGCTGATCGTCCCAGAAGCCGTCACCACGCCTTTGATGAAGCGCCTGCTGCAGCAGGATGCCGGCATGGACAAGATCACTCCGCTGGCCCTGCGCCTGACCGCGACGGTCATGCTCGGCGCCTGCCTGAGCATGGCGCTGATCGGTGAATGGTTGATCGTTACCTTGTTTGGCGCCGAGTACCAACCCGCTTATCCAGCGTTGCTGGCGTTGCTGCCAGGGCTGTTCGGCCTGTGCTATGCCAGCATCCTGCGCCTTGACCTGCTGGGTAAGAACCGCCCCGGCACGGTGTCACTGATGATGGGTGTGGGTGCGGCGCTGAACCTTGTGCTCAATATCGTGCTGATTCCGGCCTACGGCATTGTCGGTGCCGCCATGGCCTCGTCCATCGCCTACCTGGCGGTGACAGTGGCGATGCTGGTGCTCTACTGCAAGCTCAGCCGCGTACCGCTGTGGCAGACCTTGCTGGTGCTGCCCAGCGACTTCGCCCCACTGCGCCAGATGCTGCAACGGAGGCCCGCATGAGCGCCCCCTTTTCAACCGCCAGGGCAGACACTGCCTGCCTTGACCTGGAGCGTTTCACAAGAGCGCACCTCACCTGCCAAAAACAGGAGGCACCATGAGTGCTTTGAGCAAGATCCAGGACCGCATCAAGCGCAAAGGACTGCGCAATACCCTCAACGCTGGCGTTAAACGCTACCTGTTCTATCACTGGGAATTGTTGTGGATGGAGCGAGACCTGGTCAGCCCCGTGCCACCGCATAACCTCAAACCTTACCCACCGCTGCGGGTTGAGCGTATTACAGTACTCAACGCCGGGGCCTTCGCGCGCTATTTCGGCGACCGCGTCGACACCATGCGCGAATTGGCCGCTGAAGGTCATACCGGGCTGATGTTTCTTGACGATGCCGGCGATACCGTGGCGTTTATCTGGGGCAGCCTGCGTCACTACCACGATCGACATTTTTACGGTTGCTGGTTTCCGGTAGAGCCAGGGCAATTCTTCGAGTTCGGCGGCGAACTGACCCGCAAGTACTGGGGCACGGAGCTTTCAGTAGACCTGCAATTGGAGCTTTGGAAAGCCATGGCCGCGCAAGGCTGTGACACCGTGGTGGATGTTTGTGAAAGTCACAACATCCCAGCGCTCAAGCTGCACCTGCGCATGGGTTACAAGGAACAAGGCCGAATAATGAACGTGTACTGCCTGTTCGGCCGCTGGAAGTTCTTCCGCGAAAGCCGCTACAGCGGCTCACGCCTGGAGGCCCTGCGCAAGCCGGCCCCCAGTCCCACTACTGTTACGGCGACCTGAGCCTATGCAAATGGACTTGAACTGGTACCCCTCGCTGCGCGCCGCCGACTTTCCCGCCGACGCCTACGAGCAACTGCGCCAGCGCTTGCCCGCCAGCACGCCCTTCAACCACCTTGGCTGGCTGCACGCCGCCGAGGCGGCGTTGCCTACCGAGCAGCAACTGCAGGTGCTGGTCGGCCATCATCAGGGGCGGCTGTGTCTGTGCTTGCCGTTGATTCGTGGCCGCGAACGCTATGGCCCACTAACGGTGCAGGTGGTACGCCACCTGGGCTATCCGATGAGTGACCGTATCGCCCTGCTCGCCGACCTGCCCACGGGCGCGGCGAAACAGGTGCTGCGAGAGATACGACGGCACCTACCCCATGCGGTGTTGCAACTCAATGAAGTGGTTGATGCGCTTGCACCGCGCCCGGTGCTGGGCGCCTGGGCACGGCGCAGCTCGACCCATGAACAACGCCTGAGCTGTCGGGTACCGGTACACCGCATCGTTGAGCAGGACCGCCAGGAAATCAGCGGCGATCCACGCTACAAGCTGCGCCGCGCACGCAAGCGCATTGCCGCCTGCGGCGCCCAGGTGCGGCGAGTGATCCCCGACGCCAAGTCGATCACCACGCTGCTCGACGCAGTTGCCGACGTTGAGGAACAGAGCTGGAAAGGCAACGACGAGGTCGGCATCTTCTGCGGCCCCTCCCGGCGTCAATGGATGTATCAGGCGTTTACCGCCCTGGCCGCTCAAGGGTTGGTGCGCATGGTCTTGCTGGAATTGAACGGACGCTGCCTCAGCTACCGTCTGGGTGTGTTCGAGCGCGGGCGGATCTACGACTACAACCTGGCCTTCGTACCCGCCTACGCCGACCTTGGCAGTGGCCGGGTGTTGCTTGAGGAATGGATACATTGGGGCCTGGACGATGGCTGGGACTGGGTCGATGCCTCACGGGTGAGTTTGGAGAACTCAAGCCATCAACTGCACGAACGCATGAGTGACCTGTGTGAGCAGCATCGTCTGAGCTACTACAGCTGGCGTCCTAGCGGTATCGCGTTGGGCCTGGGCTTGCGATTGTGGCAACGCTTCAAACCGCAGTTGCAACGCTTGCGTCAAACGCCCACGGCAACCATTGCCACCCCCCTTGCCAAACAGGAGAACGGCGATGCCCTCACAGGTCATAGTCAACGCTGACGATTTTGGCCTCAGTGTCCATACCAACGCGGTGATCCTCCATGCCTTCCAGGCCGGGTTGATCAGCTCAGCCACGGCCATGGCCAACATGCCCGCGTTCAAAGCCGCCTGCGTGCTCGCCCAGCAGCCGGCCTTGCGCGGGCGAATCGGTTTGCACTTCAACCTCACCTTTGGTCGACCGTTGAGTGAAGCCATTGCCACACAACCACGCTTTTGCGCCCCCCACGGTGAGTTCGACCTGCGCCTGAAACGCCGGACCCTGCGCCTGAGCCCGGGTGAACGCGAGGCGGTTGAACAAGAGTTGCAGGCGCAGTGGCAGCAGTGCCTAAGTCAGGGGCTGATGCCCAGCCATCTGGACTCGCACCAGCACGTGCATAACATCTGGCCAGTGGGTGAAATCGTCGCCCGCTTCGCGGCCCGTGAAGGCGTTCCGGTACGGTTGGCGCGCAATCTTGGGCACAACATAGGGCCCGCCAAACGCCTGTTCAAGGCCCTGCTGAACCGCCGCATTCGACAACTTGCCGGGGCCACCGCCGACTTCGTCTGCACGCCTGCCGATTTGCGTGCAGGGCTGGCGCCGGAACATGGCGTGCTGGAAATCGTTGCCCATCCCAGCGCCTTGGGTGGGCACGATTTTGGTGATGCTTACTTGGGTACGGGAGAGTCGCTCAAAACACTGGTCGACCAGCGTTTGTCGGGGGTACCGCGGGTAGGGTATGCGGTGCTGGGAAATGCAGTGGTGTCAGCCGATTACACATAAAAACACGCTAGGCAACAGCACCACAGACTGTAACCGCTACCGAGGCTAACCGTTGAGCAGGCTACGCCGCTCGTGGTGCGCCTTCAGCCAATCCTGGAGCATCTGCGCGGGCATCGGTCGCCCCATCAGAAAACCCTGGCCCTGATCGCAGCCGGCATTACGCAA
This sequence comes from Pseudomonas sp. S06B 330, assembly GCF_002845275.2. Classification (NCBI taxonomy): domain Bacteria; kingdom Pseudomonadati; phylum Pseudomonadota; class Gammaproteobacteria; order Pseudomonadales; family Pseudomonadaceae; genus Pseudomonas; species Pseudomonas tussilaginis. The sequence goes on along the minus strand of NZ_CP088149.1, from coordinate 2,630,857 downwards.
AAAATCGTACTGTGCCTGGGTCTCGATACCTTCGGCAGTGATGCGAAAACCGAGGGCATGGCCCAGGTCGATGATCGCCCGGGTGATGGCCACTGCGTCGTCATCGGCGGGCAAGTCCTTGATGAACGCACGATCAATTTTCAGGTGGTCGATGGGTAGCGACTTAAGGTAAGCCAGCGATGAGTAACCCGTACCGAAGTCATCCACGGCGGTCACGACCCCCATCGCCTGTAGCTGCGCGAGCACCGCGCAGGCCTGCTGCTGGCTTTCCATCAGCAGGCTTTCGGTGATTTCCACCTCCAGCAGCGTGGGCGCAAGGTCGTAGCGTTTGAGGGTGCGCGTCAGGCTGGCAACATAGTCACTACGTTCAATTTGCAAGGCCGCGACATTGATCGCCAGCGGACCAGGCAGGCAGTCGCTCGCACGCCAGGCAGCCAGTTGCTCGCACGCTAGCTCCAACACCTTTTCACCGAGGGGAATAATCAACCCCGTGCGTTCGGCCAATGGAATGAACTGCGCCGGCGACACCAGGCCATACTCAGGATCGCGCCAACGCAACAGCGCTTCGGCCCCTTCGACACGGCCACTGAACAGGTCGATCTTGGGTTGGTACCAGAGCTCGAATTCATTGTTTTTCAGTGCACGACGCAGGTTGCGCTCCAGACACAGGCGCTCTTGCAGGCGCTGGGTCATGTCCGGGTGATACAGGCGCCAGGCATTGCGCCCACTCTCTTTGGCGGCGTACATGGCGGTGTCGGCATGGCGCAGCAGACGATCGCTGGACTGGCCATGTTCAGGGTACCAGGCCAGACCGATACTGCCGGTGACCAACGCGGCGTTGCCTTTGAGATCAAACGGCAATTGCAAGGTTTGCAGCAACCCCTGAACCCGCTCGATACAGGCTTGCTCAGCGCCCATAAGCAAAAAGGCGAACTCGTCCCCCCCCAAGCGGCAGAGACTGTCCTGGCCATCGAGCATCTGCACGAAACGCGCAGTAGCCTGTTGCAGCAAGAGGTCACCCATCGCATGCCCAAGGCTGTCATTGACCTGCTTGAAGCCGTCAATATCCAGCACCAACACCGCCAGACGTTCGTCGCGATTGATGGCCGCTTGCAAGCGTTGATTGAACAACAGTCGGTTCGGCAAGCCAGTAATGGCGTCGTAATGTGCCAGGCGCTCCAGTTGCGCCTGTGACTGCTTGAGTTCGCGGTTGCGCAGGTTGATCAGGTGGTTGCTGCGATTGAGCTGGGCGACGAATACACTGAATAACCCGGTACAGGTCAGGGCAAACAGGAACAAGGGCGAGGCGAACAGACTCATTGACGGCCAGCCACCCAGCGGGCTCGCGGCCAATTGCCAGAGCCCGCCCGGTACGTCGACATTGACCGTCACGGCGTGCTTGTCAAACAGTGTCGGATCGCCCCAGATCATCCCACCCGCGGAGCCCTGACCATCAGCACCGCGCAGCGCTAGCTCAAAACCGGGGTCCAGGTCCAGGCCCGCTGCGCTAAGCAAGTGGTCGATATCGGCGACGATCGAGACATTGCCCCAATACAGTTTCACGCCCTTGTGGCCCTTGAGAAACACTGGCCGTCGATAGATCAGTCCTCGCCCGCCCTGGTACATCTGCACGGGACCGGCCAGCACAGGGCTGTAGTGGTCACGGGCACGTTGCAACATGGGGTACTGATCCGGCAGGTGACGATAGTCGACGCCGACGATGCTCTCGTTGCCCTTGAGCGGGTAGACATCGGCAACCACATCACCGGGTGCCACGGAGATATGCCGAATATGCGGCACTGAGGCAATCGCCTGACGGGCCATGTCATGAAAATGCTCGGGGCTGATGTCACCGTCAGCACTGAGTAACTGGGCAATGCCTTCGGTTTCGCCGAACGCCGAGCGCAATTGTGCTTCAAGGGCGGCTCGCACCCCGGATAGACGCGCCCCAGCGTTCGCTACCAGTTCGCTTTCCTGGCGCTGCACATCCAGGCGGCCGAGCGCCACCGACAGGCTGATGCCAATCAGCGCAAAGCCAATGGGCAACAAGCGATTGAGGGTAGTGCCAAGGGCTTTGGGCAGGACCAGTTTGTCATCAAGGGCAAGGGTTCTTGTGCTCATAGGTCCGTAATTCACATCGGATTACTGCTTTATCGGCGCTATCGGCGCAATGTTGAGGGGCGCTGGCTTTTTTTAGCGAGCTGGCGTTATGCTCGGACTGAAACGTTTCACCCATTACAGAAAAAGAGGTGCTGCGCCCATGGACCGTCTGCTCGATTCGCTGTTTCCCACCGCCAACGAGATCCCCGAGGCCTACCGTCTAGGTGAGCCGCTGGTGCAACGCGAGTACCTGGTCAACGGCCAGTTGCAACGCTGGGATGGCCCGCTGGCGACGGTGCGCAGCCCGGTATGGCTCAAGACCGGTGATACCGAGCAGCAAGTGATCCTCGGCAATACGCCACTGCTCGATGCCGACACCGCCCTCACCGCGCTGGATGCCGCTGTTCACGCTTACGACAAGGGCCGCGGCACTTGGCCGACCCTGCGCGTGGCCGAGCGGATCCAGCATGTCGAGACCTTTTTGGGCAAGATGCGTGAGCAACGCGATGCGGTGGTCAAACTGCTGATGTGGGAAATCGGCAAGAACCTCAAGGATTCTGAGAAAGAGTTCGACCGTACCTGCGACTACATCGTCGACACCATTAATGCCCTCAAGGAACTTGATCGCCGCTCCAGCCGTTTTGAGCTCGAGCAAGACACCCTGGGTCAGATCCGTCGCGCTCCGTTGGGCGTGGCGTTGTGCATGGGCCCCTACAACTACCCGTTGAACGAGACATTCACCACCCTGATCCCGGCACTGATCATGGGCAACACCGTGGTGTTCAAACCGGCCAAGTTTGGTGTGTTGCTGATCCGGCCACTGCTCGAAGCCTTCCGCGACAGCTTCCCCGCCGGGGTGATCAACGTCATCTATGGTCGCGGCCGCGAGACCGTCAGCGCGCTGATGGCCAGTGGCAAGATCGACGTGTTCGCCTTTATCGGCACCAACAAAGCGGCCAGCGACCTGAAAAAACTCCACCCACGCCCACACCGTCTTCGCGCGGCCCTGGGCCTGGATGCGAAAAACCCGGGGATCGTGCTGCCCGAGGTGGACCTGGATAACGCCGTCAATGAAGCCGTCACCGGGGCCTTGTCGTTCAACGGTCAACGCTGCACGGCGCTGAAAATCCTCTTCGTGCATGAAGACGTGGTGAACAGCTTTCTCGATAAATTCCAGCGCAAACTGGCTGCGCTGAAACCGGGCATGCCCTGGGAGCCCGGCGTGAGCCTGACGCCACTCCCTGAAGCGGGCAAGATCGACTACCTGAACGGCCTGGTTGCCGATGCAGTGGAAAAAGGCGCTCGTGTCATCAACGAAGGCGGCGGTGTCAGCCGAGGTTCGTTCTTTTACCCCGCCCTACTCTACCCGGTCAGTGCGCAGATGCGTGTTTATCAAGAAGAACAGTTCGGCCCGGTGGTGCCCGTGGTGCCATACCGCGACCTGCAGAGCGTGATTGACTACGTGCTTGACTCTGACTTCGGCCAGCAACTGAGTATCTTCGGCACCAACCCGGCTGAGGTCGGGCGCCTGGTCGACACTTTCGCCAACCAGGTCGGGCGGATCAATCTCAACGCCCAGTGCCAACGTGGCCCGGACACCTACCCGTTCAACGGCCGCAAGAACTCCGCTGAAGGCACCCTGTCGGTACACGATGCCCTGCGGGTGTTCTCGATCCGCACCTTGGTGGCGACCAAATTTCAGGAGAGCAACAAGCAACTGATCAGCGAGATCATCCGCAACCGTGACTCGAGCTTTTTGACCACTGATTACATTTTCTGACTGCCGTTTGTCCTGCGCCGCCGATTTTGATTTGCCCAATGGCCGAAACTGTACAAATATACAGTTTCGCGCCCTCTATCCTGCGGCGCGCTAAGGAGGATCTATAAAATGGCCGTCAAACCAATCCCCGAAGGGCAACACACCATCACCCCCTACCTGGGTATCAAAGATGCCGCCAAGGCCATCGACTTCTACACGGCTGCGTTCGGTGCGGTAGTAATGTTCCGCCTCGACAGCCCCGATGGGCGTGTGGGCCATGCTGAACTGAAAATCGGCGATTCGTCGCTGATGCTCGCAGACCCGTGCGACATGGACGGTGGCCTGGTCAGCAGTCAATCGCTCAGTGGCGCCGCGATCGGCCTGCACCTGTATGTCGATGATGTTGATGCGCGCTTCGCCCAGGCCATCAAGGCCGGGGCCACTCAGGTAAGGGCCGTAGAAAATCAATTCTACGGTGACCGCAGCGGCACCTTGAAAGACCCGTTCGGCAATCTCTGGTTCGTCTCGTCCCATGTTGAGGACGTCTCGGTGGAAGAAATCCGCGCCCGCGCCGCCAAGCTGTTTGGCGGGCAGTAGCCCTGGTGCAGCCCGGTTTGCCGACCATGGCCGCCAGCCGGGCTTTGCATTAAGGTGGCAGGCAAAGGAAGAGCTGGCCAGGACAGTCAATGCGAATCATCGAAAAAAACACTGCGCTGGTGCGCACCCTAACGCCTGCCGAAGATGAGCTACTGAGCCGTTTTGTCCAGGGTGACCTGGCCGGTCCACGTTTGCTGCAGGCCAACCAACTGCTGCTCAAGATCCGCGCGGCCGGCCACTGGCTGGCCTGCGATTGCCAGCCACGGGCGATGCCGATTCTCAACGTCAACCTCAATGGCAATACCGGGACCCTGTTTCTCAAGAACAACCCTGGCACCGCCGATCACGCGCCTGACTGTGCCTTCATCAAAGAAGAGCGCGAAGCCAGCCGTGCCGAGGAGCCCGAGATTCTGCCGGCAGCCTGGCTCCCCCCGGATACACCCTTGCGCCTGATCGGTGATTTTCGTCGCGCCGCCCCTGGCAGCACGGGTGACAGTAGCGACAGCGGCGACAAACGTGAACAGCATCGTCTGCTGTCTTTGCTGCTGACCCTGATTGAAGCCGGTGGTTTGAACGTCTACGCCTCGCACTTGAAAATGGACCTGACCGGCCAGTTTGCCCAATTGCGCAGCGTTGCCAGCCGTTACCCCTTGATCGAACGAGTACCGGCCAGCAACTACCTGGAAACCCGCCTGGACATGAAGCACATGATGATGCTCAAGGCGCGGTTGCGAGACTCCAGTGCTTTCGGCAATCACCGTCGCTATGGTTTGTTGCTCGACTGCGTCAGCCAGATCAAGGCACGCAAGGTCTATAACGAACGCAGCGACGACGGTTTCGACTTCCAGGGCCATCACTTGCTCTGGGGGGGGAGCAAGACACCGGGGCCACTGCTGGCCCTGGCCATCTACTCGCCGGCCAGTGCGGGCAGCCACTTCTACGAATTGATTCATGTTGCCAGCGTTCCAGTGCTGTCACGCGGGCAGCTGTTCCCGGTGTACCGCGACGAAGAGCGCGAGCCACTGAAAATGCTTATTTCGGTAATCGACTGGATGGCCAGCAAAGGTGTGCGGGTTATCATGCGCCGCCCGGTCATTGGCGGCCAAGGCATGGACGCGCTGGTGCTCAGCTCCGACCAGGACCGGGTCCTGTCGGTATCGCTGACGGAGCAACCGCTAGGGCCTGAGCCGGAAGGCGAAACCTTCAAACGCTACGCCGACTTCAAGAGCCTGGAGACCTTTCGCAAGTATGTAGCAGGCTTCTTCATGCGTGGCCGTGAATAGCATAGCCAGGCGCCGAAACACCGCTGGTCGTCTACATCGCACCCGAGGCAACGCCGAAGGCCCAACGTCAGGAATCCTCATGAAAAAGGAGTTTAACCATGACCCGCCCAGCCTTCGTCGCCCTGCTCTTCTCTGCCTTTCTCGGCACCCAGGCCCTGGCCGGCAGCACCGGCCCGACCAATCCCAATCCCGATACAGCCCCAGCAACACCCGCTTTGCCCGGGGCCAACACGGGTACCAACCCTACACCCCCCACCCTTCCTGACGGCAGCGACCCTCGGACCCAGGGCAATGACAGCGGTCGCCAGGGCGGTGCCGACACCGATGGAACTCGCCAGGACCCCATGGAAGGGACAAGACCACAAACCGGTAGCGAAGGTGAGGGTAACGCTGACAGCAACTGATACCCCTACCACTGGCGCTTGTCCGGTCGCGTCAACCCCAACTTTTCGATACGGTAACGCAACATATCCCGGCTCAAGCCCAACAGCCGGGCCGACTTGGTGACATTCCAGTCGGTCCGGTCAAGCATTTTGCGCACCATATCCCGCTCCACTTCCGGCAGGCTGGTAGACATTGGCGTCTCGCCATTGCCATGACTCTCATGGAACACCGGCGTCGGCATTTCAAACGGTTCATCCACCAGGCTCATGCACACATTGAGCTGATGCGGAGCAATCTCCTCGGTAGGCGCCAGCAACACCGTCTGTTCAAGCATGTTACGCAGTTCGCGGACGTTACCGGGCCAACTGTAATTGAGCAGCAACTCCTCCGCTTCGGGACTGAAGTAAAGGTGCGATTTGCCATAGCGTTTGCCATGTAGCGCCAGAAAGTGCCGGGCCAGCAGCAGAATATCTTCCCCACGGGCATACAACCTGGGAACCTTGATCGAAATAATGCGCAGGCGAAAGAACAGGTCACGGCGAAACTTGCCCTGTTGCACCATCTGCTCAAGGTTGCAGTTAGTGGCACTGATGATGCGCAAATCAACCTTGCGCTCCTTCACCGCGCCAATACGCCGAATCGTGCGGTCTTCGAGCAGTTTCAGCAACTTGGCCTGCAACAGCAGGTCCATCTCGCCGATCTCGTCGAGGAACAGCGTGCCACCATCGGCAGCCTCCACCAGGCCTACTCGCCGGTCTTTGGCGTCGGTGAATGCGCCTTTCTCATGGCCAAACAGCTCGGCCTCCAGCAGATTGGCCGGGATCGACGCGCAGTTGAACTCAATAAACGGCCCTTTGCTGCGCGCACCGTCAAAATGCAAGGCACGGGCGACCAATTCCTTGCCTGTGCCCGTCTCGCCCTCTACCAGCACCGGCGGTAGATCCCCGCTGGACATACGCTGCTCAGCATCCAGCAGCTGCTTGAGCGTGTGTTTGAGCCCAAGCATGGCCGGCGACTCGCCAATCAACGACTGGCCACCGGATTTCTGCGCTTCACGCTCCTGATAGAACGACAATGTCCGCTCCATGCGCTCCGTCGCCAAGGCCTTGTCGAGCATTAGCTTGAGTTCAGCCAGCACCACCGGTTTAGTCAGATAGTGAAAGGCGCCCTCCTTCATTGCCAGCACGGCGTCTTCGACGTTGCCGTAGCCGGTCATCATGATCACCTTGAGCTCCGGCGCCCGCACCGCCAACGCCTTGATCAGCTCATGGCCGTTCATGCCTGGCAGTGAGTTGTCCGTCAAAACCGCATCGGGTTGACACTGTTGCAGTTGCTCCAGTGCTTGCTCGGCGCTATGGCAGACGGTGACCTCGAAGCCTTTACGTTCCAGATAGGTCTGAATATTTTCCGCGAGGATTTCATCATCCTCCACCACCAGGATGCTGTGCTCCATGGTCCCCTCCCGCTGCAACATTGAATATCAGGCAAACGCGGGTTCCTTCCTCTTCGCGGCTGGTCAGGCTGACCGCGCCGCCGAAACGCTCCATTATTCGTTTGACCAACACCAGGCCAACACCCAGGCCGCCCTGCTTGGTCGTGAAAAAAGGTTTGAAGACCATGCGCTCTTGCTGCTGGCTCATGCCCTTGCCGGTATCACTCAAGGTTAGCTGGATCTTGCCTTCAGCTGGCAGCTCCAGCACCTCCAAGGTCAACCGGCCGCCGCCGGGCATCGCTTCGAGCGCATTGGAGAACAGGCTGTTGAGGATCTGTGTAAGCAGCACCGGCTGACTCACCACCAACGCCGTCGGTGGCGTGCTGACCTGCAATTGCACCTTGTTGCGTTCAGTTTGCTGGGCGAAGGCGCTGCAGGTGTCTTCAATGGCTGCAATCAGGTCAACAGCTTCGGCATCGTCCTTCAACGGCCGCAATGACACCAGCAACTCCCTCACCCAACGCGACATACGGTCGACCTGATTGATGATGTCACCGATGTTTTTCTGTGATCGGTCACTGGCAATTTCCTGGGCCAGTTCGGCGCTGGAGCGAATGGTTGCCAACGGGTTGCGCAGGCTATGGGCCACGGCCGAGGACATCTCACCCAGCGCGACAAAGGTTTCACTGGCCACCAGCCTGGTCTGCTGGGTGTGCAACAGGCTCGCGGCGCGGCGCACAATCCAGAACAGGCCGAAATAGATCAGCGCACCACCGAGCAACGTCGAGGTCCAGATCAGTACGTAGCCCCGCTGAATCCGCCGTATCAGGTCCTGAGGCTCCTTGTAGACCTCGACCATCGACAGCACCTTGCTGCCACTCTCATCGAACATCGGAATGTAGTTCTCGATGAACAGGTACTGCGGCGCACGCTGGAACTTCTGTTCTTCGCGGTCTTCATCGGCCTTGTGGTAACTGGCCGAGACCGGCACTTGCGAATTGAACGATTCGTCGAGGTCGTCATCACCCTCGATCTTTTGCCCGATCAATTGCGGATTGGTCGACCAGACAATGGTCCGGTCATGGGCATAGACATTGGTCAACAACGTGTCGGGCAGGTGCTCGACGTGGTCGAGGAACTCGATCCGGGTGGATGCCGCCAGGTCAGCGCTGACGCCTGGATGCTGGTGATCCATGCGTGGGTCGAGCAACTGCGCCATCGTCGTACCGGGCGGAATCCGCGAATGGCGTACCTCAGCTTTGGCCATCGCCTGGATGAACTGAGCGGTGAGCATGGCATCGCGCTCGACGCTGTCGTTAACCACAAATTGCGTTGAGACATAGCCAAGGCCCACCGCCACCGAAGCAATGATCAATAGACTGACCAGCGAGAACCAACGCAGCAAGTTGAACTCGCGCAAGGTCCGCTCGGAGGAAGCCGGGGTGGGTTGGCCCTCATCGGCCACTTTCTTGTTCAGCACCTGCATCGGTCGTTCCTTGCGGGCTGTTTTTTTCTTACAACTTATAGCCCAGCCAGGTTACGGCGTTGCACAACAATACTAATGGCCAGTCGCCCACTAATAGTATTTTGCCTCTACCGAGCCGCGCGGGTCGAGCATGTGGGGATGAAAGCGTGGTGGAGCAGGTATTGCACGCGCTTGGTCATGATCTTTTCACCCAGTCTGGGTGAACCGGTAATGTCTTCTTGCAATTGCCCGGGGGAAACCTTCCCCATTTTTGGGCTCCCATATCGGGGAAAGGTTCAGCCCTGCGATGCCCCGCGGGCCACACGGAAACTCAACCGCACGCAGGTGCCCCGGCCTTCGCGACTGCTCATGCGCACGCTGCCGCCGAAACGCTCCATAATGCGTTTGACCAGCACAAGCCCTACCCCCAGACCACCCTGCTTGGTGGTGTAGAACGGCCGAAAGGCCATGCGCTGTTGCTCCTCGGTCATGCCTTTGCCACTGTCACACAGGCGCAAGGTCAGGGTTTTACGGTTGTGCTGAACCTGTTCAATGCGCAAGGTCCCGCCTTCACTCATGGCTTCTACGGCATTGGCAATCAGGCTGTGGAAAATTTGCCCGAGCAAGCTCGGTTGGCTGAGCACCCGAACATTGCTCAGGGCATCGAGTTGAACCTCGATGCCCTGGCGTTTGAGCTGCAGGGTGAAGGCCTGCAGGCTGTCCTGTAACACCCGCTCCAGCTCCACCGCTTGGACCTCATCATTGAGCGGACGCAATGATTGCAATAGCTCCCGCACCCAGTGCGACATACGATCGACCTGGCTGATAATGTCGCCGATGTTCTTCTGCGCCGGCCCCTCCTCGATCTCCTGAGCCAGCTCGGCACTGGAGCGAATGCTGGCCAGGGGGTTTCGCAAACTGTGCGCCACTGCCGAAGACATCTCCCCCAAGGCGACAAAGGTTTCGTTACTGATCAGCCGTTTCTGCTGCTGCTGCAGGTGGCGGTTGGCGCGGTACATCAACCAGTACAGCCCGCCATATACCAGGGTCGCGCCCAAGGCCACGGCCATCCAGATCATCAACAAGCCTTGTTCGATGCGCACAATCAGGTCACGCGGTTCCTTGTAGATCTCAACCATCGCCGTGACGTTGACCCCCTCGGCATCGAACAACGGAATGTAGTTCTCGATAAACAAATGCTCAGGTGGGCTGATGAACTTCTGTTCACTGCGCGCCTGATCGACATTGTGGTAACTGGCCGAGACTCGCACCTTGTTATCGAAGGCGCGGTCAAGGTCATCATCAGACTCAATCATGCGCCCAACCAGCGCCGGGTTGCTCGACCAGATCACCATACGGTCCGGGGCATAGATATTGGCCAACAGCATGTCTGGCAAATGGGCGATATGATCGAGGAACTCGCCACGGGCATCGCGTCGCGCCTGCGGATTGATCTCGGGGTAGCTCTGATCCAGGCGCGGATCAAGTAACTCCCCCATGGTACGGACATTGGGAATCGACACATGCCGCACTTCCGCCAGGGCAATCGACTGGATGAACTGCGCGGTGAGCAGCGCGTCACGCTCGACACTTTCATTGATCACGAAACGGCTGGAAATCAGTCCGAGTCCGACAGCTACCGAAAGGATGATTGCCAGGCTGACAAAGGCGTACCAGCGCAGCAGGTTGAACGGCCGCTTGGCCGGCGTTTCACCGCGTTCGGATTCTTCACTAACGGGCAAATCCAGGCGTGACTGCAGGCCCATGGCAAACTCCCGAAGATGGCTTCTTAGGTTATAGCCCAGTTACCTTCGATTGCCCCGCAGGCTTGCCCCAATTGCCCCCAACCCTGGGTCATCGGCCCCGCCAGGGCTTGCCTCGTTATGCACCGAAATCCCCCTGCAAACCTTGCCCTACAAGGCTTTTGCCAAATTGGTATGGAAGTTGCCAAACCTTGTGCAGACGACCCAAGCCCATGGGCCCGATTGCAAGAGGGAAGACTCATGCACCGTCCAACGCCACACCCACTGGCTTTGCTGGTCCTGGCCAGCTTGACCCAGGCAACGGCCCAGGCCGCGCTTTACGATGTAGATCCTGGCCCCTACACACCGGAAACCGGCGGGTTCGCCGCCTGGTATCAGGATACTCATGGTCGGGTCCTTGACCTGTGCCTTTCGAAAGCGGTCAGTTCACGGGTGGCGGGTGCGCCGGGAGCCCCCTCGTACATGTGTACGCTGTTGCCGGCACCTGGCGTGTTCGATGACACCAAGCCGGTCAGCTTTCCCACCAACTACCCCGACGAAACCTTCTGGTTCACGGCCGATGCTGCAATTGTCGACGCCGCCCGCGGTATCGACCTGAGCTACGGCACCGCCATCGAGGCGGCCTTTGCCGCCGAAGAGGTGGTCGAAGGCGACCAAGTCAGTTTCGCCCGGGTGCGTATCCGTGTCGATGTGCCAACGGCCGGCACCTACATCGTCACCCACCCCTATGGCGTGGAAGTGTTCGATGTACCGGTGGCCGGACGGCGGGCGATCAACATGACCCGCGACATCGGCATCGGCGGACAGAAAACCTACACCGGCGCGCTTAAAGGTGATGTCGGCCCGTTCCTGCGCGGCGTCGGTGGCCCCTACACCGAGACCAACCCTCAAACCGGCGCTAGCGAACGCTACATCGGCGACCCGAACCTCAATGAAGCCGTCACTGGCAGCCCGTTCAACACCAACTTCGTGCGCATCGAAGGCCCCAATGGCCTCGACCTGCGCACCACACTGTTCTCGGTGTCCGGCAAACTCTCCGAAGTGGTACGGCCGACCCCTGTGATCGCTCAGCGCAGTACCTACTCACGCCACAGCGAAAATGGCGACCTGCGCGCCCAGCAGGATGTCTTCGTCCAGGCCCCACCGCCACCCGGCAGCGCCACCTTGATCAGCCAGACGCCAAACCTCAGCCTCACCGAAGCCAACAGCACCGGTGCCTGGTACGCGCAGTCGGCACTCAACCCGGCGCTGCCGCTGAACCTGCAGGTGAGCGCTGACAATAGCCTGGCCATCCCCAGCAGCACGCCAACCACCGTCACCCTGCCACTGACTGACCTGGTCGTGATCCAGCGTGCCGAGTTCAGCCTGGCCGGCGGGCAACTGACCCTGGTTGCCTCGACCAGTGACGAAACCAGCCCGCCGGTACTCACCGCCCACACCGGCAATGGCGCCCCGATCGGCACCCTCAGCGGCAACGGCGCGGTCAAGACGCTCACCACCGGGCTTTCGCCTATCCCGCCAGCCACGGTCACGGTGACCAGTGCCAACGGCGGTAGCGACAGCGAAGAAGTGGTGCTCGTGCCATGAATATCATCTCGCCACGTCCCGTAGCAGGAGGCAGCATGAACAATTGGCCACGCCTGGCGCTCTGCGCAGCTGGGCTTTCCCTGACGCTGACCGGCACTGCCTGGGCCGGCCTCAAAGCGGTCGATCCGGGCCCCTACACCCTGGCCACCGGGCGTTACCCGATGTGGTACCAGGACCACAACGACCTGTCGATGGAGCTGTGCCAATCAAGAGCGGCAAGCTCACGGGTACCGGTTTCAGTGCCACCGGCCTACATGTGCACCTTGCTGCCCGAGCCTGGCATTTACGATGACGCCCTGCCCTTGGTGTTCCCTGACAACTGGCCTCCAGAAATGTTCTGGTACCTGGCAGAAACCTCAATACCGGCCGTGGGCAACAGCGGCTATGAACTGGACGTGTATGTCGCTGGTATCGAAGCGGCGTTTGCCAGTGAAAACCCGGTTGATGGCGACCAACAGAGCTTTGCCCGCATCCGTATCCGCGTCTCGGTGCCGCAAGCCGGCACCTACGTCATCACCCACCCATATGGCGTCGAGACGGTCAACGTCACCACGCCAGGGCGGCGGGCGATCAACATCACTCGCGACATCGGCATCGGCGCACCCGGCAATTTCAGCGGCGTCCTCAACGGCGCGATTGGCCCCTTCCTGCGCGGTGTCGGTGGCCCCTACACCGAGATCAACCCGGATACCGGTGCCAGCGAAACCTATATCGGCGACCCGAACCTGACCGAACAAGTCGTTGGCAGCCCATTCAATACCAACTTCATCCGTATCCAAGGCCCGGCCGGAACCATTGAGACCAACCGCTTTACTGTTTCGGGCAAAGTCCTCGATCCACGCGAGCAAATCGCCGCAGAGCTTGAGCGTGCCAGCTACCGTCGTACTGCTGCAGGCACTCGCGTCGAGGTGTTCGCCAAGGCCCCGAACAGCGCCACCTTGTGCTTTCGTGAAACCCTGGCGCTGGTGCCCGGCACCCCACCTTCACCCTGCCAGTTCAGTTTGCTGGCCGACAACAACGGGCTGTTCTTCGCCGAACACCTGAGCAATGCCGCGCCACCGCCGATCATCGTCGTAACGGCGACCGATCCGACCGGTGCCACCCGCCCCACCGCGCTGTCACGCAAACTCAGCGATGTGGTCAAGGTCACCACCGCGCGCTATGACTGGGTCAACAAACGCCTGCGGATCGAAGCCAGCTCCAGTGATGAGGTACAGGTGCCCGACCTGGTCGCCCAGGGCTATGGCCGCCTGTCCAAGGCCGGCACCCTGCAAAGCCTGACGGTCAATGATGTGGCCCAGCCTCCGGCTACGGTCACCATCAAGTCCGCCGCCGGAGGCAGTGATACCGAAGCCGTTGTGGTGGTCGGCAATGCGCCGGTCGAAGCCGAAAACCAAGTGCCACTGACCCAATCGGACCTGGGTAGCACCAGCTTTGGTGTTCCCGTGAGCCTGAACCTGCTGGCTAACGACAGTGACCCGGACAACAACGTGCCGCTGAGCATCGTTGACCTCACCCAACCCGCCCCAGACCAAGGCACGGTCGCCCTCAGTGGTAGCACTGCGGTGATCTACACCCCACCTGCGGTGGTCAATGCCCCCATGGCCGCCACCTTCACCTACCGTGCTCAGGACAACAAAGGACTGAAGTCGGCGGTGACCACAGTGACCATCAACGTCGCCCCGAACCAGGTACCGACGGCCGTCAACGACACTGCGACAACCCTGGGTGTCGCCCTGCCGATCAACGTCCTGCTCAACGACTCCGATCCGGAAGGCAACGTTCCTCTGGCAGTCGCCAGTGTGACCCAGCCCGTCGACGGCCGTGGCACAGTGAGCACCGACGGCAATCAAGTCACCTACACCCCACCGGCCACCATTACAGCGGCCTTCACCACCACCTTCACCTACATCGCCCGCGACAGCCTCGGCGCCTTGTCAGCACCGGCCACGGTCACCGTGCAGGTCTCGCCACGGCCGGCGGCAGAAACCTTTACCGTCACTGCCGCAACGGTCACCGCGCGCTCCAACAACCGCTACAACTGGGACCTCTCCGGCACCTCGTCGGTGACCACCGGCAACACCATCACCGTGCAGGTCACCACCCCGAGCGGGCTGGTCACCCTGGGCAGCACCGCTGTACCGCTGACCGGACGCTGGCGGCTGACGGTGAGCAACAGCACCACGGTAATCCCGACAGCAGCACCGTCGGCGACCATCCGCAGTAGCCAGGGCACCGTCCGTACCGTGCCAGTGACCGTGCAGTAGAACCCGGGAGAGATGACCATGGCGCGCCTGACCACCTTGCTGCTTTGCCTGACCTTGATCGGTCAGGCCGCCCTGGCCGACGACCTGATGGATAACGCCGATCTGGGCCCCGATCGGGACTTGGGCGAACCGCTGTCGATGCAACCGCTGCCAGTCAGCGCCGGGCAACAGGCGCAGGTCGAACAGAACGGCCAAGCCAACCGCGCCGCCATCGGCCAGGACGGTCAGGCCCTGTTGGGCCGCATCGTTCAAGCGGGCGGCGCGCAGGAGGCGTACATCCTGCAGCAAGGCAATGACCTGATGGCCACCATCCACCAACAAGGCTATGGCAACAGCGCCTCGATCGCTCAGAGCGGCAGCAATAACCGCGCGAACATCGAGCAATACGGCAACAGCAACAGCGCCAGCATCGTCCAGGCCGGCTCGGGACTGCAAAGTTCCGTGGTCCAGGCCGGTAACGGTCAGCGTGTGCAGGTCAACCAATACCGTTAAAACCTGGAGGCACCACCATGTTCAAGCTCGCTCCCATAAGCGCCGCCATTGTGCTGGCCCTTGCCGGTCAGGTGATGGCCGATGACAGCCAGTCAACCCAGAACCAGTCCGGTACCGAGAACATCGCCGAGGTCAAGCAAACCGCTGCTGCCTTCAGCACCACCAACCAGAACCAGACCGGCACGGGCAACAACCACGCTGCCTTCCAGCAAGGTGGCAACAGCCAGATCCAACAGGATGCGGTGGGTGACTACAACGCCGGTTACGCCGAGCAATTGTTCGAAATGGGCAGCAAGATAAACCAGCAAACCGCCGGTGCCCTGAACAACACCCACGCCAGCCAGTCGCTGGGCACCGAGAACCAGTCCCAGCAAACCCAGGAAGGCTCGGGGAACTTCTCGTTCGTTTATCAGGACAGCCAGACCGGCAGCCAGGGCACCACCCTGCAATATGGCAACGAAAACCGCGCTTACGTTGAGCAGCTCAACAGCGGCGCGGCCAACAATGCCCTGAGCATCCAGACCGGTACCGACAACTACAGCGCCGCCGAACACATCAGTCACAACGACGGCCAGATCGGCATCTATCAGACCGGTGAAAGCAACTGGGCCTATGGCGACCAGCGCGAGGGCCAAGGTGGCGTCGTCACCATTACCCAGAGCGGCACCGGTAACTCTACCGAGGTCTGGCAGGACACCCAGGCGGGCAGCCAAGCGACAGTGACCCAATTTGGTTCGACCAACGAGGGTGTCATCGACCAGAGCTTTGGCGAGAGCAACCTGGCCATCCTCTACCAGGCTGGCGACCTCAACGCGGCCTATGCCGATCAATACGAGTCAGTGGGTTCGCTTTCGACGTTGACGCAGTCAGGCTCCGGTAACGTCAGCTTTACCTACCAGAGTGGCGAGAATCATGTGCTGGAGGTCAATTCCAACGGTATCGGTAACAAGGTCCTGGCCAGTAATTGGAAGGGCGACAAGACCGGTGGCCAGTTCGGCAACAGCCAACGCGCCGAGATCAATCAGAACGGCAGTAACAACAGCGCCAACTTCACCCAGGACGGTGTGGCTCAACTGACGCGGCTGAATCAGAACGGTGACGGCAACACCGCTGAAATGGCTCAAGTCGACAGCAACAACGAGCTGTACTTCGAACAGAACGGCAGTGACAACCTGTTGATCGCGGATCAGCGTGGGACCAACAACTACGCCACCGGTACCAGTACCGGTGAGACCAACAGCATCAAGCTGGAGCAATCCGGCAGTGGCAACCAGAGCTCTACCTGGCAGCTGTATGGCGACAATAACAGCGCCACGATCAAGCAGACCGACGGGGTCAATGTGGCCTACGTGACCCAAGGGGGTTCCTATAACCAGGCAATGGTTGATCAGAGCGGCGCAAGCATGACCGCAACGGTTCAACAGTTTGGGGCAGGTAACCAGGCTACGGTGTTGCAGCAGTAATTTGTGCTTGGCGTTTCTCTCTCCGTTTTGGCCGTGACTACCGATGGGGGTAGTTGCGGTCTTTTTTCCCTGCCTAATATTTTATTTCTCCCCTACCCCCTTTACATGCAAATGCTAATCCTTATCATTCTCGACGCCGTGAGCAAGACCTGCCGATGTAGCCCCTTGCCCACCCCTAGTCCCAGGAGAAATTTGACATGGCGTCGTGCTTCAACCTCAGCCCCCTGAGTATTGCCTTGCTGGCAACACTGGGCTCCGCCAGCCTCACCGCTGCTCCCCTGCAACTGCAACCCGATGAAATCCAGATCCAGCCCACCGACCTGCCTGTCGATGGCACTCGCCAGGCGATCGAACTGGAAGACACCCGAGTACTGGGCACCGCCGAGGAAGAACTCAAACAAGCCCCCGGCGTCTCCATCATCACCGCCGAAGACATCAAAAGACGCCCCCCCGTCAACGACCTGTCCGACATCATCCGCCGAGAACCCGGCGTCAACCTCACCGGCAACAGCAGCAGCGGTGCTCGCGGCAACAACCGCCAGATCGACCTGCGCGGCATGGGCCCGGAAAACACCCTGGTCCTCATCGACGGTAAACCCACCACCTCACGCAACGCCGTGCGCTATGGCTGGAGTGGTGACCGTGACACCCGCGGCGAAACCAACTGGGTACCGGCCGAAGAAGTCGAACGCATCGAAATCCTTCGCGGCCCCGCTGCTGCGCGATACGGCTCCGGTGCCATGGGCGGAGTGGTGAACATCATCACCAAACGCCCCACCCAGCAACTCAAAGGCTCCATGACCCTGTACAGCGTGTTCCCCGAAGACGATGCCGAAGGCATGGGCAAGCGCGCCAATTTCAGCCTCAGTGGCCCAATCACCGACGATCTGATTTTTCGCGTCTATGGCAGCCTGAACAAGACCGATGCCGATGACATGAAAATCAACAGCGGCCATCAAGCCTATGAAGAATCGTTGATGGCCGGCCGTGAGGGCGTGCGCAACAAAGACATCAGCGGTTTACTGAGCTGGAAGATCAACCCGGCCAACACCCTGGACCTGGAGTCCAGCTACAGCCGCCAGGGCAATATCTTTGCTGGCGACACCATGCTCAATGCCGGCGGCGAGTTTGTCGAAAGTCAGGTGGGCAAGGAAACCAACGTCATGCAGCGCTCCAGCTTCGCCGCCACCCACCGCGGCGACTATAGCTGGGGCAGCAGCATGGCCTCGCTGTCCTATGATTTGACCCGCAATAACCGTCTCAATGAAGGGCTGGCAGGCTGGGGTGAAGGCGCGCCTTCCGACGGGGCCGGGCGCTTCGAGTCACGCCTGCGCAATACCCGCGCCACCGGCGAAGTCAACTTGCCGCTCAGCATCGGTCTCGAACAGGTGCTGACCCTGGGCACTGAATACCTTTATGAATCGCTCAACGATCCGGGCTCTCTGCGCCCACAAAGCTACGACCCGGGCGCCGAACTGCCAGGCTTCGACCGTACTCAGACAAAAAGCACTGCCCACAGTTATGCGCTGTATGCCGAAGACAACATCGAGGTCGGCCCCAACACCATCATCACCCCAGGCCTGCGTTTCGATGATCACCAGGATTTCGGCAGCAATTGGAGCCCGAGTCTTAACGCTTCGCACCAGATCACCGAGGCGCTCAGCGTCAAAGGCGGTATCGCCCGCGCCTACAAGACGCCAAACCTGTATCAGGCCAACCCCAATTACCTGCTCTACAGCCGCGGCGGTGGTTGCAATTCCAGCGAGGTCAACAACGGCGGCTGCTACCTGTTAGGCAACGCCGATCTGGACCCGGAAACCAGCATCAACAAGGAACTGGGCCTGGCGTATGACAAGGGCACCTGGCGCACCAGTGCCACCTATTTTCGCAACGACTACAAAAACAAGATCGAGGCGGGTAACCAGACGGTTTTCCGCCTCCCCAATGGTCGGCGCATCCTGCGCTGGGAGAACACCGGAAAGGCGGTGGTACAAGGCGTCGAGGGCAACCTGTTCATCGCCCTCACACCACGCCTGGACTGGAATACCAACTTCACTTACATGATCGAGTCAGAGGACAAGCAAACCGGCGAGCCGCTTAGCATCATTCCCGAGTACACGGTCAACTCCACCCTGGATTGGAACGCTACCGAAAAACTGTCGTTCCAGCTCAACGGCACCTACTACGGCAAGCAGGAGTCCCCCAGCTACAACGCCCGCGCCAACGAAGCGCTGGCCCCCAACGTACGCAAGGACGTAGACCCCTACGGGCTGATGGGCATCAGCAGCGGGTATGAATTCAACAAGCACCTGAGTGTACGCGTCGGGGTCAATAACCTGTTCGATAAGCGCCTTTACCGTGAAGGCAACTCTGACGAAGCCGGGGCGTTAACCTACAACGAAGCCGGACGCGCCTACTACGCTTCCTTCACTACTTCGTTCTAAAAACCTACAGCGGGTCGCGCTCTATTAAGGCGATCCGCCCAATCTCAGCAAGACAAAAACCGATCAGCCGTAGGAATTTCCCTCAAACGTAGCCGATAAACTCAACACGCTTCTCCTCCTCGTACTATCGTTCCCTGATTCGACGTATCGTTGGCGACCTTCCGGCCTTAGCCAGAGTCGCCCTCCTGAATGATTCGGGAATTTGCTTACATACTCGACAAGGAGCAGAACATTGACCACTGTGTTGATCGTTGACGACCATTCCACCGTGCGCTTTGCCGTGCGCCTGTTGCTTGAGCGCGCAGACTTCACCGTTGTCGGGGAAGCGCACGACGGAGAGATCGCCTGGCAACTGGCTCGGGAGCTGCGCCCGGACGTGGTGATTCTCGACATCGGCCTGCCAGGCATTGATGGCCTGAGTGTGTTGAGACGCCTGCAAGGGCTCGAACCTGTGCCACCACGCATTCTGGTGCTCACCGGCCAACCTCCCGAACTGTTTGCCCGTCGTTGCCTGGATGGCGGCGCCTCGGCGTTTGTGCGAAAAGACGAAGACCTGAGAACCTTGGTCTCCGCGCTGAAAGCCATGATAAAGGGCTATTCGATTTTTCCTGAGCTAACGACACAGCATGGGCCACTGCTCAGCGAGCAACAGCGACTGGATAAACTCTCCGATCAGGAGCTGGCGGTGCTGCGGCTGCTGGCAGAGGGGCAATCGAACAACGACATTGCCGAACACCTGCACTTGAGCCCCAAAACAGTCAGTACCTATAAGACCCGGATTCTGGAGAAGCTGGAGCTCGGTTCGTTTGCGGCACTGCTCGATTTGTGCCGTCGTCATTCGATCTGATCCGGTCATGAAGCTGCTCAAGTGTATATTGCTTGGTTGCCTGCTGAGCCTTCAGACGTTTCACGTCGGGGCGATAGACGTGGGCGAACCTCGCCAGCTCCTGGCCCGCTCCATCAGTAGCAGTACAGCGCTGGCGCTACCGGCCGAGGACAAGCTGTGGCTCAAGAACAAGCATCACTTGCTACTCGGCACGACCGCGCCGGACTATCCACCGTTTGATATCAACGTCAGTAATAGTGACTACGAGGGCCTGACCGCCGACTATGCCGGGCTGATCAGTGAGCTGTTGGGCATCCCGGTCAAGGTCCGCCGTTTTACTGACCGGGCTCAAGCCATTGCTGCATTGCATGCCGGCAAGATCGATTTGCTAGGCAGTTCCAATGCCTTCGAAGCCGCTGACGCGCAACTGGTGCTCAGCCACCCTTACACCGACGATCAACCGGTCATTGCGATCGCTTCAGGAACATCCCTGGGGCATAGCGAAAGGCTCGAAGGGCTGCGTTTGGCCATGGTCGACCATTATCTGCCGCAGACCTTGGTAACGACCCTCTACCCACAGGCAAAGCTGCAATTGTACAGCTCCAATTTGGCCGGTCTCTCGGCGGTGGCGCTGGGCCAGGCTGATGCCTTTCTCGGCGATGCCGTCAGCAGCGACTACCTGATCACACGCATCTACCTGGGCAGTGTGCAGGTCGATCACTTCATCAAGAATCTACGCGGCGCCTTCGCCTTTGCTGTGTCACGCAACAACCCAACCCTGCTGCGCCTGGTCGATCAGGCGCTGGATCGCATCGGTGACAATGACCGCCTGAATATTCTACGTCGCTGGACCAGCGGCAGCACCCGCGTGCTGCTCAATCGCAACAGTGTCAATCTGAGCGCTGCTGAGCAGGCCTGGATCGAACAACACCCACGGCTGCGTGTGGCAATAAACAAATACTTCGCACCGCTGACCTTCTTTGATGAAGACCATCAGTTTCGTGGCATCACGGCCGATATTCTTGATCAGATCAGTTTGCGTACCGGCCTGAAGTTCGACATTCATGTCGTCGATTCGGTGGCGCAAATAATCGAGCAACTTGAGCATGGCAACGTCGATATCGCCGCGGTGCTACCGCCTACCCCTAGGCGCGAACCAACCTTGCACTTCAGTCGCCCCTACCTGATCACCCCGCGAGTATTGGTGACTCGTACCGATAACCACACCCTGCGCAGTACCGAGCAACTCAAGGGCAAGCGCCTGGCCTTGATCCGTGATTTTTTTCCATCTGAGGCCGACCTGCGTTTGCGCTACCCCGACACTACGCTGGTAGAAGTCGATGATCCTCTGTCGCTGATGGAGTATGTAGCGCAAGGCAAGGTTGATGCCGCGTTGAGCTCGCAGATCAATGCCGCCTATTTTATCAGCCACCTGTTCAAGGACAAATTGCAGATCGCCTCGATCTATGGCGACCAACCCGGTATTGCCTCCTTCGCCGTAGCCCGCAACGCCACGTTGCTGCAATCAATCCTGGACAAAGCCTTACTCAGTATCCCGCCCGATGATATGACCGAAGTGACGGGCCGCTGGCGAACCAACGCCTTGATCAGTGACAGTCTCTGGTACAACTACCGCGGGCTGATCATGCAAATTCTGCTTGGTGCTGGGGCGTTGATCGTCGCCGTGATTATCTGGAACCGCTACCTGCGTGAGCTGATTCGCCAACGCAGTGAAGCCGAGCAGGCCCTACAAACAGAACTGAATTTTAGCAAGCGCTTGCTTGAAGAGCTGCGTCTGGCCAAAGACCAGGCCGAAGACGCCAGTCGTGCAAAAAGCACCTTTCTGGCAACCATGAGCCACGAAATCCGTACCCCCATGAACGCCGTCATCGGCTTGCTCGAACTAGCCATTGACGATGCCCAGCAAGGCCGTGTTGACCGCACCTCCCTGCAGGTAGCGTTTGAATCGGCCAATGGCCTGCTGGAGCTGATCGGCGACATTCTGGACATCGCCCGCATCGAATCCGGGCACATGACCCTTGCGCCACAACCGACGAACCTTAATGCCCTGATCACTGCCATCGTGCGCGTGTTTGAAGGCAGTGCCCGGCTCAAGGGGCTGAGGCTGGACGTGGCGCTACCCGCCACTGAACGTTGGGTGGTGGTCGATGCACTGCGTCTGAAACAGATTCTCTCGAATCTGTTGAGCAATGCGATCAAATTCACCGAGCAAGGCCGTGTCAACGTCAGCCTGCGCGTCGACGACAGTCAGCCAAGCCAACTGCAGATTTTACTCAGCGTCGAAGACAGCGGCGTCGGCATCAGCGTCGAAGACCAGCAACGTCTGTTCCAACCCTTTGCCCAGGTCGGCCCCCACGCTCCCCGCCAGGGCACTGGCCTGGGTCTGGTAATCAGCCGAACCCTGTGTGAACTCATGGGGGGGCAGTTGCACCTGCAGAGCGCTCCAAATCAAGGTACACAGGCCCATATCGCGCTGACCTTACCCATGGCCGAACCCTCAACCGAGCTCGACATCACGCCAGAGCCGCCAGGCAGCCGCATGCCAACGCAGTCCATTCTGGTGGTGGATGACTACCCCGCTAACCTGATGCTGCTCGAACGCCAATTGACGATGCTTGGCCATCGGGTCAGCCAGGCCAGCGATGGGCAACAGGCCCTTGCCGTGTGGCAGGAAAGCCATTTTGACGCGGTCATCACCGATTGCCATATGCCCGGTATGGACGGCCATCAGTTGGCGCGTCAGATCCGTGCCCAGGAGCGTCAGCTGCAGCGACCGGCCTGCCTGATTCTCGGGCTGACCGCCAATGCCCAGGCTCAGGAGCGCGAGCGTTGCCTGGCCAGTGGCATGAACGAGTGCCTGTTCAAGCCCATTGGCCTTGCTGAATTGCGTCATCATTTGCAGGCCAAGGGCACCCCGCCCCCTGAATTGCAGGCAGCCATGGACCAGAGCCACGCCAGTGGCTTCGACATCGACAACCTCAGGTATTTAACCTTGGGCGACCCCGACCTGGTCCGCCGTTTACTCACCGAACTGGCGCGCAGCAACGCAGAAGACCTCAAGGCCCTGCGTGACCTCGGTCCGCACCCTTCGCGCACTAGCGTGCGCGCCCTGGCCCACCGTATCAAGGGCGGGGCCAAGATGCTCAAGGCGCGCGCAGTGGTAGGTCATTGCCAAGCCCTCGAGCAAGCCTGCCTAGGCGATGCCTCGAACGATCAGCTCAAGGCATTGTTAGACACTCTGGAACAGAGCTTGCTGACCCTCAAAACACAGTTAACCCAACAGCACTTGCTGTAGCCGCTGCCGCCAGGCTGCGGCTACGTGAGAAGTCGATGCATTCAATGCAATTGCAAGGTCGAGTTGATCTGGCTGATGGCATCGACCACATGCTGGGAGCCCTGCTGAATTTCCAGGATCACCTCCCCCGCTTCGTTGGCCAGTTCCACACCAATGCCGGTGCGGCTCAGGCTTGACTGCATGCTGGCCACTGCCGTCAACGACAGGTCGTGGTTCTGGCGCACCACCTCGACGATTTCCAGGGTTGCCTTGCTGGTACGCGCGGCCAGGTTCCGTACCTCATCGGCCACCACGGCAAAACCGCGTCCGTGTTCACCGGCACGCGCCGCTTCAATGGCGGCGTTCAGCGCCAGCAGGTTGGTCTGGTCGGCAATTCCACGAATCGTCTGCACAATCTGTCCGATCAGTTCCGACTGTTTACTCACTGCGTCGATACTGCGCGCGGCAGCATTGAGGTTCAGGGAAATTTCCTCGATCACCTGCACCGTCTGTTGCACCACCTGAGAGCCTTTACGTGCGCAGGCATCATTCTGCACCGAAGTGGCATGAGCCGCCTCAGCGGCCGTTTGCTGAGTGCTGACCTGAGAGGTGATGTCACTGGCGAACTTGACCACCTTGTACAGGCGCCCGCGGGTGTCGAATATTGGGTTGTAGGACGCCTCGAGGTAAACCATCTGCCCCAGTTTGTTGACCCGCTCGAAGCGATGGCAATGGTACTCGCCGCGATTGAGCGAGGCCCAAAACGCCTTGTAGGCCGCTGATTCGCTTTCGCTCCTATGGCAGAACAGGCTGTGGTGCTGGCCGACAATCTCTTCATGACGGTAGCGCATGGTGTCGAGAAAGTTCTGGTTGGCCTTGATCACCTTGCCCTCAGGGGTGAACTCGATCATCGCCATGGAGCGGCTGATGGCATTGATCAGGCTTTCGCTCTCATGTTCGTCCTTGACCCGCCGGGTGATGTCAGACGCCACTTTGATCACGCTGGTGACTTGCTGCTGGGGCCCGAACACCGGCATGTAGCTGGCTTCCAGCCAGAGCTCACGACCTTGGTTATCAATTCGGGCAAACGTACCACTCTGTGGCTCACCGCGGGCCAGATCTCGCCACAAGCGCCGATAATCGTCGCTGTTGGCGTACCCTTGTTCACAGAAAATCCGGTGGTGCTTGCCGCGAATCTGCTCAAGGCTGTAGCCCATGGCCTTGCAGAAGTTGTCGTTGGCTTCAAGAATGATCCCGTCCGGGCTGAACTCGATCATCGCCATGGATCGGCTGATGGCGGCCAGTTTGGCATTGATCCCGGCTAAAACTCGGGTGCACTGCTCGATTTCGGCCAGATCGGACTTACGATGAAAATCAAACATCGAACCACCCTCCATGCTCAGGATTTGCTGAGCATAGATAAACAATGGCGCCGTGCAAGCACACTGACATCACTCCACCCAACGCGAGTGGGAGGCCACTGTTCAACTGCTTTCGCGCACCACCAGCTCAAAGCCCAGGTCCTGGTTGTGCGGGGTGCTGCGCTTGCCATCGAGAAGGCCGAGCAATGCCTGCGCGGCGCAACGACCAATGGCGGCCCGTGGCGTGCGTATCGAGGTCAGGCGCGGGACCATGTGCGCCGACGCCGGTAGATCGTTGAAACCGACGATAGCGACCTGCTGCGGTACCTGGATCCCTAATCGCAGCGCTTCGAGAACAGCGCCCTGAGCCAAGTCGTCGTTACAGAAGAAGATGCCATCGACATCCCCATGCTGAGCCAGCAACTGCGCGAACAACTCTCCGCCCAAACCGATGGACGACGGTTGTGGTGACAACACTTGCAATTCAGGGGCAAAACGGCCTGCTTCGACCAGTGCCTGACGAAAGCCATCAGCCCGCTGCATCACCCGCGGGTCAAGTTGCGCGGCGATAAAGGCCAGGCGCTGGCAACCGCGATCAAGCAGATGGCGTGCCGCCGCCGCACCGGCCTGCTGCTGGGAAAAGCCCACCGACATGCCCTGCTCCGGGTTACCCAACTCCATCATATGCACGCACGGCACACCACTGGCGCTGAGCATCTGCTTGGCTGCCTCGCTGCGGTCAAAACCGGTCAGCAATATGCCGCGAGGCTGATAGGCCAAATAATTGCGAATCAGGTTCTCTTCTTCGGCGATATCGTAGTGATAGTTACCAATCAGTACTTCAAGACCGCGCGGCCGCATCACTTCATGGACAGCTTCCAAGGTCTCGATGAACAACTGGTTGGACAGCGACGGAATCAGCACCACGATCGACTCGCTCTGCGCCGATGCCAGCGCCCGAGCGGCCGGGTTGGCAACATAACCGAGCGTAGTGGCGGCCAGCTTGACCTTCTCGACCAGTTCCGGGGCAACCGTGCTGACCCCGCGCAAGGCCCGCGACGCAGTAATTGGGGAAACCCCGGAAAGCCTGGCAACTTCAGCCAGAGTGGGACGACCAGTAGTACGAGAGCCGATGCGGGTCATGGGGGAATTTATTTTCGACTTGCAAAGAATAGGGAACGGGCACTAAGGTAGCGCTGTCTCAGAACACAGGCAATGCAAAACTGCAGGTGACCTGAAATGAGCATCCACACTGCTGAATACAAGATCAATAACATTGGGGTAGGAAGCGCGCGAGCCTAACATTGACTTGGCTCAAGATAGCGCTATCTTGCCTTGCAGGAGGTACCGATATGAACCCACCCCTATCGGCAATCGTGGTAATGGGCGTAGCTGGCTGCGGCAAAAGCTATGTCGGTGCTGCCATTGCAGGTTTGAGCGGCGGCCGCCTGATCGAAGGCGATGACTTCCACCCCGCTGCCAATATTCAAAAAATGAGCGCCGGCATTCCCCTGGACGATGACGACCGCGCCGGTTGGCTGATCCGTCTGGGTGAAGAGTTGCAGGCCACCCTTAAGCACGGTGAGCGCCCCATCCTCACCTGTTCGGCGTTGAAAAAGCGCTACCGCGACGCCTTGCGTCATGCCGTGCCGGACCTGGGTTTCGTCTTTCTCGACCTGACCCCTGAAGAAGCCAGCCGCCGGGTGCTTGCCCGCCCTGGGCACTTCATGCCCGCCAGCCTGATCGCCAGTCAGTTCGCCGCCCTCGAACGCCCCAATGGCGAAGCCCTGACCCTGCCCCTGGATGCCACGCTGCCCGTGGATACCCTCGCCGTGCAGGTGGACCTGTGGCTAAAGCCCTGCGGTGAACCGGTGCTGGCGCGAACGGCCTGACCTGGCGGTTTTCCGGCTCACCAAAGATAGCGCTGTCTTTACCCGTAAATGCAGTCACAGCTCCGCCCACAACAAAGACAATATGAGGCACTGAACCATGTTCGGTTTGGCAACTGATACCTACCTGCTGCTTGATGCCGTAGTCACCATCATCGGTCTGGTGCTACTGATCACCCACTTTAAAGTCCATCCCTTCGTCGCGTTGACCCTGGCCGCCGGCTTTCTCGGCCTGACCTCGGGCATGCCGGTGGCCAAAGTAATGAAATCTTTCCAGGACGGCTTTGGTGGCGTGCTGGGCTTTGTTGGTATTGTCCTGGCCCTGGGCACCATGCTCGGCAAGCTGATGGCCGACTCCGGCGGTGCCGACCAGATCGCCCAGACCTTGATCCGCGCCTTTGGCAAAGAAAAAGTGCACTGGGCGATGATGTTCGCCGCTTTTCTGGTGGGGATTCCGCTGTTCTTCGAGATCGGCTTCGTCCTGCTGATCCCGCTGGTATTCATTGTCGCCCGGCGGTCCGGGGTATCACTGATCAAAATCGGTATTCCGCTGCTGGCCGGGCTTTCGGTGGTCCATGGTCTGGTGCCGCCGCATCCCGGACCGCTGCTGGCCATTGGTATCTTCAATGCCGACATCGGCAAGACCATCTTCTATGGCCTGATCGTCGCCCTGCCCACAGCGATCATTGCCGGCCCACTGTATGGCAACTTCATCTCCCGCTACATTCCAGGCTCGCCGTCGCAAGAGTTGATGGACCAGATCGCCCGTGAATCCGAACAGAAGAACCTGCCAAGCTTCAGCGTGACGCTGATCACCGTGCTGCTGCCGGTGTTTCTGATGCTGCTGAAAACCTTCGCCGATGTGGTGCTGCCAGCTGAACATATCGTGCGTCAATGGATGGACCTGATCGGCCACCCGATTACCGCCCTGCTCGCCGCCCTGTTACTGGCGTTCTATACCTTCGGTGCCGCACGCGGTTTCTCCCGTCAGCAGATCATGAAACTGCTCGACCAGAGCCTGGCACCCACCGCCGCTATCATTTTGATCGTCGGTGCCGGTGGTGGTTTCAAGCAGATGCTGGTGGATACTGGCGTCGGCAACGTCATCGGTCAAATGGCGGTACAAGCGCAAATCTCGCCGATCATGCTGGCTTGGCTGGTAGCGGCGGTAATTCGTATTGCCACAGGCTCAGCGACGGTGGCGACGATTACCGGGGCCGGGATTGTGGCACCGGTGATCGGCATGATGCCGGGGGTCAACCGTGAGTTGCTGGTATTGGCTACAGGTGCAGGCTCGTTGATCCTGTCTCACGTCAACGATGCCGGTTTCTGGCTGGTAAAACAGTACTTCAATATGACCGTGGCCGAGACCTTCAAGACCTGGAGCATGATGGAAACCATTCTTTCGGTGGTCGGCATCATCTTTATCATGCTGCTGTCGTTGGTAGTCTGAAGAAAAGCGTCACCGCCAGGCTCGACTCCCACACTCAACCTTGTGGGGGCCGGCCTTGTCGACGCTCATTCAGTCAGAAAGCAGCCTTGAAAATCGCCTCAATCTCTTCCTGATTGGCTGGCCGCGGATTGGTCAAACCACACGCGTCCTTAAGCGCATTGCTGGCCAGCACCGGCACATCCACCGCTTTTGCCCCCAGTTCAGCCAACCCTGCCGGAATATCAATGTCCCGCGACAGCGTCTCAATCGCTGCAATCGCCGCATCGCTGCCCTGCTGCGCCGTCATGCCCGACACATCCACGCCCATGGCCCTGGCCACATCACGCAGGCGTGCCGCACTGACTTTGGCATTGAAGCGCTGCACATGCGGCAGCAGTACCGCGTTACACACACCATGCGGCAAGTCGTAAAAACCGCCTAACTGGTGAGCCATGGCATGCACATACCCCAGCGAAGCGTTGTTGAACGCCATACCCGCAAGGAACTGTGCGTAGGCCATGTTCTCTCGTGCCTGCAAATCACTGCCTTGGGCCACCGCCTGACGCAGGTTTTCGCTGATCAGCTCCATCGCCTTGATGGCGCAGGCATCGGTGATCGGTGTGGCAGCCGTCGACACGTAGGCTTCAATGGCGTGGGTCAGGGCATCCATGCCGGTGGCGGCGGTCAACCCTTTAGGCATCCCGGCCATCAACGCCGGGTCGTTGACCGACAGCAGCGGCGTGACGTTGCGGTCGACAATGGCCATTTTCACATGGCGCGCCTCGTCGGTGATGATGCAGAAACGGGTCATTTCACTGGCAGTGCCAGCGGTGGTGTTGATGGCAATCAACGGCAGTTGCGGCTTGGCCGAACGGTCAACGCCTTCATAATCACTGATTTTGCCGCCATTGGTGGCGCACAGGGCAATGCCCTTGGCGCAATCATGCGGCGAGCCACCGCCCAGGGAAATCACGCAATCGCAGCGCTCGCGCTGCAACTGCGCCAGGCCTTGTTCAACGTTGGCGATACTGGGGTTGGCTTTAGCCCCGTCAAATATCGACGAATCAATGTCGCGCATGGCCAGCTGTTCGGCAATACGCTCGGCGACACCGGCCTTGACTAGTCCGGTGTCAGTAACGATCAGTGCCTTGCGCAATCCATAGCCGGCAATGGCGGCCATCGCCTCGTCAAGGCAATCAATGCCCATGATGTTGACGGCAGGGATGAAGAACGTGCTGCTCATGGCGAAATCCTCATGCAATATTCCATTGCCTTGAGGATCCGCCTATAGGCCCTGCCGCGTGTTGATCTGGGGCAATGCTTACTCAGCCAAGGAACAGCCGATAGGCTGGATTATCGGTTTCATCCCAGTAGCGGTACCCCATGGCATCGAGCGCAGCAGGTAAACCGTCTTGTTCCTCAGGCGGTACCTCCAGCGCAGCGAACACCCGCGCTTCAGCTGCGCCATGGTTGCGGTAGTGGAACAAACTAATGTTCCAGCGCTTGCCCAGACGCTCAAGGAACCCCAGCAAGGCGCCCGGTCGCTCAGGAAACTCGAAGCGCAGTACGCGCTCATCGGCACCCGGCCCGGCATGCCCACCCACCGTGTGACGCACGTGCAACTTGGCCAGTTCATTGTCGGTCAGGTCGAGCACGTTGTAGCCCTGTGCACGCAGGCTGGCCAACAATTGGTCGCGCGGGTCGTGTTGCGGGTGGGTCTGCACGCCAACGAACAGACGGGCTTCCTTGTCAGGGTAATAGCGGTAATTGAACTCGGTGATCTGGCGCTTGCCCAGGGCCTGGCAAAAAGCACGGAAACTGCCGGGTTGCTCGGGGATGGTCACAGCGATGATCGCTTCGCGCTGCTCACCCAACTCGGCACGTTCGGCGACATGGCGCAGGCGATCGAAGTTGACGTTGGCCCCCGAGTCGATCGCCACCAGGGTCTGGCCACGGGCGTTCTCACGGGCAACGTACTTCTTGATCCCAGCTACCGCCAAGGCCCCGGACGGCTCAGTGATCGAGCGAGTATCGTCGTAAATATCCTTGATTGCCGCGCACAGCTCGTCATTGCTGACCGTGATGACCTCGTCGACAAAGTGTCGGCACACCTCGAAGCAATGGGCGCCGATTTGCGCCACCGCCACGCCCTCGGCAAAGCTGCCGACCTGTGGCAGGACCACCCGCTCTGCGGCCTGCATCGCGACCTGCAGGCAATTGGAATCCTGGGGTTCGACACCAATCACTTTCACCTCCGGGCGCAGGTACTTGACGTAGGCCGCGATGCCCGCGATCAAGCCACCGCCGCCAACCGGAACGAAGATCGCGTCCAGTGCACCGGGTTGTTGGCGCAGGATTTCCATGGCCACGGTGCCTTGACCGGCGATCACATCCGGGTCGTCAAAGGGCGGGACAAAGGTTGCGCCTTCGCTGTCGGCCAATTTCAGCGCATGGGCTAAGGCATGCGGAAAACTGTCACCGTGCAGCACCACTTCACCACCGCGCGAACGCACCCCGTTCACTTTCAATTCTGGGGTTGTGGTCGGCATGACGATCGTTGCGCGCATGCCCAGCTCCCGAGCGGCCAGTGCCACGCCTTGGGCATGGTTGCCGGCCGATGCGGTGATCACCCCACGCGCGCGCTGCGCCGGGCTCAGGCGGCTGAGCCGGTTATACGCGCCGCGAATCTTGAACGAGAACGTCGGTTGCAGGTCTTCACGCTTGAGCAGCACCTGATTGCCCAACGTTGCGGACAACGCTGGGGCTCGTTGCAGGGGCGTCTCGATGGCCAAGTCGTACACCGGAGCAGCAAGAATGCGCCGCACGTAATCGGACAGCAGATTCAGCGACGCGGACGGTGTGCGAGGGCTAACGGCAAGGCTGGTCATCAGTGACTCCTGGTTTTTTAAAGTGCCCAGGAGAGAGAGAAAGAACCCGCCTCCAGGGCGGGTTCGGTGCAAGTGTCAGCTAGCCCGCCAAAACGATAATGGCGGTAATAATGCTTGGCTGAGACAACTGCAGGAATGTGTTCATGCCAGCGAAACTAGCGCAGGCGTATAGGCGAAGTCAAGCAGGCTCGCGTGCTGACTCAGGCACATCGAATACCCGATCGAAGGCCCACTGGAAAACAAAGGCATAGACAAAGAAGAACAGGAACAACGCCAGGTTAGTCAACAACGCTGCCCACAGGCTGACCTGCATCCACACGGCCACCACGGGCAAAAGAATCACCACCAGCCCGCCTTCAAAGCCCAAGGCATGCAGAAATCGCCGCCACAGGGTTCGCCGACGTTGTTGCTGACGTGCTTCCCAGGACTCGAAGGCCCAGTTGTAAAACATGTTCCAGGACAGCGCCACCGCCGAGAGGATCAACGACAGAACGGTGGAGTGAGCCATGCCAGCGTCGAAGGCCCACGACAGCGCCGGTGCGACACAGAGCACCGCAATAATTTCATAGAGAATGGCCTGGACCACTTTGCGCGCCTTGCCTTGCATGACCGGCTCCGGTTGTAGAATGAGCCCTCACCCTAGCGTCATTGAGAGAGCGCTTCAATTGAGCTAGATTGAGCCTCCCTCAATCTGGTTGAAGGTCATGTTCGCCAAGCTGCCGCTGACCGCCTTGCGCGCCTTTGAGTCCGCCGCCCGTCTGGGCAGTTTCAAGGCTGCGGCCGATGAGATGGTCGTGACCGCAGCAGCCATCTCTTACCAGATCAAGCGCCTGGAAAGTGACCTGGGCCTGCTGTTGTTCCAGCGCAGTGCCCAGCGCGTAACGCTGACGCCAGCGGGCGAGCAGCTGTACCGGCAGGTCCATCATGGCCTGGCCGGTTTGCACCAGGCACTGGCTGCGCTGCGCCCCGCCTGCGACCAGCAACAAATAACCCTGACGACCACCGCCGCGTTCGCCAGCCTCTGGCTGATTCCGCGACTGGGTGATTTCCATCGTCGCCACAGCGACATTCAGGTACGGGTGCAAACTGGCAACGAGGTGCTCGACCTGCACCGCGACCACAGCCTGGACCTGGCGCTGCGGGCTGAATTCAATACCGACCCGACGCTGTATCGGCTACCGCTGCTGACGGAGTACTTCGCCGTCTACACCCCGCCTGGTTGGCAAGAGCCACCTGCCGACCAACCGCTGGTATTGATCGAAGCCCCTTGGGTTTCAGCCAGCGGCGCCGCCATCAACTGGGGCCGTTGGTGCAAGCTGGCGGACAAACCGCAGTGGTTGCAACGGGCACGTACTCATCACTACGACGACGAACACCATGCCTTGCAGGCGGCCATCGCCGGGCATGGCTTGGTATTGGCGAGCAATGTGCTAGTGGCCGACAGTTTGCGTCTCGGGTTGCTGCAGCCCTGGCGCGAAGACATTCGCTTGCCGGCTGCCCAGTACAACGCAGTGTGCGTACCGGGGCAGGAACGGCGGCCGGTGGTACGGATGTTTTTGGATTGGTTGCGCAAGCAGATCGACTGATTTGTGAGAACTGGCATCGCCAGCAAGACAGGTTCCCACTCCGACACAAACCGCTCTAGCCCCATTCCCTTGACGTCATAAAACCGTACTGACATTGGACAAGCCTTATTTCTGCTGCTTGTATCTAACTCCTACAAGAGCAATAGACCGTACAACTTCGTGGATCAGGACGAAACCAGGAGCAGGGCAATGGCGTACACAGTCATGATGGTGTTTGGCACGCGCCCCGAAGCAATCAAAATGGCGCCACTGGCCCGCGTGCTGCGCGAGTGGCCGGACCTGGATCTGAACATCTGCTCCACCGGCCAGCACCGGGAAATGCTTCAGCAAGTGCTCAAGGATTTTGGCCTGAGTGTCGATGAAGACCTGCAGGTCATGACCCAGAACCAAACCCTCAACGGCCTGTCGCAACAGCTGCTCGGGCAACTGGATGCCACCTATGAGCGCATCAAGCCCGATATTGTCCTGGTCCACGGCGACACCACCACCAGCTTCATCGCCGCCCTCGCCGCCTTCTACCGGCAGATCCCAATCGGCCATGTCGAGGCCGGTCTGCGCACCGGCAACCTCAAGGCGCCTTGGCCAGAGGAGGCCAATCGGCGCCTGACCGGTGTGATTGCCGACCTGCACTTTGCCCCGACCACCAAGTCCCGCGACAACCTGCTGCGCGAAGGAGTAGTGCTGGAGCATATTGAGGTCACCGGCAACACCGTCATCGATGCCTTGTTATGGATGCGTGAGCACCTGAACAAAAGCCAATGGAAACCAGCGCCCGATTCGCCCTTGGCGCAACTGCGCGAAGACCAGCGCATGGTGCTCATCACCGGTCACCGAAGGGAAAACTTCGGCCAGGGCTTTGAACGGATCTGCCTGGCTCTGGCTGAATTGGCCCTACGTTACCCCGACGTACAGTTCGTTTACCCGGTACACCTCAACCCGCAAGTGCAAAAAGCGGTGTACGGGGTACTCTCGCACCAGTCAAACATTCTCCTGGTGGCGCCGCAGGACTATCAACATTTTGTCTGGCTGATGGACCGTGCGTACCTGATCCTCACCGACTCCGGCGGGGTACAGGAAGAAGCCCCAGCACTGGGTAAACCCTTGCTGGTGCTGCGTAAGGTCACCGAGCGCCCTTCGGTGCTCGAAGGCGGCACGGTGAAGCTGGTCGGCACCCTGACTGAACGGATCGTCAAGGAAACCAGCGTGCTGCTGGACGACCCCGCCGCATACAAACAGATGAGCCGGGTGTTCACCCCCTATGGTGATGGTCATGCCAGCGAGCGCATCGCTGAACGTTTGAGCCGCTGGCTCGAGGAAACTGCCAGCGAGCGCGATGCCTCATGAGCCTGGCCGTTGTCGACGTCCTCACCTATGTATTGTTCGGCCTCAAGCTCCTGGCGATCACCCTGGCGCTGCTCATGTTCCTGCTGGGGCTGGACGACCTGTTCATCGACCTGGTGTATTGGGGGCGCAGGCTGATCCGTCGTTTGCGCATTTACGACAAGTTCGAAAAGGCCGATGAAAAGCGCTTGTTCGAAGCGCCGGAAAAACCACTGGCAATCATGGTCCCGGCCTGGAACGAAGTCGGCGTGGTAGGCGAGATGGCACGCCTGGCCGCCTCGACCATCGATTATGAAAATTACCAGATCTTCGTCGGCACCTACCCCAACGACCCGCAAACCCAGGCCGATGTCGATGCGGTGTGCCTGCACTACCCCAATGTGCATAAGGTGGTCTGCGCCCGCCCCGGCCCAACCAGCAAAGCCGACTGCCTGAACAATATCATCGACGCCCTTCTGCGTTTTCAGAGCGAGGCGAAGATCGAGTTCGCCGGTTTCATCCTGCATGACGCCGAGGATGTCATCTCGCCGATGGAGCTGCGCCTGTACAACTACCTGCTGCCCAACAAGGACATGATCCAGATCCCGGTATACCCCTTCGCGCCGGAGTGGAAAGGGTTCACTGCCGGTCACTACGTCGACGAGTTCGCTGAAAACCATGGCAAGGATGTCATCGTGCGTGAAGCGCTGACCGGCCAGGTACCCAGCGCCGGGGTTGGCACCTGCTTCAGCCGTCGGGCGATCAGCGCCTTGCTCGAGGACGGTGACGGCATCGCCTTTGACGTGCAGAGCCTGACCGAAGACTACGACATCGGCTTTCGCCTCAAGCAAAAGGGTATGAAGTGCATCTTCGCCCGCTATTCCATCACCGACCCGCATCTGGCACTCAAGCGCGACTGGCGCCTGGGCATGAGTCGCGAATTCGCCCAGGTCATCTGCGTGCGTGAGCACTTCCCGCGGGACTGGCAGCATGCGATTCGGCAGAAATCGCGCTGGATTGTCGGCATCGTCTTCCAGGGTACGAAAAACCTCGGTTGGAGCCGCAAAGGTGCACTCAACTATTTCCTCTGGCGCGACCGCCGTGGCTTGTTCGCTTACCTGCTGAGCTTTCTGGTCAATTTTTTGCTGCTGGTGTTGCTGGCCATGTGGCTGGTAGGCCTGCTGGCGCCCAATACCTGGAAATTCCAATCGATCCTGGCCGACAGCCAGATGCTTACCACACTGCTTTGGCTCAATGGCCTGATGCTGATCAACCGTCTGTTCCAGCGCGGCTTTTTCGTCACCCGCTACTACGGCATTGTCGAGGGGCTGCTGTCGGCACCGCGGATGATGTGGAGCAACTTCGTCAATTTCTTCGCCAACGTGCGAGCCCTGCGCCAGGTCATGGAAATGGGCGACTCGCGTCGCGTGGCCTGGGACAAGACTACCCACGAGTTCCCTGCCCTGACCGCGCCCATGCGTACCCCGTTGGGCCAACGCCTAGTCGACAAAGGCCTGATCAGCGAAGCGCAGTTACACCAGGCGATCACTAACCCGTTGCGCCGACGCCTTGGCCGCGAACTGCTGCTACAAGGCTGGCTCACCAGCGAGCAACTGGTCCAGGCCCTGAGCGAACAGCTGGATCTACCATGGGCCCCGCTTAACCCGTTCAAGCTCGACCCACAATTGATCGCGAAAGTACCGCGCCGACTGGCCGTGCATTACGGTGTGTTGCCCGTCGCCGAAGAAGGCGAGACGCTGGTGCTGGCCAGTGAAACACCCGTCAGCCAGGTGTCTCTGGGCGTCATCAGCCGCCAACTCAAGCGCCCGGTGAGGTACCGCCTGGCACCTCAGGGACGGGTAACCCTCGGGCTGCGCTACCACTACCCCAGCCCTTGGCAAAAAGAGGAAACCCGGCAGATGCTTGCGGTGTTAGAACGACATCAGGATGATGCCACCCTGCTTGAACGAGTCAGCTGCCACCAGATCATGCTCGGCACCTTGCTGCAAGTACGCGGCATGGTCCCTGCCACCCTGTTCAACCAAGCGCTGATTGATTTCAACCCCGAACACATGTCCCTGGGTGAGCACTTGATTGCCCGCGGCATCATCACCGAAGAGGTGCTACAGGCCGCCCTGGCCGAGCAGGTTCAAGAACAGCAAGCAGCCTATGACCTGACCCGGGAGGTGGCATGAGTCTGCGTCCACCGTTGAAGTTCGCCAGCCTGCTGTTTTCGTTCTATGCCCTCAGCAGCCTGGCTGCACCGCTCAGTGATTTCGAACGTTTCCGCAGTTACCCCTATATGGAGCGCAGCTACCGCGAGGCCAAGCAGAACAATTGGGCAGAAGTGGAACGCCTGACTCGCCATTTGTTGCAACGCGTCCCCAACAACGACGAAGCCCGCGCATTGCTGATTCAGGCGCTGCTCCACCAACGCCGCTACCGCGATGCCGAGACAATGGCCGAACAGGCCAGCGCGACCGATGCCGACGCCCTGTTGGAGCTGCGCCTGGCCTGGATCGAACAGGACCCACCCGGCACGAGCCAGGTCGAAAGCTGGATTGCCAACAGCCCCCTGAACCAACGCATCCGCCTGTGGCAGGCCTACAGCCTGAGCCTAGCCAAGTTCGGCGGTGCAGCCCGGGCCCTGGACTGGCTCAACCACCTGCAGCCCAAAGGCGATGACAACATTCTGCGTCTGGCACGGGCAAACTGGGCCGAGCAGTTGCACGACTGGAGCCAGACCATCGATGCCTTGGCCCCCCTGGCGACCCGCGGTCAACTACAGGCCAAGGACTGGCAACGCCTGGCCAATGCTTATGTACAGCGACTGGACGAAGCGCCACTGCAGCAACTGCTGAAAACCGCGCCGTCGGCCGATATCGCCCGCCAGACCCGCCTGGCCATGGCCAATCGAGCCATCGCCATGGACCACGATCAGCTCGCCCAACGCTGGCTACAGTCGTTGCCCGACGCCGATCTGCAACATCCAGAGCAACGCCAACAGTTGTGGGAACTGGCCCGCCAAGGCAATGACAGCGGCCTGGTGCAGCGCTTGAGCAATGAACTCAAGCGGCCCTGCCTGGAGACCGCCGAATGGCTATCCCGGCATGACCCTGACCTTGCCCGCCAACAGGTGGGCCAGTGCCGAGCCGAGGAGGATCCGAAGACCTGGCTGGTGCTTAACCAACGCTTGCACGGAGCAGGTGGTGGTACCCGCTCGGCGCAGTTGTGGGAGCAGCTGTATCGCCAGAACGGTGACCTGGCCGCACTGGAGCAAGCCACCTTCCTGCAACTCAAAGAAGGCCGCCACACCCACGTTCGGCAACTACTCGAACACGCTTACGACCGCCACCAGGGCCGCTTGCCAGCGTCTTTGCTGCAGCGCCTGGCGAGTCTTTACAGCCACGCTGACGCGCCACTGGACGTTCGCCGCATGAGCGGCCTGGTCCCTCGGGTCGACCCGGCGACGCGTGCACTGCTGCTCGCGCGCCTGGCTGAGAGCGGCGAGTGCGCGGCCGTGCGCCAGATCATTCCCGCCAGCCCCAACGAAGTTGGTCAGCTACGTGCATTGGGCCGTTGCGCCATGCCAGAGCGCCCGGGCGAAGCCGTGGTCTATTACCAGGCGGCTGAACGCTTGGGCGACAGTGGCAGCCGCCTGCCTCTGGCCTACGCCTTGGAAGCGGCGGGCGACTCACATGCAGCGCAACTGATCTGGAACAGCCTCAACGACAGCCAGTGGACGGATAACGCTCGCCTCACCGCTGCCCGCAGTGCCCTTAATGCCAACGACCCAGATCGTGCCAGGCTGCATTGGAGCAAGATCGCCCACCGCAGCGCCGATGACTTTGCCTTGGGCGCCGCGATTGCCCAGCGCCAGGGCGACACCGCAGCGGCCATGGACTATCAGCGCCAAGCGCTGGCGCATCAGCCGAAGGCTGAGCATTACTACGCGGCCTCGGTCACTGCACAACAGGCCGGCGAACTTGAGCAGAGCAATGCCTGGCTGGCCGACGCCGTGCGCCTCGATCCGCACAACCCGCGCTACCGTGCCGATTACGGCATGCGCCTGGCCGGCGACAAGGATCCGGCAGTGCGTCGCCAGTCGATCCCGCCTCTGCAGCAATCGACCCGCGACTTCCCCGAGGACTACCGCCTGGGCGAAACCCTGGCACTGCGTTATATCGAGGTTGAGGACAGCGCTTCAGCCCGTAAGGAGCTGCGCCGGGTCATCGATGTCGAACAGGACCGGGTTGACGAAGACGACGAGTTCGGCAGCCTCGAGGCGCGCAAGTACCGCCAGCGCCGCGCTCACGAAAGCTTGTCACGACGTGACAGCATCACCTTGGCCAGCACGTGGTCGCCCGCCGGTATCTCAACCAACGACACCTTTCGCGATAGCCGAGAAGAGCGACGGGCTGCTTCGCAAAACGTGCAATTGGCGATGTGGGACCACGCCCTGGGTGAAGAACCCAGCCGTAATGGCAGCACCTTGTCGGTGTATGGCCGGGTCCTGTTCGGCGGCCAAAGCCGCACCGACTATGCCCAGAGCATGGGCACCGGGGTTGGCCTGCGTTACAAACCCTTGGGCCAGGCCAACCTCAACCTGTATGCCGAGCTCTATCATCAACGCCAGATCGACGATGACCACTACAGTGGCCTGAGCCTGGGCGAGCTGCTGAGCCCGAGCAAGGTCAGCGACAACTGGGGCGACCTGCGTGGCAATGCCGAGTCGAGCAACGACCTGCTGTTGCGCGCCACCTCCTCGTTCCTCGACCAGGACAAGTGGCGCAATGACTGGCGTATTGACGAAGACCAATGGGACGAGCGTTTTCTGTAC
Organism: Pseudomonas sp. S06B 330; assembly: GCF_002845275.2. NCBI lineage: Bacteria > Pseudomonadati > Pseudomonadota > Gammaproteobacteria > Pseudomonadales > Pseudomonadaceae > Pseudomonas > Pseudomonas tussilaginis. The sequence goes on along the minus strand of NZ_CP088149.1, from coordinate 2,592,384 downwards.
CTCGACGCCGCCTGGTGGACCCGTGCCGGTGACCACCAATGGCTGTCACGCTACCAGCAAGGCCACACCTGGAAGCTGGCTAGCGACGCGCCACAGACCTTGATGCCCTACGGCTTTCTCGAGTTCTCCAGCCAAGACCCGAACAACGACTGGCGCCAGGACCTGCGCACCGGTGTCGGCCTGCGTTGGCAGTGGTGGTTCGACGACGACCGCTACAACGCCTATCGCGGCTCACTCCAGGTACGCGCCGAATATCAGCAATCGCTGGGCGGCAATCTGTATGAGCGGGCCGACGGCATGCTGCTCGGCGTGGAGATGAACTTTTGATGCGCAAATTCGTAACCGGGCTAATGCTTGCGCTATGCCTGTCAGCCAACGCCGACGAACAGCTCTTCTATCAACCGCTCAACCGTGACGCGCAGCTCAGTCAGGCACAGTGGCAAGCGCTGTGGAAAGCGACGGCGGCGCAGGGTGGCAAGACGCTGATCGTACAGTGGACGGCGTATGGCGACAGCACCTTTGGCGGCGCCGAAGGCTGGCTTGCCAACAGCCTGCGCGCAGCCCATGACCAAGGCCTGCAACTGGTCCTGGGGTTGTACATGGACCCCGCTTACTACCAACGCATCGACGAGCTCGACAGCGCCGGCCTGAGCGCTTACTGGCAATTGCAACTGGGTCGTTCGCTGGCTCAGCAACGCCTGCTGCGTCAACACTGGAAACTGCCCGTGGCCGGCTGGTACCTGCCGATGGAGCTGGACGACCTGCACTTCAAGGATGCACAACGGCGCCAGGCGCTGTTCAACCAACTGCAGGCCTTCAATCACCGCCTTGATGCGCCGCTGCACATCAGTACCTTCAGCGCCGGTCATCTCAGTCCAGCAGTCAATGCCACCTGGCTGCAGCAACTGGCCGGTTTGAACCTGCAGGTTTGGTGGCAGGATGGCGCCGGTACCGGGCGTCTGGCGCCGCTGGTACGCCAGCAGTACCTGGCTGCCCTGCCCTGTTCCATTGGCGTCGTGCGCGAAGCCTTTCACCAGACCAGTCAGAGCGGCCAGCCCTTCAAGGCCGTCGCTGCCAACCCGCAAAGCGGTGCGGGTTGTCACCCAAGCGCGGTGTTCTCGTTGCGCTACCGGCCCTGGGCCAAGGGTCTGCTGACCTTGAATGGCAACTGAGGCACATTACTGTCTTCATCGCATTCGTAAGGCCACCATGTACAAAACCATCGAACAACAGGTGCGCAAGCACGATGCACCGCCGACCTTGCGTCGGGAGTTTCGCCAACATGATTTCGAAAGCCTGCACTCGTTTTGCCTGCTGATCTTCTGCATCAGCATGGGTACCTAGCGATGATCGATATCGATAATTTCAAGAAGGTCAACGATCAATTCGCCCATGATATTGGCGATGAGGTGCTCAAACGTACGGCGGACAACATCAAAGCATCGGTGAGTGAGTTCGAGTTTGCGCGGCTGGGTGGCGAATAGTTTGTCATCTACCTCTGGGGCGTGAGCCAGGCCGATGCTGAGCAGCGCGTTGAGGCGTTGTGCAGGCGGGTGCGTGAAGATGCCACCGAGCACCCGGTGACCATCAGCATCAAAGCAAGCCAGTTAACCCTGCACAGCCTGCTCACCCACGCGGCAAGCGAATCCTGAACTGCGCCCCGCCCAACGCCGACTGACTCACAGTCAACGTCCCGCCCTGCCCCTCAATCGCCCGCCGGCTGATCGCCAGGCCCAAACCAAACCCGCCGGTGGCGCGGTCGCGGCTACGGTCGAGGCGATAGAACGGCTGGAAGATCAGTTCGCGCTGATCGTGGGGAATCCCGATGCCGTCATCTTCAACAGTCAGCAGGCAGTGACCTTCGGCATCCAGGCTCAGGCGCAGCAACAGGTGCCGGTCACAGTAGCGCATGGCGTTACGCACCAGGTTCTGCAGGGCACGAGCGGTCAGACGTGGATCAAGGATAAAGCGTGGCAGATTGGCGTCGGCACGCACCTGCCACTCGATGCCGCGGCCATCAAGCTCTTCGGCAAAGCTGCCAAGGATACTGTCGACCAGCTCCAGCAACGACACTTCGACCCGTTCACGGGCCTGATCGGCGTTTTGCAAGCGGCTATAGGACAGCAGTTCGAGCACCAGTTCGTCCAGCTCGCGCACGTGCCCGACCAGTTCCAGCAGGCGTTTGCGGCAATGGGGCGGAACTTCGTCGAACAACAGCACCAAACCAAAATCAAGCCGGGTCAGTGGCGTGCGTAGCTCATGTGAGACGGCATTGAGCAATTCCCGTTGCTGAGTCAGCAAACGCTCGACGTCCTGGGCCATGGTGTCGAACACCTGGGCCAGTTCACCGATGTTCGAGCGCGCCGGGATCTGCGTGCGCTCCGACAACTGTCCACGGCCCAGGCTGCGGGCGGTTTCCTTGAGTCGCTCAAGATCACGCCAGTGCGGCCAGACCCACAGCAGCAAGCAGCCCAGCAAGGCCGCAACGATCAAGACCGTCACCCCCCAGGACAGCAGGTTGATGTCCAGCGGGTCTGGTGGATTGCGCAGCTCCACGGCCCAGGTCGCGTCCAACGGCGCCAGGGCCGAGTTGTAATAGCCCCAATCCCCCAGGCGTACGACGTTCTCGCCAGCAGCCAGGCGCGCCCGGTCAGCGTATGACAAACCGATCTGATCCTGGCGTCGCAACTCAATTTGCAGTGGGGCGAAATCCGCCGCCAGTTCGCGTGCTACGTCTGGCCAGCGCTCAGCCGGCACCTGATGAAAGCGCTCGACCAGCAGCGTCTGCACACCTTTGGCCTGGTTGAGGTTGTAGGCGATGAAGCGCTCATGGAACGCACCGACAATGGCGTCGGGAATCAGCAGCAAAGCACCGGCATAGGCGGCGATGATCACCAGGTACAGACGGATCAGGATCTTCAGCATGCCCGATCAGAACTCCCACTCGACACGGCTGAACAAGTAACCCTTGCCCCATACCGTCTTGATCTTGCGTGCTTCGCCAGCGCTGTCATCGAACTTGCGGCGCAGCTTGGATATGGCCACGTCCACCGAGCGGTCGGTGCCGTTGAACTCGATACCGCGCAACTGTTGCAGAATACGGTCGCGACTGAGCACTACGCCGGCATTACGCGCCAGCACCACCAATAGGTTGTATTCACCGCTGGACAGCTCCACCCACTGCTCGCGCCAGAACACATTGCGTTCGGCAAGGTCAATGCGCAGGCCACCCACGACAATCAGATCGGACTCAAGCCGCGGCTCATTGATACTGCTGCGACGCAACAAGGTCCGCACCCGGGCCAACAGCACCCGGGGTTCGCACGGCTTGGTGACATAGTCATCGGCGCCCATCTCCAGCCCCAATACCTGGTCGTGACTGTCGTCGCGCGCGGTCAACATGAGGATCGGCAAGGACTGCGACTCGGCGCGCAACAAACGGCAGACTTGCAGGCCATCAAGGCCTGGCAGCATCAGGTCGAGAATCACCAGGTCCGGTTTGTTGCGCCGGGCCTCGGCCAACACGTGGTCACCACGGGCAATCACACTGACGCAGAAATCATTGCGTTGCAGGTAGCTGGCAATCAGTTCGGACAGGGCGCAGTCGTCTTCGACCAGAAGGATGTTGGGCATGGGTAATTTGACAGGCTGGAAAAGTCAGGCAAGGATATAGGACCTTAAGCGCGGCCAGCGCAACCCTTCACACTTTTTCACACTCGGCCTACACAGCTTAACAGTTGGACGTTGGCCTCCTGCCTTAGCATTGCCGGGTCATTTATGGAAGATCCGCATGTTCAGTTCAAGTCCCGTCCGTCTGCGCGCGCTAGTGCCACTGTTTGTCGCTATGTTGGCGTTGAGCGCCTGCGATGACAGCGCCGTCGATGAAGAAAAAGCGCCGCCCAGCAGCGTCCGTATCGAAACCGTAACCGTCCAGCCGCTGGCCATCAGCACTGAGCTCAATGGCCGCATTCTCGCCCCGCGAACTGCCGAAGTCCGTGCCCGCGTGGCCGGGGTCGTGCTCAAGCGGGTGTACCGTGAAGGCAGCGATGTCAAACAGGGCGATGTCCTGTTCAAAATCGACCCGGCTCCGTTCCAGGCCGACTATGACAGCGCCCGCGCCACCCTGGCCAAGGCCGAGGCCAATCGCTATCAGGCACGCCTGCAGGATGAGCGCTATCGCGAACTGATCACCATCAACGCGGTTAGCCGCCAGGACCACGACAACGCCCGCGCCGCACTGATGCAGGCCGATGCGGCCGTAGCCGAAGCCAAGGCTGCGCTGGAGCGTACACGCTTGAACCTGGGCTATGCGACGGTCACCGCGCCAATTTCCGGGCGCATCGGGCGCGCGCTGGTAACCGAAGGTGCACTGGTGGGGCAGAACGAAAGCACGCCACTGGCAACCATCCAACAACTGGACCCGATCCACGCCGACGTCACCCAGTCGACCCGTGAGCTCAACACCCTGCGCCGCGCCCTGCGTGCCGGCGAGTTGCAGCAAGTGGGTCAGGACCAGGCCAGCGCCACCCTGATCCAGGATGACGGCACGCCGTATCCGCTGCCGGGCAAACTGTTGTTCTCCGACATCAGTGTCGACCCCAGCACCGGGCAGATCACCTTGCGCAGCGAATTCCCCAACCCGGACCTGGACCTGCTGCCCGGCAGCTTCATTCGTGTGCGCCTGGAGCAAGCGATCAAGCAGCAAGGCATCAGCGTGCCGCAGCGCGCCATCCTGCGCGACAGCGCCGGTCAACCCCGCGTCTTGCTGGTGGACGCCGAACAGCGCGTTCACGAACGCCCTGTCGTACTGGGCAGCGTGCAGAACAATCGCTGGATTGTCAGCCAAGGCTTGGCGCCTGGCGACCAGGTCGTGGTTGAAGGCCTGCAGCACGTGCGCCCCGGTGATCAGGTCAAGATTGACCGCCCCGGCAAAGATGCGCCTGCCATCGTTCAGACCACCGGCCAGTGAGGGCCTGATTCATGCCGCAGTTTTTTATTGATCGCCCGGTTTTCGCCTGGGTGGTCGCGCTGTTCATCCTGCTGGCCGGTGCCTTGGCGATCCCGCAGTTGCCAGTCGCCCAGTACCCGGACGTCGCGCCCCCCCAGGTCGAGATCTATGCCGTTTATCCCGGGGCCTCAGCACAGACCGTCGACGAAAGCGTGGTCAGCCTGATTGAAGAAGAGCTCAACGGTGCTGACAACCTGCTCTACTTCAGCTCGCAGAGCAGCCTGGGCAGCGCCACCATTACCGCCACCTTCGAGCCAGGTACCAACCCGGACCTGGCCCAAGTCGACGTACAGAACCGCCTGAAAGTGGTCGAGTCACGGTTGCCGCGGCCCGTCACCCAGCAAGGCCTGCAGGTTGAGAAACTCTCCACCGGCTTTCTCTTGATGGTTACCCTCACCGCGGAGGATGGCACGCTGGATGAGGTGACCCTGAGCGACTTCCTGGCGCGCAACGTCATGAACGAGATCCGCCGCCTCAAGGGTGTCGGCAAAGCGCAGCTGTATGGCTCTGAACGGGCTATGCGCATCTGGCTTGATCCGCAGAAGCTGATCGGCTTCAACCTCACCCCCGACGACGTCAATGAGGCAATCTCCGCTCAGAACGCCCAAGTCGCCCCAGGCAGCATCGGCGACCTGCCTGGGCCCGGCAGCCAGGAAATCACCGCCAACGTGGTGATCAAGGGTCAGCTGAGCAGCGTGCAAGAGTTTTCCGACATCGTCTTGCGCGCCAATCCGGACGGTTCGCGGGTGACCATCGGTGATGTTGCCCGGGTCGAGATCGGCAGCGAGGAGTACCAGTACGGCACCCGCCTCAACGGCAAACCGACCAGCGCCTTCAGCGTGCAGCTGTCACCCGGCGCCAATGCCATGGAAACCGCCACCCTGGTCCGCGCCAAACTGCAGGAACTGTCGCGCTACCTGCCGCCAGGGGCGAAGTTCGACATTCCCTACGACACCTCGCCGTTCGTCAAAGTCTCGATCCAGCAGGTAATCACCACCCTGCTTGAAGCCATGGCTCTGGTGTTCGCGGTGATGTTCCTGTTCCTGCAGAACATCCGCTATACCCTGATACCGACCCTGGTAGTGCCGGTAGCGCTGGCCGGCACTTTTGCGGTGATGTTTGCGTTGGGCTTTTCGGTCAACGTCCTGACCCTGTTTGGCATGGTGCTGGCTATCGGCATCCTGGTCGACGACGCCATTGTCGTGGTCGAGAACGTCGAGCGGATCATGAGCGAGGAAGGCCTGTCGCCGCGCGACGCAACGAAAAAGGCCATGGGCCAGATCACCGGCGCGATCATTGGCATTACCCTGGTTCTGGTGGCGGTGTTCCTGCCCATGGCCTTCATGAAAGGCTCGGTGGGGGTGATCTACCAACAGTTTTCGGTGGCCATGGCAGTGTCAATTCTGTTCTCGGCGTTCCTCGCCTTGAGCCTGACGCCAGCCCTGTGCGCGACGTTGCTCAAGCCGATTGCCAAGGGCGAGCACCACGAAAAACGCGGGTTTTTCGGCTGGTTCAACCGTTGTTTTGAGCGCATGACCAATGGCTACCAGCGTTGGGTGATTCAGGCACTCAAACGCAGCACACGCTACCTGATGGTCTATCTGCTGCTGGTTGGCGGTTTGGTGTACGGCTTCAGCCAACTGCCCTCCTCGTTCCTGCCGACTGAGGATCAGGGCTACACCATCACCGATATCCAGTTGCCGCCAGGCGCCAGCCGCGCCCGCACCGAACAGGTGGCAGCGCAAATCGAAGCGCACAACAGCACCGAGCCTGGCGTGGGCAATACCACCCTGATTCTGGGTTTCAGCTTCTCCGGTAACGGCCAGAACGCGGCGCTGGCTTTCACCACGCTCAAGGACTGGTCCGAGCGCGGCGCCGAGGACAGCGCACAATCGATCGCCGACCGCGCCACCATCGCCTTTACCCAGCTCAAGGACGCCATTGCCTATTCCGTACTGCCACCGCCGGTGGACGGTTTGGGCACCTCCAGCGGTTTTGAGTTCCGTCTGCAGGATCGCGGCGGCATGGGCCATGTGGCACTGATGGCCGCGCGGGACCAGTTGCTGGCCGATGCCGAGAAAAGCCCGGTACTGGTCAACGTGCGCGAAAGCGCTCTGGCCGAGAGCCCGCAGGTGCAATTAGAGGTTGATCGCAAGCAGGCTAACGCTTTGGGCGTATCGTTTGCCGACATCGGCAATGTGCTGAACACGGCGGTCGGCTCCAACTATGTCAACGACTTCCCCAACCTGGGGCGCATGCAACGTGTGGTCGTGCAGGCTGAAGGCGACCAACGCGCTCAAGTTGACGACCTGTTGAAGATTCACGTGCGCAACAGCAGCGGCAAGATGGTCCCGCTGTCTGCCTTCGTGCAGGCCAAATGGGTCAGTGGCCCGGTGCAATTGACCCGTTACAACGGCTACCCGGCTGTTGCTGTGTCGGGCGAACCGGCGCCGGGCTACAGTTCGGGTCAGGCGATGGAGGAGATCCAGCGCCTGGTCGATCAGTTGCCCGTGGGGATGGGGCTGGAATGGACGGGCCTGTCGCTGCAGGAGCGGCTCTCAGGCTCACAGGCACCGATGCTGATGGCGCTGTCGTTGCTGGTGGTGTTCTTGTGCCTGGCGGCGCTGTATGAAAGCTGGTCGATACCCACTTCGGTGCTGCTGGTGGTGCCGCTGGGTGTACTGGGAGCGGTGATTGCCGTGAGCTTGCGCGGTATGCCCAACGATGTGTTCTTCAAGGTCGGCTTGATCACCCTGATCGGCCTGTCGGCGAAAAACGCAATTCTGATCATCGAGTTTGCCAAGAGCCTGGTCGATGAAGGCCATGACCTGGTCGAGGCGACGGTGCAGGCCGCGCGCTTGCGCTTGCGTCCAATTGTCATGACGTCGCTGGCGTTTATCCTCGGTGTGGTGCCGCTGGCCATTGCCAGTGGTGCCAGTTCGGCCAGCCAACAGGCGATCGGTACTGGGGTGATCGGCGGCATGCTCAGTGCCACCTTGGCGGTGGTCTTCGTGCCGGTATTCTTTGTTGTGGTCATGCGCCTGACCGGCAAGCGTCGGGCTCAAACCGACAAGCCCCAGGCGGCGACTGAACAGCACTGATCTGGACAGACGGCGGCGTGCGTGGGAAGGTGAACAGCTGCCATAGCCTGGAACCTGACTAATGCCCGCCGCCCGCCCCTCCTGTTCCATACTTCTGCTCGCGGGTGGCCGCGGCCAGCGTATGGGCGGCCAGGACAAAGGCCTGCTGGCCTGGAATGGCAAACCACTGATTGCCCATGTGCAGGCAGTGGTACGCCCCTTGACCGATGACCTGATTATCTCCTGCAACCGCAACCAGGCGCAGTACCGGCCTTACGCCGATCAATTGGTGGGTGATGCTGAAGGTGACTTTCCCGGGCCGCTGGCCGGGGTACTGGCGGGGCTTGCAGTGGCTCGACACCCCTGGATGCTGGTGCTGGCCTGCGATGCGCCATTGATCGACACCGCGCTGATTACCGATCTATTGAGTCAAGCCAACGATCAGGGCCACGCGGCGATGATCCGCCAGGGCGGCTTCTGGCAGCCGATGTTCAGCCTGATTCCCTGCGCCTTGCGTGACGATCTAGAGCAGGCCTGGCAACAGGGTGATCGAGGCATTCAACGGGCGTTGCTCAAGCACCCGGTGCGGGCGCTGGAGTACCCTGAGGATGACCGGCGGTTGAGCAACTTCAACACCCCGGAATTTCTTCAATAGTCACACACGCCTTACCTGTAGCCGCTGCCGCCAGGCTGCGATCGGGCGCGTAGCGGCCGTAATTCAGAGCCATCAAGGTGACAGGATCACGACTGCTTTGCAGCCGCTCGCAGCCTGGCGACAGCGGCTACAGGGCAATCGAGAGCATCAACGCAGCCGCGAGCGTATCCGCTGACAGACATTGAGCACCTGCTGCACCTCGCTCTCGCCAAGGTCGATCTTGCAAGCCATGCTGTTGAACACCTTGGCGGCTTCGGCCTTGAGTTCACGGCCTTTGTCGGTCAGCAGCAGGTTGCGCCGACGGCGGTCCGTCGGGTCGAGGTACACGGTGATAAAACCATTATCGGCCAGGCGTTTGACAATCGGCGTCAACGTCCCCAGGTCGAACAGGGTCAATTCACTCAGGGCGCTGATCGAGACGTCGTCCTTACCCCACAAACCGGCCATCACCAGCAATTGCGGGTAGGTAATGCCACGCTGTTTCAGGGGTTCGGCATAATCGCGAACCATGGCATTGGCAGTCGAGTACAACGAAAAGCACAGCATTTTTTCGAAGTCGAAGGTCGGGTCAAGCATGCCCACCTCCCTTGACCCGACTAAACGGCTGCAAGGTGGTTTCTGTTTTATTGTGCAAGGACAGGTAACTCATGCTGGATTCGCGAGAATCGTGGGTATAACCGCTTATCAGTTGTGGTTGGCCACAGCATCGGCAATCTTGCCGCGCAAAGCCGAAATCGTATCGCGGTAATCGTGCTGGGCGAAGATTGCCGTACCGGCAACAAACATGTCAGCGCCTGCGGCCGCCACCTGACCAATGGTGTCCAGATTGACCCCACCGTCGACCTCCAGGCGGATAGGGCGGCCACATTCATCAATCAGCTTGCGCGCTGCGGCAATCTTGGGCAACACCTGCGGGATGAAACGCTGACCACCAAAGCCTGGGTTGACCGACATCAGCAGAATCAGATCAAGCCGGTCAAGCAGGTAATGAGCCGCGTCCAGGGAGCTGGCAGGGTTGAACACCAGACCGGCCTTGCAGCCAAGATCCTTGATCAGTTGCACAGAACGGTCCAGGTGCTGGGTCGCCTCCGGATGAATCGAAATGTAATCAGCGCCCGCCTCGGCAAATGCCTGGATCATGCTGTCTACGGGTGTGACCATCAGGTGCACATCAATCGGCGCGGTAATTCCGTGGCTGCGCAAGGCCTTGCAGAACTGTGGGCCCATGGTCAGGTTGGGCACATAGTGGTTATCCATGACATCGATATGGATGACATCGGCTCCCGCAGCCAGCACCTGCTCGGCTTCTTCACCCAAGCGGGCAAAATCGGCGGCCAGTATCGACGGTGCAATCCAGAACTCTTTCACGTACGTACTCCATTACTCGTTGACTAAGCGTTGTCGCGATCCCGACTCACCTCGCCCGAAGGCCAGATTGAGCTGTTCGATAAACGCCGGTGTAGGGGCATCGAGATGAAAATGATGACCGCCATCGTGCCACTGCACCCGAGTGTGCGGGGGCAAGGCATTTTTGCGTTTGTCGAAGGCACTCCCGGCAAACAATCCCTGATGGCCGAGCAGCAGGTGCAATGGACAGGTTATTTGCTGCAAGAACTCGCAGGCCTGACGCTCGGTCAATTGCAGCGGCTCAGGTAACACCAGCCGTGGGTCATGACGCCAGCGATAGCCATGCCCCAGATTGACCAGGTCACGCATGGCCAACAAGCGTGCGCCTTCCGCGCTGAGGCTGGCGCCAGTGCCGCTACGGCGCTCGTTGATGGCCATTTCCAGACTACTGAATTGTGCCTCTTGCGGCCCGCTGAATCCGTTCAGACGCGTTCGCAGGGCCAAGCGCAACAGGCGCTGAGCCTTGCGCATATGCTCGACGGTGTTACCGTCGTCGACCGTAAACGGCGCACCCATGCCATCGATAAACACCAAGGTGTCGATGCAACGGTTCATCGCTGCCAGAATCGAGGCCACACCGGTGCCCATGGAATGGCCGAGCACGGAAAAACGCTTCCAACCCAGGCACTCGACCAGCGCATTCATGTCGTCGGCATGCTCCCACAAGTAGTAACCGCTGTCGGCCCGACGGTGTTGGGAGCGACCGTGACCGGCCAGATCCGGGGCCACGACAAAACGATCGCGCAGCAAGGGGGCGATACGCTCGAAAGAGGCCGCGTTGTCCAGCCAACCATGCAGGGCGAGCACCGGCGGGTCACTTTCATTGCCCCAGGTTCGCAAGGCGAAGTGATTACCGTTGACGTCCAGCGATTGCTCACGCCCGATATGGCCCAGACTCATGGATAGCTCTCCTCGTGCAGGCGACGCGCCGTGGCCTTCATCCCACCACCAGCCGCTGTCCGATACGTGCCGAGTGCTGTAACTGCTGCAGATCAACCTTGCCATTGGCGGTGCGTGGCAAGCTGCTTTCGATCACGATCGACAACGGCACCTTATGCGTCTCCAGACCATGGCGGCAGCGTTCGAGCACTTGTTCGGCACTAAGGCTTACACCTTGCCCCAAGGTGATAAATGCGCACAGCCCCTCTCCGACCGAGGCATGTTCGATTCCAACCACAGCAGCGGCTTCGACACCATCAATCGCGTAGAGGAAACCCTCCACTTCACTGGGGCTGACCTTCATGCCACGCGACTTGATCACGTGGTCCATGCGTCCGCGAAAATACAGGTAACCGTCCTCATCGAGGCTGCAGTAGTCGCCGGTGTACAGCACGCTTTCCCCCGGATAGCGCCCAGGCTTGAGCTTGAGCGCGGTGGCCGCCGGGTTGCGCCAATAGCCGGCCATGACCGTGGCACCACGAATCACCAACTGGCCCACCTGGTGGGGTTGATCAATTCGCTGACCGTCCTCATCCACCAGCCAAAGCTCGGTATTAGGGATAGCGATGCCGACGCTGCCCGGTTTACTGTCGATGTCTTCAGGGGGCAAATAGGTACAGCGTTTGCACTCGGTCAAGCCATACATGGAAAAGATCTGCGCCAAGGGAAACAGCGCCTTCATCTGAGCGATGTGCGGCGCTTTGAGCGCAGCACCGGTGTTGGTCACCATACGCACCCCGGCAAACGTTGCCTCACGCTTGTGGGCGTATTCGTGCAGCAGGGTGAGCATGGTCGGTACGAACGGGATCACCGTGACCTGATACTGACGAATTTTGCGAATCAGGAAAATCGGCCAGGTAAACTCCTTCTCCAACACCAAAGTAGCTCCAGCGCTGATCGCCATAATCATCTGATACAGGCCGTAGTCAAATGACAACGGCAGTGAACAAAGCACGTTGTCACTGTCGTTGTAACCAAGGTAGGTGTGCAACGACGCCAGTGCCGCGAGCATGTTGCGGTGGGTCAGCATCACCCCTTTGGGCGCGCCCGTAGAACCTGAGGTGTAGATGATCGCGGCCAGGTCCAGGTCCAGATTACCGCACGGCAACGGCACGCCAGCACCTTGCCCGAGCAGGCTTTCGAACGTCTGGGCCACACTCGACCCGGCTTCGCCATCCAGCAGCACGATCAACTTCAGATAGGCAAGTTCTGCAGTGCTGACCGCCAGGCTGGCAAACTTTTCAGTGGTGGTGATCAGGACCGAAGCCTCGGCATCGCGAACGATGTAGTCAAGGCTGTCGGGTGGGGTTTCCAGGCCGACATTGACCACCACACCACCCGCTTTGAGGATGCCCCAGAAGGCACAGACCGTTTCGACGCGGTTGCCCAGGCACACCACGACCCGCTCCTGACGCTGCAGGCCATTGACCTGCAAACCCGCCGCCAAGCGTGCACTGGCTTCGTCCAGCTGTGCGTAGGTGTAGGTTTCATCGGCGTAGATGATCGCCGCCTTGTCCGGATGCAAGCCGTTGCGGGTTTCCAGCACATCCTGCAGGAGGACTTCACGCGCGTTCATGCTGCACCTCAACCACCCCCATGGAACAGTGCACGGCACCGCCCTGCCGGTGTGCATCGATGTAGCCTGCAAGCGTCGCCACGGTATTGAAGTGCCCCGGGACAATGGTGTCCGGATTGACGAAGAAGCCGTCGATCTGGTCTTCCAGGCTGATCAACAACTCCATCGACGTCAACGAGTCCAGGCCCAAGTGGTCACGCAAGTGGGAGTCGGCGTTGATCACTGTGCCTTCCGGCAACTTCAAGACCACCCGCAGGATGTCACCCAGTCGCTGCTGAGTCGCCTGTTGCACATCGGCCGCCGGTTGAACGGCAGCGGCGCTGCTGAGCATCGCTTCAAGCGGCACATCGGTGTGGCTGTCGCGTATCTCCAGTGCCGTCTGACGCGCTCTGACGAGAAACAGCTGGTTGTTGCTGACCACTACTTCGGCCGGGTGTCCATGGCTGTGGAACAGCGTGGGCGAGGCCGACGGGCCGTAGGCACCTGAGGCGGTCACCGCCAGCAGATCGCCTTCGCGCAGGGTTTCCAGTTGCACGTCGCGCCCTAGCAGGTCATCGGGGCTGCACAGGGGGCCGGACACATGGTATTCGCGCAGTGGTGCCCCCGTGTTACCGGTGGCCTTAACGATACGGAAGTTGCGCTTGAGCACCTGACCACTGCCGGCCGCCGCACCATGACAGTTTGTGCCGCCATCGGTTACCGCAAAGCACTTGCCGTGGTTGTCCTTGATATTGTCGACGGTCACCAGCAACGCGCCGCACTTGCCGGCAATGAAACGCCCGGACTCGAGGATAATGCGGGTGCGCGGGAATTCCTGGTGGAAGTCATTGAACAATGGCACCAGTAATTGTTTGAGCTGAGCCGTATCAAGCTCTGTTTCGTTTTCGTAGTACTTGATCCCAAGACCGCCACCCACATCGACCATGCGCATGTCCAACTGATGGCGCCGCGACAAGGTACGAAACAGGCTGAGGATATAGGCCGCGTTGTCATACACCGATTGGGCGTCAAGAATTTTGGTGCCGTTATAAACGTGGATACCCTTGATCTTGATGTTCGGCAACGCCAGGTAATCGGCGAAGTTGGCCACTGCCGTGTCTTCCTGGATACCGAAGTGGGTGGGTCGCCCACCCATCTTCCACGGTGAACCTGCAGCAGAAAAGTTCGGATTGATACGAATCGCCACCGGCGCGTCACATCCCAACTCCCCTGCCAGGGCCGACAACTTGCGCAACTCGCTTTCAGACTCGACGACGATGGCGAACACCCCCACTTCCAACGCCCGGCGGTGCTCTTCAGGCTTTTTATACGGGCCCAAAAGAATAATGTCCTGCGCCGCCACCCCGGCCTTGAGGGCGATTTCCAGCTCCCCCAACGAACAGACCTCTGTGTTGCCCCCGTATGAACGGATCAGTTTCACCAGGGACAGGTTCGGGTTGACCTTCAGTGCATAGAAGATATCCACGCACTCGGGCAGTGCCTCGCGCAACTCGTTGAAACTGCTGCGCAGTACGGTTTCATCGTAGAGGTAGGTCGGGGTCCCGAACTGCGCTTTTGCCTGGAGGACGAGTTCCTTGGAAAGCTTCATCTGTTGCTCCCATCGTTCTTATAGTGTTCCGCTCTGGCGGCGGTGCTGGCCGTCGGCGTGTAAGCACCCTCGCACACGCTCGATGGCGGATTGGCTTCATTTTTGATTGCGCATTGCTGACACGATCTATGTGATCGCACCTAAAACTTTGCGCGCAAAGTTTGTAGAAATTCTGCGGTCGGGTCAAAGGTGATGTCAAGGTAATTCCAGCGCAACGCGACTGCGGCACAAAGCCACGGCGCTCGTGGAAATCTCACCCAGAACAGAGATATTTCGTCGCACCTTGGCCGGATCAGTGAGGTAAATCCCCAGCAAATACGGTGCTTTTATCTGATCCGGTGTTATGCCCAGTTTCTGAGTCTGTTTTGAATAACGGCAGGTTCCTACAGTCTGCGCCGGTGTCCCGCCCTCTTTCGGTAGGACGAGCCTTACAGGAACTGTGGAAACTAGCCATGAGCACACATCAACAGGCCCAGGCCTACAACTACAAGGTGGTCCGCCAGTTCGTCATCATGACGGTGTTCTGGGGCGTCCTTGGGATGGCGATGGGGGTCTGGATCGCTTCGCAACTGGTCTGGCCCGAACTTAACCTCGAACTGCCGTGGACCAGCTTTGGCCGCTTGCGCCCCTTACACACCAGCCTGGTGATTTTCGGTTTTGCCGGCAGCGCACAATTTGCCGCCAGTTACTACGCCGTCCAGCGCACCTGCCAGGTACGCCTGTACAGCGACAAACTGGCCGCTTTCACGTTCTGGGGCTGGCAGGCGACCATCGCCATCATGCTGGTCAGCTTGCCGCTGGGCCTGACCACTACCAAGGAATATGCCGAGATCGAGTTCACCGGTGCGGTGTGGATGGCTATCGTCTGGGTCGCGTATGGCGTCGTGTTCTTTGCCACCCTGATGCGCCGCAAGGTCAAGCACATCTATGTCGGAAACTGGTTCTTTGGGGCCTTCATCGTGGTGATCGCGATGTTGCACGTGGTCAACCACCTGTCGATCCCGGTCAGCTGGTTCAAATCCTACCCGGTGTATTCCGGCGCCACCGATGCCATGGTCCAGTGGTGGTACGGCCATAACGCC
The DNA here is from genome assembly GCF_002845275.2 of Pseudomonas sp. S06B 330. NCBI lineage: Bacteria > Pseudomonadati > Pseudomonadota > Gammaproteobacteria > Pseudomonadales > Pseudomonadaceae > Pseudomonas > Pseudomonas tussilaginis. The sequence continues at coordinate 2,577,049 of NZ_CP088149.1, read as the reverse complement.
GTGGGCTTTTTCCTCACCACAGGCTTTCTCGGCATGATGTATTACTTCGTACCCAAGCAGGTTGGCAGGCCGGTGTACTCCTATCGCCTGTCGATTGTGCACTTCTGGGCGCTGATTACCCTGTACATCTGGGCCGGCCCACACCACCTGCACTACACCGCCCTGCCCGACTGGGCGCAGTCGCTGGGCATGGCCATGTCGCTGATCCTCCTCGCACCGAGCTGGGGTGGCATGATCAACGGCATGATGACCCTGTCAGGTGCCTGGCATAAGCTACGCACTGATCCGATCCTGCGCTTTCTGGTGCTCTCGCTGGCGTTCTACGGCATGTCGACCTTTGAAGGGCCAATGATGGCAATCAAGACCGTCAATGCCCTGTCGCACTACACCGACTGGACCATTGGCCACGTACACGCCGGCGCCCTGGGCTGGGTTGCGATGATCACCTTTGGCTCGCTCTATCACATGATCCCGAAAGTCTTCGGCCGCGAGCAGATGCACAGTATCGGCCTGATCAACGCGCACTTCTGGCTGGCGACCATCGGCACCGTGCTGTACATCGCCTCGATGTGGGTCAACGGCATTGCCCAAGGCCTGATGTGGCGTGCCACCAACGAAGACGGCACCCTGACCTACTCCTTCGTCGAAGCACTGGTGGCCAGCCATCCGGGCTTCCTGGTGCGCTTCATCGGTGGGGTGCTATTTCTCAGCGGCATGCTGCTGATGGCGTACAACACCTGGCGCACGGTGCGCGTGGCGGATGAAAATCTGGCGTTGGCCAACGCCCGCCTGGCCTGAGGAGTACCGATATGGATCAGTGGTTGTATGCCCTGCATTGCATCAATGGCGTGCTGTTCTTCTACCTGGTCACCAGCGTCTGCCTGCGCGGCCATAGCCGCGAGGTGGATGATCAGGCCAGCTTGATGCCCTTTGCCGATGATCCGGCCGTGGCGCAGCGGGTTGAGCAGGCGATTGGCAAGCCGGTGCCGGCGGTTAAGCCGGACGTGGCGTTGAAGGCCTGAATGGCGACTTCGCAGCAATCGCTCCGTAGCCGCTGCCGCCAGGCTGCGATCGGCTGCGAAGCCGTCGTTATCCGCTCACCATGATGGGCTAGATGACGGTCGCTTCACGCCCGATCGCAGCCTGGCGGCAGCGGCTACAGCTGGCCAGCATGTGGAGCGGTCAGCTGACCACCCGCTCCCGGCCATCTTCGAAAAACACCTTGCGCCCGTCCACCTGGCTCGACGCTCTGGGCAGGTTGACAGCATCCCCCGTGGGTTTCTCCACATACCAATAGCAATGCTTCGCCGCACGGGTGATGGCCACATAGGCCAGGCGCAGTACTTCATCCTTCTGGGCATTGTCGAAGGCCAGCGGATCGCCTACACGCCCCAAACCGGCCTGGCGATACACCTGATTCTTGTACGGTGAGCTGGTCAGGTGCTGGCAATCACCGAGCATGAACACGGCGTCAGCCTGCAGCCCCTTGGCGCTGTGGTAGGTCAGTTGACGGAAGCGGCGTTGGTTCGCTGGCAACCCTGATTCATGATTTACCAGAGGCTGAATATGCTCTGATATCAACTGCTTATCGCTGCTTTTTCGAAACAACATCATTACCGACTCACCGCGTCGGTAATGCTCCATCAGCGTCTGAGCTAAGGCTGCCTCATCACGCTCAAGCACTTTGACCGGCAACGGATCCTCTGCCGCCGGACCACACGCCCTGGCCTTCTTGCCGTTGATCGCGGGCGCCGACTTCACGATGTGCTCAGCCGCATCAATGATGTGCTGGTGGCTACGGTAGTTGTCGGCGAGCATCACTCGCGTGGTGCTCGGGGAGGAAAACTCCTTGCTGAACTCCATGAAGAACTTGGGCGAGCTGCCACGCCAGCCGTAGATCGACTGCCAGTCATCACCCACACACAACAGTGAGGAATGCTGGGCGACGCGACCGATGTGCAGGTCAGGTCCGCGTCGACGGATCTCGCGCAGACACGCCCGCAGCCAGGAGACGATCTGCGGCGAGACATCCTGAAATTCATCGATCATCAGGTGTGCCAGCGGGCGCAACAAAGGATCGGGCAGCAGCTGCAGGTTTTCCGGGTTGTTCTCGCCGAACAAGGCAAACATGCGGTTGTAGCTCATGATCGGAGGCGACTGGCCGAGCAGATGCGCCTCCAGCGCCTTCCAATACAGACTCAAGGCCTCAAAGAACCGGGCATCGCTATCCCCTGCGGGGAAGCTCATGGCACCTACGGCCTTGTTTACCTCAAGGCCAAGGTTTTCGATAAAGCCTGCGGCACCGACAAAAGCATCGAGCAGTGGCATCGCCGACAGCTCACCTTTGACCTTGTAATCGAAACCCGGCCCAGCGACAGCGTCACCGGCCAGGGAAGAGGTCAAGCGTTTGGCAGCAGCATAATTTTCAAGCCAGATCACCGGCTTATCGCAGAACGCTTGAAACAAGGTGCGCTTTATCACCCACTCCGCCCAGACCGGCAACTTGGCCCCTGGACGCTTGTACTGCTGGTTTTCACCCGGATCGAAGCCAAGCACCACCCAGGCATCGAGCTCGGCAATATGGCCATGAAAATGGAAGCGGCTGCCGTTGATCTCGACTGTTTCACGGCTCGGTTCGATGCCTTTGATCGGCCAGGCACCGGCACCAAACCAGAGGTCTTCGAGGGTATCGCAGAGTTCTTCATCACGGCTGGCGGAAAGCTGGGTTACGGCCACACGCTTTTGCACGTCGGGGTGATCGCGGTCCAGAGCCTTGAGCTGCAAGGCCTCACGGCGCAGGCCGGCAATCAACTCGGCAAAACGCGGACTGCTGTTGAGCAGGTCGCGATAACACAGGTTGAGTTGCTGGCGCTGAGCGTCATTGATGCGCAGGTCGAACGGATTGCTCTCGGCATTGGCTTCGCTGCCCCCTGGCATCTCGCTGCCGAGGGTCTCGAACGCGCGCACCTGGCTGAAACCCGGCAGGCTGCGCACCAGTGGCAGGATGCGCGAGTGGAAGGTGCGCACCAGTTCTCGGGCCTGGGCAGGGTTCAGATTGAGCTGCCAAAGGCTGAATACCTGCACTAGCCGGGCGATGAAGTCCTTGCGCGATTCACGGGTGAAGGTCACCACGGTCATGGCGTCCAGCTCAACGCCCAAATAATGGCGCAGCAGCAGAATGCGCAAGACCAGCGATGTCGACTTGCCTGCCCCGGCGCCGGCGATGACGCACGTGGACGGCGTGTCGCTGAAAATCATCTTCCATTGTGCCGCACTAGGTTGCGCGTGCGCGGGCAGGCGCTGGGCGACATCCGCCTTGAAGCGTTTCTTCAGCTCGGCCGTCAGCGGCAGGCGCCAGTCGTCGAACAAATGATCGTCCTGCGCTGGCACAGCGTGGCCATCGGGGCGCGTGTCGCGGATCACCAGAACTTGGCGCCCGGCTTCGTAGCCGTCTACCCGCCCTTCTTCGTAGCCTTCACGCAAACCGTCGGCATGCCCATTGCGCTGGCCCGTGGCATGGCCCTGAAACCAGGAGTCGCGATGCTGCGCGTGCAAGCGGCTCAAGCCACGACCGAGCAGGCGCGCCGTAAGGCGCTTGATCCAGGGCAGTTGCGCAGGGGGAGTCAACTCCAGGGGTAGCTTGGGACGCTCTTCAGACACACGGACTCCAACAAGAAAAAACCTGCGCTCATGTTCGCTCCATCAGACAAAAATCACCAGCTGAATGCTTACAGATCAGTGAATTAGACGATGAAGCGTATAAATTACCCCCACTGTAAACATCCAGCAATTCGATTGAAATCAGCCGAAATTTACGCTTATTTTCGATCATAGATTCAGCCATGATCACGCCATCAACCGACTCACCAGGAGAGCCCATCATGCTGCAACTGCGCCCCTTCAAGAGCCTTGGTCACGCCAACCATGGCTGGCTCGACGCCCACCATCACTTTTCCTTTGCCGAGTACTATGACCCGCAACGGATGCAATGGGGCAACCTGCGGGTCTGGAACGACGACCTGATCGCCGCTGGCAGTGGCTTCCCGCCGCATCCGCACCGCGACATGGAAATCATCACCTATGTACGTGAGGGTGCTATCACCCACCAGGACAGCCTGGGCAACAAGGGCCGTACTGAAGCCGGCGATGTGCAGGTCATGAGTGCCGGTACCGGTATCACCCACAGCGAGTACAACCTGGAGAAGGTCGATACGCGGATTTTCCAGATCTGGATCGTGCCTGAGCATGCTGGACAGGCACCGACCTGGGGCAGCCGCCCCTTCCCCAAAGGCGAACGCGGCGAAGGCTTCGTGGCCCTGGCCAGTGGTCGTGAGGGTGATGAGGACAGTCTGCGCATTCGCGCCGATGCACGGCTGGTGGCCGCAACTCTGCAGGCTGGGGAAAGTGCCGAGTATCGCTTCGACACCGGTCGGCGTGGTTACCTGGTGCCGGCCAAAGGTCTGATTGAAGTCAATGGCGTGCGTACTGAAGCACGCGACGGGGTTGCCATCGAGAACGAGCAGGTGCTCACAGTGACAGCCCTGCAAGACAGCGAGATTGTGCTGGTGGATGTGGCCTGAGCACTCAGGCCCTTGTGGGAGCCGGTCTTGCCGGCGATGCTGTCAGCGCATAGCAGCCGCTACGGCGTCGATACCATCGCCGGCAACGCCGGCTCCCACAGGTCACCATCAAGCGATTGCGGCGTCTACCAGTTCCTGGGCCTCAGCCACCAGCCGCTGCAGGTGTGCTTCATCGACGAAGCTTTCCGCGTAGATCTTGTAGATGTCTTCGGTACCCGATGGCCGCGCCGCGAACCAGCCATTGGCGGTCATCACTTTCAGGCCGCCAATGGCCTGGTTGTTACCCGGCGCATGGCTGAGGATCTGGATGATCGGCTCACCGGCAAGCTCAGTCGACTTGACCTGCTCCGGTGCCAGCTTGCTCAGCAAGGCTTTCTGCTGCGCGTTGGCCTTGGCCTCGACACGAGTAGCAAAGGGCTCACCCAGCTCAGCCGTGAGTTCAGCATAGGCCTGGCTTGGGTCACGACCGGTGCGGGCAGTGATTTCTGCCGCCAGCAGCGCCGGAATCAAACCATCCTTGTCGGTGGTCCAGACACTGCCATCCTTGCGCAGGAACGACGCACCGGCGCTTTCTTCACCGCCAAAGCCCAGGCTGCCATCGAACAAGCCATCCGCAAAAAACTTGAAACCTACCGGCACTTCGTACAAGCGTCGGCCCAGACGCGCGGTAACACGGTCGATCAGGCCGCTGCTGACCACGGTCTTGCCGACCGCCGCATCCTGACGCCACTGCGGACGGTGCTGGAACAGGTAGTCGATGGCCACGGCCAGGTAGTTATTCGGGGCCAGCAGACCGCTCGGGGTGACGATGCCATGGCGGTCGTGGTCCGGGTCGCAGGCAAAGGCCACATCGAATCGTTCACGCAGACCGATCAAGCCCTGCATCGCATGGGGTGAAGATGGGTCCATACGGATCTGCCCGTCCCAGTCGACGCACATGAAGCGGAAGGTCGGATCGACCTCGGTGTTAACCACTTCCAGGTTCAGTTGGTAGTGTTCGGCAATCGCCGACCAGTAACGCACCCCTGCTCCCCCCAATGGATCAACGCCCAGGCGCAGGTTAGCGCTGCGGATCACGTCGAAATCGATGACGTTTTCCAGATCGGCGACATAGCTGCTGACGTAGTCATGGCGGTGAGTGGTGCTGGCTTGCAGCGCCTGCTCGTGATCCATGCACTGGATGTCCTTGAGGCCATTGGCCAGGAGCTCGTTGGCCTTGGCCTCGATCCACTTGGTCACATCACTGTCGGCCGGGCCGCCATTGGGCGGGTTGTACTTGAAGCCACCGCTTTGCGGCGGGTTGTGCGAAGGAGTGATAACAATACCGTCGGCCAGGCCGCTGCTACGCCCACGGTTGTAGCAAATGATCGCGTGGGACACCGCCGGGGTTGGCGTGTACTCGTCATCCTTGGACAGCATGACCTGCACGCCATTGGCGGCCAGCACCTGCAAGGCACTGGCAGCAGCAGGTGTGGACAGCGCGTGGGTGTCAGCGCCGACGAACAGCGGACCATCGATGCCCTGGGCCTGGCGGTACAAGCAGATCGCCTGGCTGATGGCCAACACATGGTTCTCGTTGAAGCTCAGGTCCAGCGAGCTGCCGCGGTGCCCGGAGGTGCCGAACGCGACGCGTTGGCTGGCAATGCTGGCATCGGGTTGGCCGGTGTAATAGGCGGTCAACAGGCGCGGGATATCCACCAACACGGAGGCTGGAGCCGGTTTGCCTGCCAAAGGACTGAGCTTCATGCAAAACCTCAAGAAAGGATGTTCAGGGTATTCAAAATGCGGAGTTTACTGGCACTTTGACAAGCACGCGACGCCAATGCTCCCCAACACCGCGATTATTTGTCCTGCGGCGCCCACCAGGCAGGGAACATGCCTTGCACCCTGGGCTCGGCGAAGCGGTCGTCGATCAGCATGACCATGCCCCTGTCATCCGTGCCTCGGATCACCCGGCCAGCCGCCTGAATGACCTTCTGCACCCCCGGGTACAAGTAGGTGTAGTCGAAACCCATGCCGAACAACTGGCTCATGCGCTGTTTGATCTGCTCGTTCACCGGGTTGACTTGAGGCAGCCCAAGCGTGGCAACAAAAGCGCCAATCAAGCGCGTGCCGGGTAAATCGACGCCCTCGGCAAACGCCCCGCCGAGCACCGCGAAGCCCACGCCGCAGCCCTGAGGTTCGAAACGCTGCAAAAAACCCTGACGCTGCGCCTCATCCATGCCCGGCGCCTGGCGCCACTGAACGATGTGCGGATGCGTTGTGGCCAGCACCTGGGCCACCTGTTGCAAGTACTCGAAGCTGCTGAAGAACGCCAGGTAGTTGCCGGGCTCGGCCTCATATTGCTCGGCAATCAGCGCCGCAATCGGCGCCAGCGAGGCGGCTCGGTGCTGGTACCGGGTTGAGACTTCACGAACCACCTGCACCCGCAATTGTTCGGCGGCAAAAGGTGAGGCCACGTCAAGCCAGGCGGTGTTGGTCGGCATACCGAGCAAATCGGCGTAATAGTGGCGTGGGCTCAGGGTGGCGGAAAACAAGAGGGTGCTGCGGGTCGCGGCGATTCGCGGCGCGATTTGCCTGGCCGGCACCACGTTACGCAGGCACAGGGTCGACAGGCTGCGCTTGCCCGGCCCTTCTCGCTTAGTGATATCGAACAGAAAATGCGCGTCGAACAGTTCACTGACACGAAGGAACTGCAAGGCATCGAAGTAGAACTGCAACAGCGCCGGGTCAATGCCGGTCGGTTGCTGATTGAGTTGTTCCTGAATCAGGCCAACACAGTGCAGTAACGCTTTGAGCAAGCCTTCGGGCAACGCGTCTGCCACCTGATAGGGCGCCAGTTGTGTTTTGTGCAGGGCATTCCATTGACGATTCAGGCGGTCCAGCGCGCTGCCCATGCCCGCCGGTTTGCTGCGGCGCAAGGCCTGCAGCTGCCATTGATCGAGGCTGGCGCTGTACATCTGCCGGGCACGGTCCACCAGGTTGTGCGCCTCGTCCACTAATACAGCCAGGCGCCACTGGTTGACCTGTGCCAGGGCGTACAGCAGAGCACTCTGATCAAAGTAGTAGTTGTAGTCGGCCACCAGCACATCGACCCAGCGCGCCATCTCCTGACCCAGATAATAGGGGCAGACCTGATGAGCCAGGGCAATCTCACGCACTGCCGCCTTGTCGAGAATGGTCTGCGCCTGGGCCGCCTGTCGAGCCGCCGGCAGGCGGTCATAAAAACCCTTGGCCAAGGGGCAGGCATCACCATGGCAGGCACTGCCCGGGTATTCGCAGGCTTTGTCGCGAGCCACCAACTCCAGGCTGCGCAAGGCGAGTTCGGGGGCGCTGGTGTGGAGCTGATGCAAGGCGTCCAAAGCCAGCGCGCGACCCGGCGTCTTGGCCGTCAGGAACAGAATTTTGTCCAACTGCTGCGGGACCATGGCCTTGAGCAACGGAAACAGGGTACCGAGGGTTTTGCCGATGCCCGTGGTGGCCTGGGCCATCAGGCAGCGTCCGGTACTGACCGCCTTGTAAACGGTCTCGGCCAGTTCCCGCTGACCTCGGCGAAACTGCCCGTGAGGAAAGCCCAGGCCCTGCAGCCCGGTGTCACGCCGTGCCACGCGCTGCAGTTGCTGTTCTGCCCAGCGCAGGAACACCGTGCACTGGGCATTGAAGAACTGTTCGAGCGCTTGAGCACTGCAGTGTTGTTCGATCAGGGTCTGGGTATCGCTGTCGACATCCAGGTACACCAGCGCCAGGTTGATGTCGGCCAACTGGCGCTGCTGACAAAGCAACCAGCCATAGACCTTGGCCTGGGCCCAGTGCAGCTGCCGATGGTTGTCGGGCTGGCGCGTCAGGTCGCCGCGGTAGGTTTTGATTTCTTCCAGGCGGTTCAACTGCGGGTCGTAGCCATCTGCCCTGCCCCGCACCTGCAAGGCCGCAAACTGCCCCTCAAGGCTGATCTCGGCCTCATAGCCCGGGCCACGTCGGGCCACAACCCGCTGGTGGCCGCTAATGCCCTCCAGGGCCGTGGGTGAAGGGGTGAAGCGCAGGTCCAGATCGCCCACCTTGGCGCTGAATTCGCACAATGCCCGCACCGCGACGCGATAACTCATGGTGCCTGGGTGACCCAGCTGACGTGGCAAACCTCAACCGGCAGGCCATGTTCAGTGCAGAAGTCAATCCAGCGCAGCTGGTTGTCCTGCAGGCGATCCCCCGGTCCTTTGACCTCGATCATCCGGTAACGCTGCTGTTCGGGCCAGAACTGAATCAGGTCGGGCATGCCGGCGCGGTTGCCCTGGATATCGTCCAGCAAACGCTCGAAACAGCGTTTGAGGTGCTGTGCCGGTAGGCAGGCCAGGGCCTGATCGAGTAAGGCTTCGCTGAGCCCCTGCCAGTAAACGAACGGTGACTGCAGCCCCTGCTTACTGACGAAATGGCGGCGAATCGTCTGCGGGTAACGGCCATCGTCCAGTTGCCCCAGGCAATCGGCGAACAGGTCACTGCGCCGCGCCTGAAACTCGGCATCGTGCAAGTCCTGTGGCGCACTCTGGAACGGGTGGAAGAAGGCGCCCGGCATCGGGGCGAAAATCACCTCCCAACACAGCAGGCCAAACAGGCTGTTGAACAACGTGTTCTCCACGTAATGCACCTTGCCGCCCTGCTGTTCAAGGTGCAGCTGCACCGCCTGTTCCACGCCCAAGGCCGCGTGTTCTATGGGCAGCTGCAGCTCAATCAGGCCGCTCAGGCTTTTTTTCCGCCGGGGCTGCGCTGGCCCTCCCAGCTTGCGTTGCAAACGAGGCAGCATTCGCGCCAAGGCTTGCACCTCAATCGGGCTGGCGGGCTGCTGGGCAACCTCTGTGGCCAGTGCATGGGCCTGGGCCCACTGTTCACTGCGCTCGAGCACCCGAATGCGACGGATCCGCGCGTGCGGGTGGTGGCTAAGCGGGTAGATCTGCAAGGCCAGGTCCCAGTCTCCCAGGCGCTCACAGTGCTGACCAAGCTGGTACAACAAGCGCGAGCGGCGACGCAGCAGCCACGGGTTATCGCTGTCCAAGGGCTCAACTTGAGCCAGCACCTGTGACACCGGTGCCCCCTGCTCCAGCAACTCGGCACAGCGGTGCAACGTGAGGGCCAGGTCGACATCGCCACGTTGACGCAATGCCCGCGAATCATCACTGAAAGCCACCTGTTCATAACGCAACAAGCCCAAATCCGCCAGGACGAACTCTGACCAGTCCTGATATAGATTGCCGAAGAACAATAAGCGAAAGCGATCGCACAAAGCCTGCAGTTGCAACGAAATGATCGGCTCGGCGAAACCGGGTATCCAGTCCTGCACACAGCGCGGTGATAGCTCAAGTACTTGCAGCTGGGTGAACAGTTCGGCCTTGGCCGCTTTGGGGCGAGTCAGCTGCGCGGCAAAGCCGCTGGCGAGTTCTTCCTTACGCAGTAACTGAAACAACTGTTCAAGGCTCACCGGGCTGCGATCACTGACCCAGCCCAGCTCAAGCAAAGGTTGCAGGGCCGGCAGTGGGGGGCCGATTTCGGTATAGACCAGCTTGCTTGGGCGGAACAACGCCCCCTTGCGCATGACCATGCGCACGAGCAACGCCTGGGCCGGGCGCGGCTGCTCGCGGAACTGATGGATGAAGGCCTGCTCACTGCTGTCGAGCAAGTCGGCATAACGTAACTCGATCCAGTCGAGTACCCGCAGGAAATTACCCAGGTAATAGAAAGGATCGTCGACGGAGTAAGCGATCACGGCGAGGCTGCAGAAAGATAATCAAGCCACTGGTTATACATACAGAGAGTGATGCTTTGCAAGCACGCCCGCGACCGCCGATCGGTCAGGGCAACTTGCCGGTCTTCTGAGCACGCTGCAACTCTTCACTGAGCACACTTAACCCGCTCTGCAAGTCCCCTTGCGCACCTGAAGGCCACCCAAGGCGCAGGTACTGTCGATAGTCACCGTGCAAACTGAACACTTCACCGGGTTCGATCAGCAAGCCCTGGCGCAATAAGCGATTGAACAGCATGCGAGAGTCCGTTGGCATTTGAACCTGCGCCCAGATGGTGACCCCACCTGCCGGCATCTGGAAATGCAATTGGCTGCCCAGTTGTATCTGCATTTGCCGATACAGGTGGGTAACGCGCTCGCGCAAGCGCAGCCGTGCCTGGGCCAGATGGACATCAATCCTGCCCTTGGCATACAGCCGGGCCACCGCCTGCTGACGCAATGGCGGCAAACGAAAGCCCCGAGCCAGAAACTGACGCTGCAATCGCCGCTGGCCATGGCGCGACAACAAATACGCATAGGGTGCTTCGGCCCCTACGCTGCGCTCCAGTGACGAAAACACCAGCAAACGCTGCGGGTCGACCATCTCACGTAAGCACGCCTGCGGGTTGGCGGCGAAGTAATACTCGGCGTCCAAATCGTTTTCCAGCAGCCATACGTCATGTTGAGCCAGCAACTGGGCGATGGCCTGATGCTGCGCCGACGGCATCAGGCTGCCGTGAGGGCTGTTCAAGCGCGAAGCAAGCATGACCATGCGCACCGGTTCACGTTCGAGCAGGCTGGCAAATCGCTCCAGATCCAACGCCCCATCAGCGCCCAACGGCAACTCGATTACCCGCAGGCCGGCGCTCTGCAAGATTCTCAGCAAGCGCCAGGAACAAGGCGATGTCACCAGAATCGTGCACCCCTGTAACTCCAGTGCTGCCAGCAGGGTCTCGAACAACGAGCGTAGGTCCAGCGCCAGATAGACATCTTCAGCATTCCAGTACAACGCCACAGAACGCGTATAGCGTGCTGCCAACGCGGTACGCAGTTCCAATTCGCCACAGGGGTGAACAGGTCCGAGAGGCCGTGGGTACTGGCGCAATAATTGCCGCTCGACACCGAGCAAGCTCGCCTCCATCGATGGCAAGGAATGCGCACCACTGAACACCAGCATCTGCGGACTGCGGGCATACTGCTGCAGGTCTTGCAACAGGTCTTCGCCAGCGAACGGGAGCGCAGGTACATTGCCGCCGCTGGCAAAATAGCCGGACTTGGGCACTGACTGTACGCGCCCTTCGTGCTCAAGCAGCGAGTAGGCATACTGAATGGTTGAAATCGAGACATTCAAGCGCTGAGCAAGGTCGCGTAACGAAGGCAACTTGCTGTAACTGCCCGGCGCCATCTGGGCGATCAGCTCCAGCAGGTAGCGATACACCGCCTGATAGGCAAAATCGTTGTTTTTTGTCTGGCGTGTCATCAACGGTTGCCGACCTGATCGCCCCTGTGCTTCGTGCTGTTCGCAGCGCGAGTCGACAAATGGCGCAGGTCGGCCCCCCTCACCTGCAAACTGCTCAGCAGGCACTCGGCGGCGCGACCGGGCAATGGATCTCGAGCATAAAGTGTTTGCAGTATCGGCAGTGGCAAGCCGCTGATGTCGACCAACCACTGCACCACTGGTTCTGGCGCCGGTTGCCCACGCAATGCCTTATGCAAATAAGGGACGGCCACCAACATACCGGGGTGACAGCGACGCAAAAATGCTTCCAGCTTCAGCCCCTGACCGACAAAAGGGCGGAACACTTGGCACACCAACTGCGCTTCGCCCAAGCCATAGGCTCGCGAGGCGACATCATTGGCCTGGGCTCGCCGCTGCTCCAGAACGCCGGGCTGCCAGTGATTGAATACACTCGCCTGCAAGGTGCTGGACAACCCTTTGCATTGCATCAAGCGCCGGGTCTGCTGCAGGTACAGGTCGACCCCATCGCGATAACGCCGGTCGTCGACGAACTCCGCCCGCAATCCCTGCAGGTGTGCCAACAGCAAGGGGTTGGCAAGCCCCGAGCGCTCACAGGAAAACGCCTGCTCGTCAAACCGATAGCCCAAAAAGCGGCTCAACCGCTCGCCTTGAGGGGAATCACAATCAAAGACCAGGTCGCCGATGGTGATAAAGCGCAAGGCTGGCCGATGGTCCGCATCGGGCTCAGGCAGTTGTACAGGCATCCGCTCTTGTCCCAACAACAGGCTCATGTAACGGGCGCGTAGCTCACTCATGCCGTCGAGCAACGATGCTGCACAGCTGTGAATCGGCCGGACACCCAGCAGGTCGGCATTGCGCAATGACCGCCGACTCCAGGCCAGGTAACGCTTGCGATCAGACAGTGAGTCGGCACTGATGATTGCATCTACCCCGCCCTTGCAGCGCAGTGCCTGACGTGCAAGTTCCGCCAGGTGCAGGTAGCCATGACTGGCAAAGTTCGCCAGCAACGGCCTGTCACTCGACAGATGTCCGCCCAGCAACCACTCCTGCCGCTCAGCGTGCTGCTGGTCATGGGACGGCACACGACGGCTGTCGTAAGGAAGCAGTTGCCCAGCATCGAGGACGAGCAAATCGATGCGCGGGTCGTCATGCATGAACAACCGGGAGAATGTGCTCTCAACATTGGCCAGGGCGGTCGTGCTCATGCCGGCCTGCCAGGCTGAGGCAATGCGCAGTTGGAAAGTGCCTGGGGAACGTGCGGCAATACTCAACTGCGCTGCGCGCAAGCACGCCAGCGCCTGGGCGCTGGGTTGGCTGGCATCGAACACGAACATCAGGCGAACCTCCTTGACCCGTTCGACACCACCGGCCGCCACAATCAATCGCTGAATCAACAATTGCAGCGAGGCTTTTTGCGCCTGCGACAAATGTTCAAGCAATCGCTGCAATACTTGTTGATATATAAACTGCATGGCTTGATCGTGAATACTGCCCATAACGCTCACCTGAATTTCAGTTACGGCCACCTGAAAGCTATCGTTCCTGCGAAAACTTTCAATCAGCAGAAATAAGGACTCACCTCATATCCTAGGAAACTTCCTACAATTTCCTACAACAACTTAATGGCACACCAACTCAAGCGCCCCATTCAACTGCCCCCGTGTTCCCTCTCACCTGAACCACAAGACCTTGCTTCATCACGACTCACTCCCTGAGCTCACAAAATGACAGGTTATTATCGGGTGTTGGCCGATGAATAAAAGATACAGAACACGATAAAAAACCCGTTCAGATTTAAATACCCTCGCGCTTACTTTCAGCGAGGAGAAGGCGAATTGCCGCCTAACTTGAACATACCCTATCGTTTTACATTGTGCAGGTATGATACGGGGTTGAAATATCCGAAATTGATCTAGGAAGTCGCGTAGGGCTGTATGCAGAAGTCAGCGATACTGGCTACTTTTTCCAACCTGTATGGACCGGCCACAGAGTGGACACGTGTACGAATATGATTCGTTCCCCGGTCATCTATGAAGATCCTCTTTTAGCGGTTCATACGCCGCCCGTGCATTGCCTTTTACCCTGTGCCCGGCCTATAGTCGCAGCCGGCGTCATCCACGCCCCCCGTCCGCGGAAAGGGCTGCGCCCAGGACTGTACTCCAGGCATTCTCACTACGACTCCCGGCCTGACAGCGGACAAGGCTCGCACAAGGAGTTCGTATGTCCGCTCGACTGTCGTCGCCATCCGAAGATGGCCGCATCAACCTTGAACAACAGCGCAAGCGCGCCAAGGAACTGCTCCAGCGCCTGCGTGCGGATGCTCAGCCCGCACCACGCCTGGCCGATGCCCAACGCCTGATCGCTCGCGACCTGGGTTTTGCCAGTTGGCCCAAGCTCAAGGCCCATATTGACGCCATCGACTTTGCCGCTCGCCATCCTCAGTTCGTTGCCGACGATGAAGCGCGCACCCGGCACTGGCGTTGCGGTAACGACATCAGTCACAGCTTGCGACTGGCCGGCTTTAGCGGAGCGTTTCATATGCTCAGCGACCCGCTGTGCATGGGCCCTGTACGCGACCTGCCCAGTGACCACTACTACACCCTACGCAGCGACTACATCAGCCAGGCCTACGGCCTTGACCGTGCCCAGGTACTGCACAGGATGGTGGATGAATACCGTCAGTTACCGCTGCTTGGCGATTGCCCGCGCGCCGTGCTCTGGTGCGAAGCCGACGCCTACGATCAATTGTTTCTGATTCGGCTGCTGGCCAACCTGGAACGGCTGCCGCCGCGACTGGAACTGATCCAAATCGACCGGATGCCCGGCGTGCAGCGTTTCATCGGCATCGGTCAACTGGCACCGGACGTGCTGGCCTGGCTGTGGCCACAGCGCCAAACCGTCAGCGAAACGATGGTGCAGCTTGCACGTCAGGCCTGGAGTGCCTACTGCGCCCCTTCCCCCGAAGCCTGGGCACAACTGGCACACCGCCAGGACCTGGTCTTGCCGTTGCTCGCACCCGCGTTACTGCGCCAACTGCAGGAGCTACCAGGTCTGAGCGATGGACTGTCACTGAGTGAGCGGCTGTCATTGCAGATTATCGCTGAGTTAGGCGAAGTCCCCTTCGGGCGCGTGTTTGCCGAATTGATGGCCAAGCGTGAACCGCTGCCGTATCTCGGCGACATGATGTTCCATGCCTTGCTGCGGCCGTTGATTGACGCGCCGACGCCATTGATAACCGAAACACAACCCGAGCTGGAATGGCCAAAACGGACGCTGAAGCTGACGGCCTTGGCTGAGCGGGTATTGGCGGGCGAGGCTTACTGGCTGGACCAGTCAGCACCTGAACGTTGGGTCGGGGGCGTACGTTTACTCGCAGGGCAAGGCCACTGGGCGCTGGACAAGAACCTCTGGCCGGTGTGGCGAGCGCCTTCCTCGGCTCTGTACGAAAAGCCTTGATACTCGGTGATGCTGCGTTGAAAACAGCCTCGGAGTGCTCATTTACACCCCGTAAACTCCGCTTCCTCGGCTGTTTTCGCCTTGCCTGATCTTCGCCTCACAACTTTTCATACAGAGCCTAGTCAACGCAATACCCAACCCGCACGTTCGTCGGTCCGGGCCACCCCGGGCCGCTGCTGTGGTATACCCGAAAAAGCAGCCCTGCCTGCACCCTGAGCGAGGAACATGCAAAACTACTAGCGTTCGATACCACAGCAGAGAGGTCAGGACGATGAAAACCCTTCAATGCGTGCATCGCAATCACACCATCACCGCCAGTGTCGAAACCCACGACGGCATCCCTACCCCCTTTGCTGGCGGTTGCCTGATCACCGACCCTGAAGGACACACCAGCCGGCGCCTGCCGTTACCGCTAAAAATGGCGTACCTGGCAGACCTGGACAATGCCCAGCATGCGTCACTGGCCCATGGTAAATGGCTAGTCGATCAGCAGTTGGACAAGCGTCAACAGCTGTTCTGATCCCGTCGTCAATGATCGCCGGGGATCGACCTATCCGGGCCCCTGGTTTTCTATCGGATCAGTGTTGGCAGGCGCCTCGATCCCCCAGTCGCCATGCAGGTACCAATCGTCGCCGAGCATTTCGGCCGGGTGCATGGTGCGGTCGGCACCATTGCCGCAGGCCAGCGCATGGGTGGCGCAATAGCGGTCGCAGCCCCAACAGATACGCTCGGGATGCTTGGGGTTGATGGGAAAGGGCTTGGCCATAAAATGTCCCCAGCGTGGTGATAGCAACGCGTTAAACCTAGCGCGCCGCCAGGGCAATTCCCTTGATGCAGATCAACGACAGCCAACACGCGTGGGCGAGCCTGATGTATCGCCGGTAAAATTGATAATAATCATTATTATTCACGTGACTCCTTCCTAGACTCAGGCCCTCTCCCCTCAGCACCTAGGAAGACGTCATGCGTAACCCCTTGTCGCTGTCACTTGCCTTACTCCTGATCACTCCGCTGGCCCAGGCCAAGGAATACCCCATCGGCGAACCGCAACTGTGTCCGGGCCTGGAAGTCGGTGCGGTGTACCTGCAGCCGATCGAAATGGCGCCTGCTGGGATGATGCGTGCCACTGCCGATTCCGACATCCACCTCGAAGCCGATATCCGTGCCATGGCGGACAACCGCCAAGGCTTTCAGGAGGGCAGTTTCGTGCCTTACCTCAGGGTAACCTTCAGCCTGCAAAAGCAAGGCAGCGACACCCCGATCAGCGGTGACTTGCATGCCATGGTCGCCAACGACGGCCCGCACTATGGCGACAACGTAAAACTGCAAGGACCGGGTAAGTACCAACTGACCTTCACCGTCTTGCCGCCCAACGGTCATGCCTCACTCGGACGCCATACCGATAAGGAGACCGGCGTCGAGCCGTGGTTTGAACGCTGCGAACTGCACTACGCCTTCGTGTATGCCGGCATTGGCAAGAAAGGCGGCTATTGATGGCTCGGCCATTGCCCGCTCACGCTGGCGGCAAGGGCTTTGCCAGCATCCACCGGCGTCTGACCTGGTTGATCCTGGTCGGGGCCACTACCTCGCTGACAGCGGCGCCGCTGCCCACTTATGAACTGATCCTGCGCGACGGTCATTTCACCCCCGCGGTGCTTGAAGTCGCGGCCGGCCAGCGTTTCAAGATCGTGCTGAAGAACCAGGGTGAAGGCCCGGCCGAGTTCGAAAGCACGCCGCTGCGCGTGGAAAAAGTGCTGTCGCCGGGGGTGACCACCTTCGTGGTCATTCATCCGCTGAGGCCTGGACGCTATCCGTTCTTCGACGAATTCAATCCGCAACTGCCCGAAGGCGCCATCCTCGCGCACTAGCCGCAGGTGCAAGGAGTGATCATGAATCAAGCACTGTTTATCGTCTGGCGCGAAAGCGTCGAGGCCCTGCTGGTAATAGGCATTCTCCAGGCCTGGGCCAGCCAGCAGGCGCGCGCCGAGCGTCTGCTCAATTTTCTGTGGGCAGGCGTCGCCTTGGGTGTGTTGCTCTCGGCGTTACTGGCGGTGTTAATCCTGTTTGCCGGTGAAGCCATGAGTGGCAGTGCCAGCGAATGGTTCCAGGCGGTCCTGGCGTTACTGGCCAGCCTGCTGATGGTGCAAATGGTCGGCTGGATGCACCGCCATGCGCACACGCTCAAAGACGACCTGAGGCGTCACGCCGACCAACAACTGGCCCGTCAAGGCGGTGTCGGTCTGTTGCTGCTGGCGATGCTGGCGGTCAGCCGTGAAGGCAGTGAAACAGTGGTCTTTCTCTATGGCGCCGGGGCACGCCTGCACGGCGAACAACGGGGACTGTTTGCTATCGGAGGCATCGCCGGACTGTTGTTGTCGGGGCTGACCGTTGCCCTGCTGCACAGCAGTCGGCGCCTGATTTCCTGGCGACGCTTCTTTGGCCTGAGTGAGGCGGTTTTGCTGTTGCTCGGCTCAGCCTTGCTGGTCAGCGCCGCGGAACGGATCGGCGGGCAGTTGCTGGCCATGGAGTTGCCGGAAATGGCCTACACCCTGGTCGGTGATGCCCTATGGGACAGCAGCGCGCTGCTCAGCGACAGCCAGGGCCTGGGCGCCTTTTTCGCCGCTGTCGCCGGTTACCGGGCCGCGCCCAGTACCTTGACTCTGCTCGTTCTGTGCGGCTACTGGCTGAGCGTGGGGAGCTGGCTGATCCAGCGCAAAACAGGCACGGCCCCATGCCCAGCCTGAGTCTGCACAATCGCTGGTTGCAACGCCTGGGGGATGGCATGCGCCGCCACGCAGGTGTGATCCGCACACTGCAGTGGACGGTTGTGCTGTTCTACGCCCTACTGCTGGTACTCCCGGCCCTGCTGCCGTTGCCAGGCAGCCAGGCCCGGATGCTGGACAACCTGACCCTGTTCGCGCAGTTCCTGTTCTGGGGCATCTGGTGGCCGTTCGTGCTGCTGTCGATCGTGCTGTTCGGGCGGCTGTGGTGCGGCGTGTTGTGCCCGGAAGGTTCCCTGAGTGAATGGGCCAGCCACTATGGCAAGGGCATGGGCGTACCGCGCTGGATGCGCTGGGGCGGCTGGCCGACCCTGGCGTTCTGCCTGACCACTCTCTACGGCCAACTGATCAGCGTCTACGACTACGCACAGGCCGCCCTGCTGATTCTCGGCGGTTCGACCGTGGCGGCCATCGGCATCGGTTTACTGTATGCCCGCGGCAAACGTGTGTGGTGCCGATACCTGTGCCCGGTCAGTGGCGTCTTCGCCCTGCTCGCCCGCCTGGCACCGGTACATTTTCGGGTCGACGAACAGCGCTGGAAGGACAACGCCGCACCGCGCCTGCCTGCACCCAACTGCGCGCCGCTACTGGATATTCGTCGCCTGCAAGGCGCCAGTGAATGCCACGCCTGCGGCCGCTGCAGCGGGCAACGTGGCGCTGTACAGCTGATCGCCCGTTCGGGCAATCAGGAGATCCTGCAGTCAGTCAACCGAGCCCCTTCGCCCTGGGATAGCCGCTTGCTGCTGTTCGGCGTCATCGGCCTGGCAATGGGCGCCTTTCAGTGGACCGTCAGCCCATGGTTCATCGCCCTCAAACAGTCCCTGGCGCAGTGGCTGGTAGCCCACGATGTGTTCTGGCCGCTGGAAGACAATGCGCCCTGGTGGCTGCTGACCCACTACCCACAACTCAACGACAGTTTCAGTTGGCTCGACGGCTTGAGCATCAGCCTGTACTTGGGTGCTACTGCGCTGTTGTTGGGCGGCTGTTTGTGGCTGTTGCTACGCCTGGCAGCACGGCTGGCGGGCACCCCGGCACTGTATGGGCCGTTGAGCCTGACCCTCACGCCCCTTGGCGCTGCTGGGCTGTTCCTCGGTTTATCGGCAACCACGGTGAAACTGCTGCGCTATGAAGGATTGTTGCTTGATTGGGTGCAACCGGCACGGGCGGCACTGTTGATTGCCGCCATGGCCTGGAGCGCATGGCTGGCTTGGCAACTGCTGACGGAGCAGAAGGTCACTCTGCCCCGGCGCGGCGCTGCCAGCCTGTGCGTGCTGACAAGCATCGCTGCGGTGGGCGCGGGCTGGTGGTTGCAGTTCTGGGGTTGGCTGTAGCCGTTAAAGCCGGTTACGACTCAACGGCTAGCCGCGCAGCTCAAAGGTGGTAAACAACCTGCTGAGGGTGTCCCACAGCACAGGCAGCCCGTGCTGGGTTGCCCCCCTTGGCAAGTCGACATCAAGCATGGTTGCCGTGCGCACGTGCTGAACGACGAAATGCTTGACCCCACGCTCACTCAAGCGCTGGGCCAGGATCAATAGCCGTGGCGGATCGATCAATTGCCAATGCACGGTTGTCCGGCACTCATATTCCACACCACTGGCCAGCAGTAACTCCAGGCTGCGCCAGTTGGCGACACCGCTGCCCTGGACCCGAGTAATCAACGCGCATTCGTCGGCCAGGGCCTTGACGTCAAAACCGACCCAATCGGCCCCCGGCAACGCCCGGGCGAAAGCAGCCGGCTTGATGCCGGCACTGTGCAAGCCAACGCCAAAGCCCAGCTGTCGCACTTGGGCCATGGCCTCAGGCAGGCTGTCCTGCAAGGTGGCTTCGCCGCCGCTGAACACCACCGCATCAAGCAGGCCCTGGCGGCGCTCAAGGAACGCCAGCACCTGTTGCCAGGTGATTTCTTGACTGCCGCGCGGCGGGATCAGCTGCGGGTTGTGGCAGTACCGGCAACGCCAGGCACAGCCCTGGCAAAACAACACACAGGCCAACTTGCCGGGGTAGTCGAGGGTGGTCAGGGGCACCATGCCCCCGACCCGCAGTTGTCGGCTCATTGATCCCCAACTGCTGCCGTGGGTTCATTGAAATGTTGGCGCTCAGCGTGCTCGGACTGTTTGCCCGGGTTGAATGCCGAGACCGGGCGGTGATAACCCATCACCCGGGTCCAGACTTCGCAGCGTTGACGTTGTGCCACAGGCAGGGTTTGTTGTGCAGTCATGATCTAGCTCCTTGCGGTTGAGAAAAACGACATCAGTGAACACTGCCGGCCTGCTGCGCCAGCAACAGCGCTTCATCGCATTTGGGGCAGAACTCGTGTTCGCCATCCAGGTAGCCGTGTACCGGGCAGATGGAAAAAGTCGGGGTGATGGTCAGGTAAGGCAGGCGAAAGCGTCCCAGGGCTTTGCGCACCAGTTGCTTGCAGGCCTGGGCCGAAGAAATCCGCTCAGCCATGTACAGGTGCAGCACCGTACCGCCGGTGTACTTGCATTGCAGTTCATCCTGCAGCTCCAGCGCCTCGAACGGGTCATCGGTGTAGCCCACCGGCAATTGCGAAGAGTTGGTGTAGTACGGTGCCTGGCTGCAACCGGCCTGAAGGATGTCGGGGAAGCGCTTGAGGTCCTCTTTGGCAAAGCGGTAGGTCGTGCCTTCTGCCGGTGTCGCTTCGAGGTTGTACAGGTGGCCGGTTTCCTCCTGGAAACGCACCAGGGTGGCGCGTACATGATCCAGCAGATTGGCGACAAAGCGCCGCCCCTGCTCCGTGTGCAGGCCCATCTGCTCGTCGCTGAAATTGCGCAGCATTTCATGCAGGCCGTTGACGCCGATGGTGGAGAAATGATTGCGCAGGGTGCCCAGGTAGCGCTTGGTGTACGGGTACAAGCCGGCATCCATGTGATGCTGGATCACCTTGCGCTTGACCTCCAGGCTCTCCTTGGCAAGTTCCATCAGCATGTCCAGGCGCTGCAGCAGGCCGCTGCTATCGCCCCGGTACAAGTAGCCCAGACGGGCGCAGTTAATGGTCACCACGCCCAGAGAACCAGTCTGCTCTGCCGAACCGAACAAGCCCCCACCGCGCTTGAGCAATTCGCGCACATCCAGCTGCAAGCGACAGCACATCGAACGCACTTGATTGGGCAACATGTCGGAATTGAGGAAGTTCTGGAAATACGGCAGACCGTAGCGAGCGGTCATCTCGAACAGGCGCTCGGCGTTGTCGCTGTCCCAGGGAAAATCGTGGGTGATGTTGTAGGTCGGAATCGGAAAGGTGAACACTCGTCCCTTGGCATCGCCCGCCTGCATCACCTCGATGTAGGCACGGTTGAGCAGGTCCATCTCGGCCTGCAGCTCACCATAGGCAAAGGGCATTTCTTCGCCGCCGACCACCGGGATCTGTTCGCGTAGATCCTCCGGGCAGACCCAATCGAAGGTCAAGTTGGTAAAGGGCGTCTGGGTGCCCCAGCGTGAGGGCACGTTGAGGTTGTAGATAAACTCCTGAATCGCCTGGCGCACCTCTTCGTAACTGAGCCGGTCCTTGCGTACATAGGGGGCCAGGTAGGTGTCGAACGAACTGAAGGCCTGGGCTCCGGCCCACTCGTTCTGCAGCGTGCCGAGAAAATTGACCATCTGCCCAAGGGCGCTGCTCAAGTGTTTGGGTGGACCGGCTTCAACCCGTCCGGGTACGCCGTTGAGGCCTTCGTGCAGCAGCGTACGCAGTGACCAGCCGGCGCAATAGCCGGCGAGCATGTCCAGGTCATGGATATGCAGGTCGGCCTCGCGGTGGGCAAGGCCGATGGCTTCGCTGTAGACCTCGTCCAGCCAGTAGTTGGCAGTGACCTTGCCGGACACGTTGAGCACCAGCCCACCGAGAGAATAACCCTGATTGGCATTGGCCTGGACCCGCCAGTCTTCACGGTTGAGGTATTCATTCATCGACGCGGCAACCTCGACCAGGGTTTTGCGGTCGCGGCGCAGGCGTCCGTGTTGTTCGCGGTAGACGATGTAGGCGCGTAACGAAAGGAAGTGGCCGGCGTCCATCAGCACCCGCTCGACCCGGTCCTGAATCTGCTCGACGTGGAGCCGTGAGTAGCCCTCCAGGTGGGCCAATACTGCCGCGAGCAAGCCATCAGCCTCGGCTTCGGCGTACTCGCCGGTGGCCTTGCCGGCGGCGATCAAGGCTTGGCGGATCTTGTCGGCATCGAAGGCGACCAGACTGCCGTCGCGCTTGTGCAGCTGGTTGTGACCCTCTCTGATCAGCGTGCTGTGCATTTACCCTCCAAGCACTACATATAGGTGTTTAATGATTTAACAAACACAATATACAGTGCAGACTACGGATAAACGCGTCTGGGGGAATTGATTGATATCAAGATTGCTTGGTTGTCCAACTATCAGGAGGCTGCTTCTGTGTGCAGATCCTGTGGGAGCCGGCATTGCCGGCGATGAGGCCAATACAGACAACATCACCCCCCACTCATGTTCATGAAGCGCAGAATCTGCACCTGACCATCCGGGTTGAAATCATGCCGCAACGGCTTGCGCCGCAGCGCCTGCTGCAGCGCCGTAACGATCGGCTGATCATCCAACGGATAACGGCGCAACATCCCCCGCAGGTCCAGCGAGTCCTCCTGGCCCAGGCATAACAGCAGCCGCCCCTCCACGGTCATACGCACCCGATTGCAACTGGCGCAGAAGTTGTGGCTGTTGGGCGAAATAAAGCCAATGCGGGTCTGCGGGTGTTGCGCCAGGCGCACATAGCGTGCCGGCCCACCACTGTTCTCAGCGCTGTCGAGCAAGGCGTAGCGAGTGGCAATCACCGCCTTCACCTCATCACTGGAACAGAACGACTCGCCACGCGAGCGGCCGACCTCGCCCAGCGGCATCTCCTCGATGAAGGTGATATCAATCCCCTGATCGATGGCGTACTGCACCAACGGCAGGACCTCATCGAAGTTGCGCCCCTTCATCACCACACAGTTGAGTTTGATCCGTTCGAACCCGGCACAGCTTGCCGCTTCAACGCCGCGCAGCACCTGATCGAGGTCACCGTTGCGGGTGATCGCCCGAAACCGCTCACCATCGAGGCTGTCGAGACTGATGTTCATGCGCTTGACCCCGGCGTCTACCAGCGGCCGGGCCAGGCGTTGCAACTGTGAGCCATTGCTGGTCATCACCAGTTCGCGCAAACCCGGCAAGGCGGCAATGTGACGGCACAGATCGACGATGCCCGGGCGAATCAGCGGCTCGCCCCCGGTCAGACGGATCTTGCGCACGCCTTGGCCGACAAACAACGTCGCCAGGCGCTGCAACTCCTCCAGGGTAAGGACCTGCTGACGCGGCAAAAACGTCATGTTCTTGGCCATGCAATACACACAGCGAAAATCACAACGATCAGTCACCGACATGCGCAGGTAATCAATCTGCCGTCCGAATCCATCCTGCAACACTGTGCCCATCACCTTCCCCTTGTCTATCTGGTTACTGCACCAGCGGCGAATCGGAGCCCTGCAGCTGGATGCCACGAATATCCGCGGCGCCGATGAGGGTCTGCAGGTACTGCACCACGGCCTTCTGCCAGACGCCTTGTTGCAACTGCGTACGGATCGACGTGGCGACCGCCTCGTAGGGCAACGACTGACCTTCGATACGTTGATCGACGTAGATCACATGCCAGCCATAGCGGCTTTCCAGCGGTTTGCTGGCCAACCCCAGCGCCAGGGTGAACAGCTGGCGCTCCAACTCCGGCACGGTCTGGCCTTTGCTGATCTGCCCCAACGCCCCTCCCTGTGCCTTCGACGGGCAGGCCGAATACTTCTGCGCCAGCTCGGCAAACTGCTCAGGAAATTGCGCCAGGCGCTGCTGCAGTATTTCGGCTTGAACCAGCGCCAGGCTGCGCGCCTCGGCATCGTCCGGGGCACACTCAAGCAGGATGTGCCGCACCGCCAGCAGCGGCGCGCTATGAAAGCGCCCGCGATTGCTTTCGAAGTAACGCAGGCAAGTGGCCTCGTCACACGCCGGCACCTGCACTTCGCGCTCCAGCAGCAAGCGTGTGGCCGCCTCCTCTTCGTTCTCACCTGCCCCGACCTGTAACGCCAGGCCCAACGCAGCGATCCGCTGCTGCAACAGCTCACGGATCACCAGCGCACGCGCCGCCATGTACAGCGCTTCCTCACGGTCAGCTGCCGGGTGGTATTGCAGCTCCTGGGCCATGGCCTGGGGGCTGATCGGTACCTCGTTGACACTGATGATCGGCCATTCCTGCTCGCTGCTGGCGATCAGCTGCGCCGCTGGCTCAAACGCGGCCGCCGCCACGTTCAGCTCCGGCGCGGGGACCGTTGACGAGGCGCAGCCACCGCCGCCGCCATTACCACCGCCACATCCACATCCGCTTGACATGAGTGTCTCCTCAGATTTTCTGCCGAACGATTTGATAACGACGCCCCAGGTACCAGATCGGTGCGCTGACGACGTGCACCAGGCGGGTAAATGGGAACAACACGAACAGGGTCAGGCCCAGGAACACGTGCAGCTTGTACACCAGGCTGACCGGAGCAATCGCTGCGGCGGCCTCGACGGGACGCAACAGCACGGTGTTCTGCGCCCAATCAGCGAGCATCACCATCACTGATCCATCCATGTGCCCCGTGGAGGCAACGATGGTCATCAAACCAAGTACCAACTGGACCAGCAGCACCACCAGAATGAGAATGTCCGAGGTACTGGAGGTGGCGCGCACCCGTGGGTCGGTGAGGCGCCGGTGAATCAGCATGATCAGGCCGATCAGGCACAACAGGCCGAAGAAGCCACCCGAGACCATGGCCAGCAGTTGCTTGTTTTCGGTGCTGATCACATGGTGATAGACCGAGGCCGGTGTCAGCAGGCCAACGAAGTGCCCAGCCAGGACGAACAGCACACCGACGTGAAACAGGTTGCTCGCCGCGCGCATGCCGCGATTGGACAGCATCTGGCTGGAGCTGGCCTTCCAGGTGTACTGCGACAAGTCAAAACGCGCCCAACTGCCCAGCAGGCAGACGGCCAGGGCGACATAGGGATAGACCCCGAACATCAACAGATTCCATTTAGACATTGCCCACCTCCGCGGCCGGCGCGCTGGCCTGGCCTTGATGCTGAAAATCAACCCAGTGCAGCGGTACCGCACTTTCTTCTCGGGCCTTGCCCGGCGCACTTGGCATGGAACTGCAACGCTCTTGCTGTTCGGCCTTGAGGAAGTCCACCGCCTCTTCCTCCCAGACCTTGTCCAACGCTTCGAGCGAGTCATCACGCTGTTCGGCGGCCACCTGCTCGCGCAGGTCGGCCACGGCCTGGTGCGGTTCGGCACCGGCAATCTGCAGCAGCGCACGGAAGCAGCTGGCATAGGCGCTTTCGCGCTCTTCCAGACGTGCCGCCAGCAACGCCAGCAGGTGCGCGACGTCGGCCAGGCCCTCGCGGGCCTCGAGGTCTTCGCAGGTCGAGAGGTACTCCAGGTACAGCGGGATGTAGTCGGGCAGCTCCTTGACGCCGATGGCGAAACCGGCCTCCTCGTACTGCGCGAGCATGTCGACCATGGCCTGGCCACGGTCGCGGGACTCGCCATGCACGTGTTCAAACAGCAGCAGCGACAGTGCCCGACCGCGACCAAACAAGGCGCCGTAGTGCTCCTGGCCATCCATCAGGTCGTTGTTGCAGATCAGTTCCAGCAGTTCGAACAGCGCACCACGCTGGCGCGGGCTGATTTCCCGCGCCTGGATGATGGCCTGCTCCAGTTCGTCGCGGCCGGCCACCAGGCTTTCGTTCGGATAATCCAGCAGCAGCGAAATCACTTTAAGGATGCGCATGCTCAGTCCTCCCACAACTGTACGGTTTTGAGGATGTCGCGGCGGTTGGCCTTCTTGGCCCCGAACATGTTGGTGTCGGAGCTGCCGCTGCAACCGCTGCCAAAGCTGAAACCACAGCCGGAGCGTTCAGCAAAGGCGTCGCTCATGGCCTCTTCACGGTGGGCGCTAGGCACCACATAGCGGTCCTCATAGTTGGCGATGGCCAGGTAGCGGTACATTTCTTCGACCTGGTTCACGCTCAGGCCGACATCGTTGAGGACTTGCAGGTCCTGCACGCCTTCGACCTGTTCGGCGCGCTTGTAGGCACGCATTGCCAGCAGGCGCTTGAGTGCACGTTTCACCGGTTTCTCGTCACCGGCGGTGAGCAGGTTGGCCAGGTAGCGCAGCGGAATCCGCAGGCTGTCGACATCGGGGATCACGCCGTTCATGCCGACAGTGCCAGCAGCGGCCGCATTCTGGATCGGCGACAGTGGCGGTACGTACCAGACCATCGGCAACGTGCGGTATTCAGGGTGCAACGGCAGCGCCAGCTTCCAGTCAACGGCCATCTTGTACACTGGCGAGCGCTGTGCGGCGTCGATCACCGACTGCGGCACGCCGTCTTCCAGGGCCTGGCGAATCACGGCCGGATCGTTAGGGTCGAGGAAGATTTCCAGCTGCTTCTCGTACAGGTCATGCTCGTTGGCGGTGCTGGCCACTTCGCTGATGCGATCGGCGTCATACAGCAGCACGCCGAGGTAGCGAATGCGCCCGACACAGGTTTCGGCGCAAACGGTCGGCATCCCGGCTTCGATCCGTGGGTAGCAGAAGATGCACTTCTCGGATTTGCCGCTTTTCCAATTGAAGTAGATCTTCTTGTACGGGCAGCCGCTGATGCACATGCGCCAGCCGCGGCATTTCTCCTGGTCGATCAGGACAATGCCGTCTTCCTCGCGCTTGTAGATCGCGCCACTGGGGCACGACGCCGCGCACGCCGGGTTCAGGCAGTGCTCGCACAGACGCGGCAGGTACATCATGAAGGTGTTTTCGTACTCACCGTAGATGTCCGCCTGGATCTGGTCGAAGTTCTTGTCCTTGCGCCGCTTGGCAAACTCGGTGCCGAGGATTTCTTCCCAGTTCGGGCCCCACTCGATCTTTTCCATGCGCTTGCCCGACACCAACGAGCGCGGCCGCGCAGTAGGCTGGTGATTGCCCAGGGGGGCGGTGTGCAGGTGCTGGTAGTCAAAGTCGAACGGTTCGTAGTAGTCATCCAGGCCTGGCAGGTCAGGGTTGGCAAAGATGTTCGCCAGCACCCGGAACTTGCCGCCGATACGCGGATTGATGCTGCCGTTGCCGTTGCGCACCCAACCGCCCTTCCACTTGTCCTGGTTTTCCCATTCTTTCGGGTAGCCGACCCCAGGCTTGCTTTCAACGTTGTTGAACCAGGCGTATTCCATGCCTTCCCGGCTGGTCCAGACGTTCTTGCAGGTGATGGAGCAGGTGTGACAACCGATGCACTTGTCCAGGTTCAGGACCATGCCAATTTGCGAACGAATTTTCATGACAGCACTCCTCAATCCATCTCGGTTGGCAGGGGGCGTGGCAGCTCATCGCTGTTCGAGCCTTCAAGCCAATCGACCTTGGCCATCTTGCGCACCACGACGAACTCATCGCGGTTGCAACCGACCGTGCCGTAATAGTTGAAACCGTAGGCTTGCTGGGCATAGCCACCGATCATGTGGGTCGGTTTGAGCACCACGCGGGTCACCGAGTTGTGGTGGCCGCCGCGGGTCTTGGTGGTCTCGGCACCCGGTACGTTCACGATCCGTTCCTGGGCGTGGTACATCATCACCATGCCTTCCTTGACCCGCTGGCTGACCACCGCTCGGGCCGTCAAGGCACCGTTGGCGTTGAAGCACTCGATCCAGTCGTTGTCTTCGATACCGGCGCGTTTGGCGTCGATCTCCGACAGCCAGACAATCGGCCCGCCACGGCTCAGGGTGAGCATCAGCAGGTTGTCGCTGTAAGTGCTGTGGATGCCCCACTTCTGGTGCGGGGTGATCCAGTTCAGGACAATCTCGGTTTCACCATTGCTGCGCTTGCCTTTGACCCCGGCGATGGTCTGGGTGTTGACCGGTGGCCGGTAGCTCATCAACTGCTCACCGAAGGCCTGCATCCACGGGTGATCCTGGTAGAACTGCTGGCGGCCGGTGATGGTGCGCCACGGGATGTTTTCATGGACGTTGGTGTAGCCGGCGTTGTAGCTGACGTGATCGTCTTCGAGCCCCGACCAGGTCGGGCTGGAAATGATCTTGCGCGGCTGCGCCTGGATATCGCGAAAGCGAATCGCCTCGTGAGCCTTGGACAGCGCCAGGTGGCTGTGGTCGATACCTGTGAACTCAGACAATGCCGCCCAGGCCTTGACCGCCACATGGCCGTTGGTTTCCGGCGCCAGCGACAGAATCACCTCGGCCGCGTCGATCGCGCTTTCAATCTTCGGCCGCCCCTGACTGATGCCTTCATCAGTGTTGCGGTAATTCAACTCACCGAGGAATTTGACCTCCTCCTCGGTGTTCCAGTTGATGCCCTTGCCGCCGTTGCCGAGTTTTTCCAGCAGTGGCCCCAGCGAGGTGAACTGCTTGTAGATGGCCGGGTAGTTACGTTCGACCACTTGCAGGTTCGGGGCGTTCTTGCCCGGCTGTGGGGCCACGCCGGCGGTTTTCCAGTCGGTACCGCCAAAGGGCTGGGCCAGTTCGCCGACGCTGTCGTGCAGCAACGGCACGGTGACCAGGTCCTGTTCGATGCCCAGGTGCCCTTCGGCCATGGCCGAGAAGGCCTTGGCAATGCCCTTGTAGATTTCCCAGTCCGAACGCGACTCCCAGGCCGGATCAATGGCCGCCGACAGCGGGTGGATGAAGGGGTGCATGTCCGAGGTGTTCATGTCGTCCTTCTCGTACCAGGTCGCGGTTGGCAGGACGATGTCGGAATACACGCAGGTCGAGGACATGCGGAAGTCCAGGGTGGTCACCAGGTCGAGTTTGCCAATCGCACCTTCGTCAACCCATTCGGCTTCCTGCGGCTTGCAGTCGCCGACCTGACCGATGTCTTCGTTCATCACGCCGTTACGGGTACCGAGCAAGTACTTGAGCATGTACTCATGGCCCTTGCCCGACGAACCCAGCAGGTTGGAACGCCAGATGAACATGTTGCGCGGGAAGTTGACCGGGTTGTCCGGCTGTTCGCAGGCAAACCGAAGCGAGCCGTCCTGCCAGGCCTTGACCACGTAGTCCTTGGGCAGCATGCCGGCGGCGGCGGCGTCGCGGCAGATGTGCAGCGGGTTGGTATTGAGCTGCGGCGCGCTGGGCAACCAGCCGGCGCGTTCGGCGCGGATGTTGTAGTCCAGGGCGTGCTCGGGGAATTGGCTCTTGTCAGCGAGTGGCGAGAGCACGTCGTGCATGCTCATCTTCTCGTGACGCCATTGCGAGCTGTGGGCATAGAAGAAGCTGGTGCCGTTCATCTGCCGTGGCGGACGGTTCCAGTCCAGGCCGAAGGCCAGTGGCAGCCAGCCGCATTGCGGGCGCAGCTTTTCCTGGCCGACATAGTGAGCCCAGCCACCGCCGGTCTGGCCGACACAGCCGCAGAGCATGAGCATGTTGATCAGCCCGCGGTAGTTCATGTCCATGTGGTACCAGTGGTTCATCGCCGCACCGACGATGATCATCGAGCGGCCACGGGTCTTGTCGGCGTTGTCGGCAAACTCGCGGGCGATCTGGATGGCTTTCTCACGGCTGACGCCGGTGATCTGCTCCTGCCAGGCCGGAGTACCCGGCACACTGGCATCGTCATAGTCGCGAGCGACGTTGGCACCGCCCAGGCCACGGTCGATGGCAAGGTTGGCCGCCGACAGGTCGAACACCGTGGCGACCTTGACCTGGCTGCCATCGGCCAGGGTCAGGCTACGCACCGGCACGCGCCGGTATTGCACAGCATCACCGGCGACATGCTGGAAGTGTTCGTGGGATTCACCGGCAAAATACGGGAAGGCCACTTCGGCAACGTCACCACCAATCAGGCTCAAACTCAGGTCCACCTCACGGCCGGCACCACCTTCACGCGGGAGGATGTTCCACTTGCCCTGCTCGCCCCAGCGGTAACCAATCGAACCTTGTGGCGAAACCAGCTCGCCATTGGCGTCAAGGGCAATGGTTTTCCACTCAGGGTTGTTCTCCTGGCCAAGGTTGTCGGCCAGATCCGAGGCGCGCAGGAAGCGATCGGGCTGGTAACCTGCGCCGGGGGCGGTGCCGAGCATCGGCTTGAGCAACACCAGCACCGGCAGGTCGGTGTAGCGCTTGGCGTATTCGGTGAAATAAGCGCTGGGCTGATCCAGGTGAAACTCTTTGAAGATCACATGGTTGAAGGCCTGGGCCAGGGCCGCGTCGGTGCCCTGCTTGGGGTTGAGCCACAGGTCGGTGAGCTTGGCCACTTCCGAGTAGTCAGGGGTAATAGCCACGGTCTTGGTGCCCTTGTAGCGCACCTCAGTGAAGAAGTGCGCATCGGGGGTACGGGTCTGCGGGACGTTGGAGCCCCAGGCAATGATGTAGTTGGAGTTGTACCAGTCGGCCGACTCCGGCACGTCGGTCTGCTCGCCCCAGACCATCGGCGAGGCCGGTGGCAGGTCGCAGTACCAGTCGTAGAAGCTCAGGCAGGTGCCGCCGATCAGAGACAGGTAACGGGCACCGGCGGCGTAGCTGACCATCGACATCGCCGGGATCGGCGAGAAGCCCACGACCCGGTCGGGTCCGTACTGCTTGACGGTGTAAACGTTAGCCGCGGCGATGATTTCGGTGACTTCATCCCAGCTGGAGCGAATGAAGCCGCCCATGCCGCGCTTGCTTTTGTACGAATCGGCCTTGGCCTTGTTCTCGACAATGCTCGCCCAGGCTTCGACCGGCGCCATGCTCTGGCGCGCTTCACGCCACAGTTTGAGCAACGGCTTGCGAATCTTCGGGTACTTGAGGCGGTTGGCGCTGTAGATGTACCAGCTGTAACTGGCGCCCCGCGGACAGCCGCGCGGTTCATGGTTGGGCAGGTCGTTACGGGTGCGCGGATAGTCGGTCTGCTGGGTTTCCCAGGTGATCAGGCCGTTCTTCACGTAGATCTTCCACGAGCAGGAACCGGTGCAGTTAACCCCGTGGGTAGACCGTACGATCTTGTCGTACTGCCAGCGTGAACGGTAAACGTTTTCCCAGTCGCGCGACTCTTTGCGAGTCTCGCCGTGACCGTCGGAAAACTCGCTTTGCTTACGGTTGAAGAACCGCAGTTGATCGAGCAAATGACTCATGATGCTTTCCTCTCAGGCTTGCTGCGGGGTTCTGTGCCCCACCCACGCAAAAATTGAATTCCGCTCATGTCAGCAAGGGGTCTCGGCGCCTTTGCGGGCGTACCACCACCAGGTCACGACAATGCAGCTCAGGTAAAAGCCGACGAACATGTAGAAAGCCATCGCGGAACTGCCGGTCATGGCCATCGAGGTGCCGAAGGTCTTGGGAATGAAGAAGGCGCCAAAGGCCCCCATGGCCGAACTGAAACCGAGCACCGCGGCCGATTCCTTACCGGCGTTTTTCAGCGCCTGCTCATGGGCCTTCGCGCCTTTGCCCGCAGCGGCCTTTTCGTGCTGGGTGCGGAAGATCACCGGGATCATGCGGAAGGTCGAACCGTTGCCGATGCCGGTGGTGAAGAACAGCAACATGAACATGCCGAGAAAGCCGTAGAAGTTGCCGTGGGCGCCCTGCTGCGGAATGAAGTGCAGCACGCCGAAGACCATCACGATCATCAGCACGAAGTTCCACAGGGTGACGCGGGCACCGCCGAGCTTGTCCGCCAGCCAGCCGCCCAAGGGGCGAACCAGGGCGCCGACCAGCGGGCCGAGGAAGGCAAAGGACAGCGCATTGACGTCCGGGAACGCGGTTTTGATCAGCATCGGGAAAGCGGCGGAGAAGCCGATGAACGAGCCGAAGGTGGCCAGGTACAACCAGCACATCAGCCAGTTGTGCTTACGCTTGAAGATCACCGCCTGCTCGCTGAACGAGGCCTTGGCGCTGGACAGGTCGTTCATGAAGAACCAGGCCAACAGGGTCACCGCGATGATGAACGGCACCCAGAGAAAGCCGGCATTCTGCAGCCACAGCTGGCTGCCGTCGGCGAGCACCTGAGGCGCACCGCCGATCACCCCGAAGACGCCGAAGGTGATGACCAGCGGCACGCTGAACTGCATCACCGACACACCGAGGTTCCCCAGACCGGCATTCAGGCCCAAGGCGGTACCCTGCTGCGACTTGGGGTAGAAGAAGCTGATGTTGGACATGCTCGAGGCGAAGTTGCCGCCACCAAAACCGCACAGCAGTGCGATCAGCACGAACACGCTATAAGGAGTGTTCGGGTCCTGCACGGCAAAACCCATCCACAACGTCGGGGCCAGCAGCGAGGCGGTGCTCAGAGCGGTCCAGCGGCGACCGCCAAAGATTGGCACCATGAATGAGTAGAACACGCGCAACGTGGCGCCAGACAGCCCCGGCAAGGCAGCCAGCAGAAACAGTTGGTCGGAGGTGAAATTGAAGCCGATTGCGTTCAAGCGCACGATCACCGTGCTCCAGACCATCCACACGGCAAAGGCCAACAGCAGCGCAGGAATGGAAATCCACAAGTTGCGGGTCGCGGTTTTCTTGCCGCTGCGCCCCCAGAACGCGGGGTCTTCCGGGCGCCAGTCATGAATAACCGGGCCCGCGTCAGGCTTGTTAAGAACCGACATGGTCTTCTCCTTGAGCAATGCTGGAAAACGGATGCACGGCTGCCTGCGGCTGTTTGCCGAGCAGCGGGCGTTTGCGGATTTCGCTGAAGTACATCCAGATGAGGGACACCCAGACCACGCCGTACATCAGCATGAAAGCTGAGGAGCGCACGCCGGTGAGGTCGACCAGGGCGCCAAACATGATGGGCAGGATGAAGCCGCCCAGGCCGCCGGCCAGGCCGACGATGCCGGAGACCGCACCCATGTTTTGCGGGTAGTCGTTGGCGATGTATTTGAAGACCGAGGCTTTGCCGAAGGCGAAGGCAATACCGATGATGAACAGCAGGACAGTGAACAGCACCGGGTTCAGGCCGATGTGAAAATCCAGCGGGCCATTGAGGGTTTGCACCTGCAGTTGGGTCTGCGGGTAGGACAGCAGAAACAGGCAGATCCAGCTGACCCACAGCACCCACCAGGTCACACTCTGCGCGCCCCAGCGGTCCGACATCCAGCCACCGACTGCACGCAGCACGCCCCCAGGCAGCGAGAAACAGGCGGCCAGCAGCGCTGCGCTTTGCAGGTTAAAGCCGTATTCCTCGACGTAGTACTTGGTCATCCACAATGCCAGCGCTACATAGCCGCCGAAGACAATCGAGTAGTACTGGCAGTAGCGCCACACCGCAGGGTCGGCCAACGCCTTGAGCTGCTCGCCCAGGCTTGCGCCCTGGGTGCTGCGGTGGGCCTTGTTGTCGGCAGTGAAGAACCAGAACAGCAAGGCGGTGATAAACAGCACGGCACTGAACACCTTGGGCACCAGCTGCCAGCTGCCGGCGGCAATCAACGCCGGGGCAACGAACTTGGTCACCGCCGAGCCTGCGTTGCCGGCACCAAACACGCCCATGGCAAAGCCCTGGTTTTCCTTCTCGAACCATTTGGCGACATAGGCGATACCGACCGAGAACGAGCCCCCGGCCAGACCGACAAACAACCCCAGCAGCAGAAACTGCCAGTAGGCCGTGGCATGGCTGATCAGGTACAGCGGCAACACACAGGACAACATCAGCAGGAAGAACACGATGCGACCGCCAAAGCGGTCGGTCAGCAGCCCCAGCGGCAGGCGTACCAGCGAACCGGTCAGGACCGGTGTGGCGGCCAACAGGCCGAACTGGGTTTCGTTAAGGTCCAGCAACTCCTTGATAGGGACGCCGAGCACGGCAAACATCATCCAGACCATGAAGCAGACGGTGAAGGCCAGCGTACTCATGCCCAGTACCAGGCCCTGTCGTACACGCGGTGGGTTCATCTTGCGTCTCCCGTTAGTAAGCATTGGCGGCAGACTAGAGAGGCAAACCCGGTAAAAACTTGATGCGCGTCAACGAAGCCAAAGCCGGTTCAGGCCTATGATTTGCCCGCCTACCTCCAACGAGGTAGCGTCAAAAAACCTCTAAACCCTTTGTTTATCAGTGTGTTGGCTTTTTCAGAGCACGTATTTGGGCTAACTCGAAGGGTCAGAACTCTTTAGAGGTAGAAGGCCAGGGAAGGGCTGCAAATCCAATGGCGATCACTCGCCGGAGCCCTGCATGCGTGTTTTTCCCTGTTTCGCCTCAGGCCCACGGTCATGATCCGTTGGCTACGCAGTTCCCTCCCCGCGCGCGCTGGCCTGGCGGTCATTTTGATTGCCGTGCTGGCCTTGGCGAGCTCACTGAGCGCCGGTTTGATCGCTTGGTTCAGCCAGGGCGATGCAGCGGCCATCAATACCGCGGGCTCGGTGCGCATGGAGACCTACCGCCTGAGCTGGAAGCTGGCCGCCGGCGCCGATAACGAAGAAATCAGCGGCATCCGGCAAAGCCTGCAACAGCGGCTCAACAGCCAGACGCTCAAGGCCGTACTCGAAGATGGCAGAAACGCCGAGCTCGAAGCCAGCTACCAGCAACTTCAGCTGTTTTGGCAACAGACCCTGATCCCGGCGTTGGAGCGTAACGACGCGGCGGCGTTCCAGGCCAGCGCCCTGCCCTTCGTCGAGCAGCTCAACCAATTCGTCAATCTGCTGCAGCGCCAGAGCGAACACAAACAGACCTGGCAACAGTTGATCCAGGGCGCAGCGCTGTTCATCACCATGATCGTCCTGCTGGTAGGCCTGCACGAACTGCAGAGCAACGTGATCAGTCCGCTGCAGGAACTGGTGGATGCCACCCAGCGCTTTCGCCGTGGCGAGTTCCAGGCGCGGGTCAACCATCAGTCCGAAGATGAGTTGGGCCAATTGGCCACCAGCTTCAACGCCATGGCCGAGACCATCGAGCAGTCCCATCGTACCCTGGAGACTCAGGTCCAACAGAAGACCCTGCACCTGCAACAGGCCAATGCTGCGTTGGAGTTGCTGTATCAAAGCAGTAGCAGCCTGGCCACGCGCCTGGCCAATGCCGAAGGTCTGGATGAGCTGATCCGCCGCTTTCAGCAACGCCTGCCCGGCCTGCGCCTGTCGTTGTGCCTGCAAGGCCAGATGCAAGCCCCGGCCCAACAGTTGCTCGCCCTGCACGGCGCTGATGACCGCAAAGTCTGCGCCAGTAGCGATTGCGCCACCTGCCAGCGGCATGACCAGCGCAACCCGCTCAGTTACAGCATCAGCAACCAGGGCAGTTCCCTGGGCGAGCTGAAGGCGCACTTTATTGATGGCCATCACCCCCAAGCCTGGGAAACCCAGCTGATCCAGGCGCTGGCCAACCTGATCGGCACCTCGCTGTCACTCAAGCGTCAACGCGAGCAGGACCACCGCCTGCTGCTGCTTGAAGAACGCGCGATCATCGCCCGCGAGCTGCATGATTCACTGGCCCAGGCACTGTCGTACATGAAACTGCAGGTCAGCCGCATGCAGACCCTGATGCGCCGCGGCGAGCCACTGGAAACCCTGGAGGGTGTGACCGCCGAGCTGCGCGAAGGGCTGAACAACGCCTACCGCCAATTGCGTGAACTGCTGACCACCTTTCGCCTGCAGATCCACGATGCCGGTCTCGCTCAAGGCCTGAAAGACACCGCCCAGGAATTTACCCGCAAAGGGGCTTTCCAGGTCCACCTGCACATCGACAACCTGGCCTTCGAGCTGTCGGCCAGTGAGCAGATCCACATCCTGCAGATCACCCGCGAGGCGCTGTCCAATTGCCTGCGCCACGCCCATGCCGATAACGCTTGGTTACAGCTGCGCCAGAACGGCGAGAACGTCTGCCTGTCCATCGAGGACGATGGTCGCGGCTTCGTCGGCAGCCGCGATCCCCGTGAACACCATGGCCTGAACATCATGGATGAGCGCGCGCGCAGCTTGTACGGCCAGTTGCAGATCCTTACCCGAGCGCCGCAAGGCACGCGGGTGCAAATGGAATTTCGCCCGGAGTTTCTCGGGCGTCCCACCCAAGGTAACGTCACATGAACAGCCCAACCCTCTGCCGCATCCTGCTGGTCGACGACCATCCGATGATGCGTCGCGGCATCCGCCAGATGCTCGAACTGGAAGACGACTTCGAGATTGTCGGCGAAGCCAACCACGGCGAAGAAGCCCTGGCAATGATCGAGCCCCTGCAACCGGACCTGGTCCTGCTAGACAACAACATGCCGCAAATGAACGGCATCGAAACCCTGCGCCACCTGCGCAACCTGTCCTTCAGTGGCAAAGTCCTGTTGTTCACCGTCTCCGACGCCGAAGACGATATCCGTGATGCCCTGCGCCTGGATGCCGATGGCTACCTGCTCAAAGACATGGAACCGGAACTGTTGGTCCAGTACATCCGCGATGCCATGAATGGCTCGTTGGTGATCAGCCCGGGGCTGACCCAAGTGATGGCCCAGGCCTTGCGCTCACCGCCGCGCCAACCCGAGGTTGAGCTGACCGAACGTGAACGGCAGGTCCTCAAGACCATTGCCAGCGGCTACAGCAACAAAGTCATCGGCCACAAGCTGGGGATTACCGAAGGCACAGTCAAAGTCCATGTGAAAAACCTGCTGCACAAACTCGGCCTGCGCTCGCGGGTCGAGGCCGCTGTCTGGGCCATGGAGCACCTGCGTCATTAACCCGGACTGCCCCTTTGGAGGTAGGCCGGCAGAGGCATAGGCCCGTGGCGCCTGGCGCTCTACCATGGCGGTCAGCGGAGGTATCCCATGCTGACCCACCCATCACATGTACTGTTTTTACGCCGTCATCACCTGTTCAACCAATTGCCTGAGAACATTTTCGAGCAAGTCTGCGGCCTGGCCATGCAGCGGCGCCTGAGTTGTCACGACACCCTCATGCACCAGCGTGATCCGGCCAAGCGTTTTTTCCTCCTGGTCAGTGGCCAGATCAAGCTCTACCGCATCACCGCCCAAGGTCAGGAAAACCTCGTCGAGGTGATTCAGCCGGGGCAGTCCTTTGCCGAAGCCCTGCTGTTCAGCCAGACCCGCTACTACCCGGTCAGCGCCACCGCGCTCAAGGACAGCGTGGTGATCAGCATCGAAGGCAACCACTACCGCAATGCCCTCGAAGACCAGCCACAGGTGTGCCTGTCGATCCTCGCCAGCATGAGCATCAACCTGCACCAGCGCCTCAAGGACATCGACACCCTGACCTTGGCCAGCGCCAGTCAACGGGTGATCAACTACCTCCTGCAGGAGCGCGACCCGCAGGATGATCGCGTGGTCTTGCAAGTGCCCAAGCGCCTGGTAGCGTCGAAACTGGGGATTCAACCGGAGACGTTTTCGCGCATCCTCCATCGCTTGGTGGAGCACGGTTTGATTGCCATGGAGCGACGTGACATTCGTATATTGGCGACTGAGGCGCTGGTCGATTACCAGCATTGATGGGCCAAAGTAACCAAAACTCGCGCCCCTTCCGACCGAGGAGCAGCCGAAGGGCCGTCTCTGCCCCATCGATGCTTGGGTTACGCCTAGGCGGGCTTTCAGGCCATCTCGCCTGTATTTTGCAACATCACGTGGTGTAGCCAATTTGAAGTTTTGAAATTTTTATATGGCGTACAAAAATCAAAAAGAATCCAACGGGTCAAGCATCATTGGGAAGAATGAAATAGGTCGTGGGTTGGCGGCCTGCCATTCCAATGCGAAGGCTTTTCCTTGTTCGATTTGTTCGGGGGTCATCTGGGCGGA
Organism: Pseudomonas sp. S06B 330; assembly: GCF_002845275.2. Lineage (NCBI taxonomy): Bacteria > Pseudomonadati > Pseudomonadota > Gammaproteobacteria > Pseudomonadales > Pseudomonadaceae > Pseudomonas > Pseudomonas tussilaginis. Next base: position 2,539,264 of record NZ_CP088149.1, on the reverse strand, counting down.
TATTTTGACAAGATGTCTTTCTGTAAATCTTAATGTGTCTCCGCCACCATCAAGCACTAATAATAATGACGTCAAGCCATAAGCTTTGATTAAGTCGAGCGGAAAATCAAAATAGGTTCGCAAGTGCGCATATTCAGAGGCCAAGTGACCTACACCATTTTGATAACCTGTTTTTGCCGCTTCTTCAATCCAGTAACGCACCACCGCCATGTCGCCTTGGTTTTCATAAATGATAACGGCGTACCTAACCATGGCTTCTGGGTGACCATTTTCAGCGGCAGCTTTGTACCAGCGCTCAATTTCCTGGCTGCGTCGCCAAGGTAGCCAAAAAAACCCATCGCCGTTATGGTATCTTCTTGCCAACCAATACTGAGCAAATGGGAATCCTGCTTCAGCAGATTTAACTAAAAACTCTAATTCTCCCGTCACGCGATAAAAAATATACAACCCTTCCGGGTCTCCTTTTGCGGCTAGCGCTTTGGATATTTTCCATGCCTCCAAAGACCAGTCGTCTGAACTTTTATAGCCTGCTGGGCAATTACCTAATATATTGCAAAGCCCGCTACCGCTATGGCCCAGGCGAATCATTGCATAGAGGTTGCCTTGACTCGCAGAGGCCTCAAGAAAATTTCTGGCCTCTGCTGTCATGTAACGACTTTTATGGCGAAGGTCTTCGCCTAAATAAAACTGCGCCTCTGCGTCTCCCGCTTCAGCGGCAATACGCAACTCCTTTTCGGCGGGTTTATATTGATTGTACAGCATTATGCCGCGCTCTTTCGCCGCCTGCTGAGCCGGCGACAATGCCGCAAATGAAGATACTGAAAAAATTGCAAAAACCCCAAGTAGCGTAACGAGTGATAGATATTTAAAGCCCTGGAAACCTATCATTGTCCTGCTCCTGTGTATTTCGCAATGCCACCTGGAATATAATCTCTACCGTAATATCCGCGGCGCTCACAGTAATTATCTTTTCCCGCGCCGAGCAACGCAGAACTGACCCGATATTCGGCACGAATCTCATCGGCCAGATGGTCATGTAGCCTCTCTACGCCTTCGGCTATGAAGTTGTCCATTTTTAACCTATTTGTACAATACGACTGGCCTGGGGTTTCCGATTTGCTGCCAAAGCGGCTCATTCGCATACACGCTTCTTCAAACTGCAGTTGAGCGGTGGATAGATTGCCTTTTTTCTGTGCATTAATAACGATCCAATCCAATAGCCGGTTGATTGCTCTTTGTTGAAGCATCCAGGCCTGTGGCTCGGTGTAGTGGGTTTTGACTTCTTTCAATACACCAGTGTAAAGGTCGCGGTCATAAGAAATAACATCAAACGCTTTCGCCTCACTAATCAACGTCATCAACATTGGCCCCAAGGCTTCCGGAATCGCCTCCACGGTCCATTGCTCCAACTCAGCGGGATAGCCGTAGTTCATGATGGTGTGGGCGATCGCCCCCCCTTACCCCCAACAGTAAGTGCCTCACAGAGCTCAGCAATCTTGTCAAAGCCCATCAGAGTGATGCTGCGCTTTTATTCCTCGACGTCATAATTTCTTGAGGGCTTATAATCCTCATATGACCTATAACATTCAAAACGAATCCAACGGGTCAAGCATCATAGGGAAGAATGAAATAGGTCGTGGGTTGGCGGCCTGCCATTCCAGTGCGAAGGCTTTACCTTGTTCGATTTGTTCAGGGGTCATCTTTTTAATCATTTCGGCTAGGCTATGTTCTGTGGCACCCAGTGTGCCTCCACCAACGTCAAGCACTAACAACAGTGACATCAGGCCATAACCTTTGACTAAGTCGAGTGGAAAGTCGAAATAGACTCGTTCATGTGCAGACTCAGCTGCCAGAAGCCCAATACCATTTTCATAACCTGTTTTTGCGGATTCTTCAATCCAGTGACGCACCACCGCCATGTCGCCGCGATCTTCATAAACAATGACGGCGTACTCAACCATGGCTTGTGGGTGACCATTTTCAGCGGCCGCTTTGAACCAGCGTTCAATTTCCTGGCTGCGTTGCCAAGGTAGCCAAAAAAAACCATCACCGTTATGGTATCTTTGTGCCAACCAATACTGGGCAAAGGGGAACCCTGCTTCAGCGGATTTTATCAATGAGTCAAAGTCCCCTGTTACTTTATAGAGTATATACAACCCTTCAGGATCTCCTTGTGCCGCTTGTTCTTTTGATATTCTTAACGCCTCCCGAAGCCAATCTTCTTGGCTTTTAAAACCTGCCGGGCAATTTCCTAATATATTGCACAGCCCACTACCGCTATTGCCCAGACGAATCATCGCATACAGGTTGCCTTGACTCGCAGAGGCCTCAAGAAAATTTCTGGCTTCTGCTGTCATGTGACGATGTTTGTGTCGAAGCTCCTCTCCCAAGTAAAACTGTGCCTCTGCGTCTCCGGCTTCAGCGGCAATACGCAACTCCTTTTCGGCGGGTTTATATTGATTGTACAGCATGATGCCGCGCTCTTTCGCCGCCTGCTGAACAGGTGTTAACGCTGCCAGCGTCCAAGCTGAAAACCCAAAGCATAGAATAAAGACCATCGAAATTCTTAATGATATTCTCGAAATGGCGTTGGAACGCGTCATTGTCCTTCCCCTGTGTATTTCGCAACTCCACCTGGTACATAGTCCCTTCCATAGTACCGGCGGCGTTCGCAGAAACCATCCTTCCTTGCACCGAGTAGAGCAGAGTTTTTCTTGTAGTTAGCGCGAACAAAATCGGCGTCCCGGTTGTGAAGCCTCTGAACGCCTTCATCCATGAAGTTGTCCATCCTCAACCTATTTTCACAATACGATTGACCTTGTTTTTTTGACTTGGTACCAAAGCGACTCATTCGCATACACGCTTCTTCAAACTGCAGCTGGGCGGTGGATAGATTGCCTTTTTTCTGTGCATTAATAACGATCCAATCCAATAGCCGGTTAATTGCTCTCTGCTGAAGCATCCAAGCCTGTGATTCGGTGTAATGAGTTTTAACCTCTATCCACAGATCTGTTACAAGATCGATTTCATAAGAAATAACATCAAACGCTTTCGCCTCACTAATCAACGTCATCAACATTGGCCCCAAGGCTTCCGGAATCGCCTCCACGGTCCATTGCTCCAACTCAGCGGGATAGCCGTAGTTCATGATGGTGTGCGCGATCGGTCCACCCTTGCCGGCGGAAGTAAGTGCCTCACAGAGCTCAGCAATCTTGTCGAACCCCATCAGGTAGAGCATGCCTGGATCGAGGCCCGCCAGGCCGAGCAAGTTCATTTTGCTGAACAGGTCCACCGCACTGCCATCCACCCAGTCCAGTGGCTGGCCGTGGTTTTTGTGCAGTTCGCGTCGAAACAGGTTCAACAGTTCATAGACGGCGTCGTACCCCACCTCAAAGGCAAACGTACCCTTGGCGCCAGGGCCAAAGATCAAGACGGCAGCGCCATCGTCGATCGGTGCGTTCGCCGCCACGCCGGTGAGTGATGCTGCGCTTTTATTACTCGACGTCATAATTTCTTGAGGGCTTATAATCCTCATATGACCTATAACAATCAAAACGAATCCAACGGGTCAAGCATCATAGGGAAGAATGAAATAGGTCGTGGGTTGGCAGCCTGCCATTCCAGTGCGAAGGCTTTACCTTGTTCGATTTGTTCGGGGGTCATTTGGGCGGATATTTCTTCAAGATTCTCTTTTGCGAACTCTAGTACTCCGCCACCTCCGTCTAGAACTAGTAGTAATGACGTCAGGCCATAAGCCTTTATCAAATCTAACGGGAAATCAAAATAGGTTCGTAAGTGCGCAGACTCAGAGGCCAAGTGACCTACACCATTTTGATAACCTGTTTTTGCCGCTTCTTCAATCCAGTAACGCACCACCGCCATGTCGCCTTGGTTTTCATAAATGATAACGGCGTACCTAACCATGGCTTCTGGGTGACCATTTTCAGCGGCAGCTTTGTACCAACGCTCAATTTCCTGGCTGCGTCGCCAAGGTAGCCAAAAAAAACCATCGCCGTTATGGTATCTTCTTGCCAACCAATACTGAGCAAATGGGAATCCTGCTTCAGCGGATTTTATCAATGAGTCAAAGTCCCCTGTTACTTTATAAAGTATATACAACCCTTCAGGATCTCCTTGTGCCGCTTGCTCTTTTGATATCTTTAACGCCTCCCGAAGCCAACCTTCTTGGCTTTTAAAACCTGCCGGGCAATTTCCTAATATATTGCACAGCCCACTGCCGCTATGGCCCAGGCGAATCATTGCATAGAGGTTGCCTTGACTCGCAGAGGCCTCAAGAAAATTTCTGGCTTCTGCTGTCATGTAACGATTCTTATGGCGAAGGTCTTCGCCTAAATAAAACTGCGCCTCTGCGTCTCCGGCTTCAGCGGCAATACGCAACTCTTTTTCGGATGGCTTGTACTGGTTATACAGCATAATACCGCGATCTTTCGCCGCCTGCTGATCCGGCGACAATGCCGCAAATGAAGATACTGAAAAAACTGCAAAAACCCCAAGTAGCGTAACGAGTGATAGATATTTAAAGACCTGGGAGTCTATCATTGTCCTACTCCTGTGTATTTCGCAATGCCACCTGGAATATAATCTCTACCGTAATATCCGCGGCGCTCACAGTAATTATCTTTCCTTGCGCCGAGTATCGCAGAGTTTTTCTTGTACTTTGCCCGAGTCTGATCGGCCAGATGGTCATGTAGCCTCTCTACACCTTCGGCCATGAAGCTGTCCATCTTTAACCTATTTGTACAATACGACTGGCCTGGGGTTTCCGATTTGGCACCAAAGCGACTCATTCGCATACACGCTTCTTCAAACTGCAGTTGAGCGGTGGATAAATTGCCTTTTTTCTGTGCGTTAATAACGATCCAACCCAATAGCCGGTTGATTGCTTTCTGCTGAAGCATCCAGGCCTGTGATTCGGTGTAGTGGGTTTTAACTTCTTTCAAAGCACCGGAATAAGAGTCGCGATCATAAGAAACGACATCAAACGCTTTCACCTCACTAATCAACGTCATCAACATCGGCTCCAAGGCTTCCGGAATCGCCTCCACGGTCCATTGCTCCAACTCTGAGGGGTTGTCGTAGTTCACGATGGTGTGCGCGATCGGTCCACCCTTACCAGCGGAAGTAAGTGCCTCACAGAGCTCAGCTATCTTGTCGAACCCCATCAGGTAGAGCATGCCTGGATCGAGGCCCGCCAGGCCGAGCAAGTTCATTTAGCTGAACAGGTCCACCGCACTGCCATCCACCCAGTCCAGTGGCTGGCCGTGGTTTTTGTGCAGTTCGCGTCGAAACAGGTTCAACAGTTCATAGACGGCGTCGTACCCCACCTCAAAGGCAAACGTACCCTTGGCGCCAGGGCCAAAGATCAAGACGGCAGCGCCATCGTCGATCGGTGCGTTCGCCGCCACGCCGGTGAGTGATGCTGCGCTTTTATTACTCGACGTCATAATTTCTTGAGGGCTTATAATCCTCATATGACCTATAACAATCAAAACGAATCCAACGGGTCAAGCATCATAGGGAAGAATGAAATAGGTCGTGGGTTGGCGGCCTGCCATTCTACTGCGAAGGCTTTACCTTGTTCGATTTGTTCGGGGGTCATCTTTTTTATCATTTCGGTTAGGTTGTGTTTTGTGCTATCCAGTGTACCGCCACCAACGTCAAGCACTAACAACAGTGACATCAAGCCATATCCTTTGACCAAGTCTAGCGGAAAGCCAAAGTAGGTTCGCAGGTGTGCGTGCTCAGTAGCCAGGTGCGCTACGCCGATTTGAAAACCAGTTTTTGCAGACTCTTCAATCCAGTGACGTGCTACAGGCATGTCACCGCCATTTTCATAAACAATAACAGCGTATTCAACCATGGCTTGTGGGTTGCCATTTTCAGCAGCCGTTTTGAACCAGCGTTCAATTTCCTGGTTGCGCTGCCAAGGCAGCCAAAAAAAACCATCGCCGTTACGATATCTTCTAGCCAGCCAATATTGAGCAAAAGGGAACCCGGCTTGAGCAGATTGAACTAAAAAATCTAATTCTCCTGTCACACGATAGAAAATATACAACCCTTCAGGATCTCCTTTTGCGGCCAGCTCTTTGGATATTCGCCATGCCTCCAGAGACCACTCATCTGAGCTTTTATAGCCTACCGGGCAGTTGTTTAATATATTGCAAAGTCCACTGTCGCTATGGCCCAGGCGAATCATTGCATAGAGGTTACCTTGACTCGCAGATGCTTCAAGAAAATTTCTGGCTTCTGCGGTCATGTGACGATGCTTGTGACGAAGTTCCTCCCCCAAATAAAATTGCGCTTCCGAATCTCCGGCTTCAGCAGCAATGCGTAACTCTTTTTCGGCAGGTTTGTATTGATTGTACAGCGTGATGCCAAGCTCTTTTGCAGCCGACCCTGCGGGTGTCAACGCAGCAGACGCCCATGCGGAAAAGCCTAAAAATAGAATAAATAACGTAGCACCTTGTAACGATAGTCTTCTAAATTGGCTGTAATACATCATTGTCCTTCCCCTGTGTATTTCGCGAAACCACTCGGTACATAATCCCTGCCGTAGTACCGACGGCGCTCGCAGAAATTATCCTTCCTTACACCGAGTAGTGCAGAATTTTTCTTGTAGTTGGCGCGAATTAAATCAGCATCTGGATCGTAAAGTCGCTGAACTCCTTCAGCCATAAAATTATCCATATTCAATCTGTTTGTACAATATGATTGGCCTGGTGCTTTCGATTTGCTACCAAAGCGGCTCATTCGCATACACGCTTCTTCAAACTGCAGCTGGGCGGTGGAAAGATTGCCTTTTTTCTGTGCATTAATAACGATCCAATCCAATAGCCGGTTGATTGCTCTTTGCTGAAGCATCCAGGCCTGTGGCTCGGTGTAGTGGGTTTTGACTTCTTTCAATACACCAGTGTAAAAGTCGCGGTCATAAGAAATAACATCAAACGCTTTCGCCTCACTAATCAACGTCATCAACATTGGCCCCAAGGCTTCCGGAATCGCCTCCACGGTCCATTGCTCCAACTCAGCGGGATAGCCGTAGTTCATGATGGTGTGCGCGATCGGTCCACCCTTGCCGGCGGAAGTAAGTGCCTCACAGAGCTCAGCAATCTTGTCGAACCCCATCAGGTAGAGCATGCCTGGATCGAGGCCCGCCAGGCCGAGCAGGTTCATTTTGCTGAACAGGTCTACTGCACTGCTATCCACCCAGTCCAGTGGCTGGCCGTGGTTTTTGTGCAGTTCGCGTCGAAACAGGTTCAACAGTTCATAGACGGCGTCGTACCCCACCTCAAAGGCAAACGTACCCTTGGCGCCGGGGCCAAAGATCAAGGCGGCTTTGATGCGCAGAATCAGTCGACCCTTATCGGCCGATAAGCTGAACTCCGCGGACGCACCGACACCAGCTGCACCAGCGAGTTCGCCTTCCAGCCGGGCCAGGCTCAGCCACTGACTACCCATGTACTGGGCGTGCTGTGAGGGCGTTGATGGCAACGAAACGCTGCGCAGTGCAACCAGGTCTGCAGGCGGCGCCCAGTTCAACGCCCCGGTCAGGCGAATACCCGCCTGCACGCCGGCAAACAGGTTAAAGGCGGCAGTGGCGCCATCGTCGATCTGCACGTTAGCCGCAACGCCGGTGAGTGCCGCTGCGCTTTTTTGGGTGTGCGCTGCCGAGAGGACCGCTGCCGGTGCCTGGGCGTCTTGCAAGGCGCTGAGTCCTGCGCCATAGCGGGTATTGCTGGGCGTCAGCGTGATAGTGGTAGAGGCCAGGATGGCTGCGCCGGCAAAGCCCCAGGCATGCGCGCTGAGGTTGAAGGAGAAGCGCCCGACATTCATCTCGCCAACGCCTTGGCCATCGTAGCGCTGATACTGAACCTTGATGTCCCGAGCCGCGCTGCGCTTAGGCCAGTCAAGCTTGAACAGTTCGATTTCACCCTTGGCCAGGTTGACCTCAACCTGCACCTGTGCCGAGGCTTCAATGCCGTTAGGGGACAAGCTGCTGCTGGCACTGACGGTTTGTTGCACGTTGGCACTTTTTGGAGTCAGGCAGCGAATCAGTTGGGCCTGCGGGCTGCTGTCAAATAAGCGCAGATCGCGCTGAGCCCCGGCCATGAACAGCATCTGACGCAGTTGCTCACCCCAGGCGGAGCGCTGATCGGCACTGGCCAAGGTTTTGACTTCGTAGCCTTGTTCGGTCAGTTGGCGGTGGAACTGCTCGACATCAAAACCGCCTTCGTTGTCGAACCACGCACCTTGGTCGGCAACCGGCACTGCCCCCATGGAGGTGAGCCACTCATGAAAGTCGCTGTGGGCCTGATCCTTTGCGGATTTTCCAGCACTGTTTGCCCCCCATTTGACGGTGCTGTGCTCCTTTAGCGACTTGAGTAGCGTCAAGCTGATATGGCGCACCGCAGAACTGCTGGCTGGCCAGCTGATTTCTCGCAGCGGGAAGTCTGGTTTGACCAAGCGCTCTACCGGAGTGGGCATAAACTGCTCGGGTTCCCACAGCAGATGGCGCCGGGGCACGGTCGATGAGACATTGCTTTGCGCCAGCTGGCGGGTTGCTTCCAACTGGGTTTGCAGATCAACCCAGAGCGTACGTTCGCCTGCCACCAGACTGTCAGGTGCCTTGGTGTTTTCACCGCTGGCCTTGATCCAGGTTTCGTACTTGTCGAACAGACGCTGCTTGATTTCGGTTTGTTGCAGTTGCAGCGCCAGGTAGGCCTTTAGCGCTTGCACCCCCGCTTCAAGATCCGCACCTTGGCACAACGCCAACTCTGGCAGTGCAATGCCATAATCGGCTGCGTTGAGAATGGCATCGAGGTACTTCGGATAGGCGAATTTTGCCGCCTCCTGGGTGTACAAGGCGTAGTAGCTCACCAGCTCTGCTTCACACTGGATCAAGCAGCTCTCCAAGCGATTTCGATGCTCGCCGGCGGCTTGCAGCACCCCGGCCACCTCATCGATTGAGAAGGTGCTGAGTTGCCCTTTGTCGTCCAGCAGCTTGGCGCGCTCGCTCAGGTAAACCTGAACAATGTCGCGGGCCTTGAGGGCTTCAGGGGTAAACAGTGCGCCGCCTTCGATCACGTATCCCTGACGTTTAGCTTGCGCTTGGGCAATGTTGGCCAGGTGTTTCCATTCCTGGTGAAGCACCATCAGCGCCTGGTATTTTTTATGGTTCTCCAGCATCCGCTTGTTGTCTTCGCTCGCTTTGTCACGCGAGTATGGATCAACGGGCCCCGCGCTTTTGGCGGCGATTTCGCGCTGTTTGTCTTCAGCCGCTGTCCTGACCTCCATGGCATAACGAGGGTCAGCAATGAGGGGTTCCTCTGCCTCAATTGCGAGCATTCGCGCCTGTTGCTCACCCTCCAGGAAATTGGCCAGTTTGGGTTCCAGAAAATAGTCCAGCAAATCGCAGGCATACAGGCCCTGCTGACGCTCCTGTGCGCTCTGGCCTGGGGCAATCAGTTCATCCAGCTGGCTGGCGGCTTCCTTGAGTGCGCCGGCCGCCTCAGCCGACAGTAACCAGAACGACTTCTCGTTGGTTGCGTAAATGATCTCGGCGTACACCGAAGAGCAGGCGAGCTTTTCCTGTGGGGCAAAACACATGCTGGCGGAGGGTTTGGGTTTGGTCTGCGGATCCAGCTCGAGGCGCGTGGCGGTCGGCGGTGGCGCAGGCAGGTTTTCCGGCTCGGCGTAGGTTGTGGCTGGAGGTGTTGCGCGCACGGTTTCACTGCTGTGAATAGGAACGCTGAGGTTCCATCCCGGTTCGATGATATTGACAATGAAGGGGTTCAGCTGCCGCAGCTGCGCAACGCTACAACCATACTGCTGGGAAATTTCATTTAACGTATCGCCTGCTTTGACGGTGTAATTGATCACTTCCATTAGCGTTGTTTCTTCCTCGATCCAGGCAAACCATGCAGCACCCGCAGTTGTTCAACCTTGTCAAAAGCTTGATCAGCACCACGTAGAATGGCCATGGCGGCGGGTTGAGTGGCAAGGTCAGTGCGCGCCAGCACCTCGGCTAACTGCAGTAGATGAGCGCTTTCGTAGATCTGGTGCTGGAGCGCCAGGTTCAGGTTGTCGATTAATGGGGGGAGTTTTGCGACATCCGGCTGGTTAAAGGCGGCGTACTGCTGGTCTAGCCAATACACCCAACGCAGCGTGACGTAGACCGGCTCGGTGCGAGGTGACAAGGTGAAGAAGGTGCTTGTCGGCGCTGGGGAAGAACGTGCTGCTTGCCAACTCAGCCAGCCCGGCGACAGGCCATGGATATGGCGGGTAGAGGGTACGTACACCGTTGACCAAGGGCCCAGCAACAGGTTCATTGACGAAGGCTGGGTCGTCCCCAGCAGGGCTGCGCACAAGGCGGGCTGATAGTAGGTCACCAAACTTTGACCGCCGGAGCCGTCATTGACTTTCAGTAGCCAACGCGCGTGCTTTAGTGCCAATTCACTGTTGGTCGCCGCAATCGCTATGCCGGCATGGTGGTGCTGGCAAAGCTGCTCACACCACTGGGCTGTGGCGCTATCCGATTGCGCGCTGAGCCAGATCGGCCCTGCACTCGCCTGCGAGGCAAAGTCAGTACCGATGAGCAGATAGTCGAATGCGTGCACATGACGTGCGGTGAGCTCTTTTAACAGATCGGGATACAGCACCTGGTCAAGAATGAAATGCAGCGGCTGTGAAGTTGCCGCTAATGTGTTCTGCCGAGGTTGGTTGATGAAATCGATCAGTCCTTCTTGCATGCGCAGTCTCCTCGACTACAGGCGCCATTACTTTGCTTGCCACAGAGTTTGTGGATACCGGGCTGGATGGGGCCGTATAGCGCAATACCCGGCGGCAGCGCCTCGGGTGATGACAGCCCTTCGAGCATGCCGGGTAATACCGGAGCAGCAGCGGTTCCCACAGTGGGTGCACCACCGATTTGAATTTCGCTACTGCTGAAAATGCCGCCGGGGCCGATGACGATGTGCTGGCCGCCGCCTTTCAAGGTGATGCTGGCGCTGGCATCGAGAATCACATGGGCACCCGCTTTAATGTGCAGTTGCTGGCCCGCTTCAACTGCCAGCGTTTGTCCGATGCGGGTATGGCTGCTGCTGGCGACCTGCAAGTAGTCGTTGGCCTTGAGTTCGACCTTGCGGTCCGCGCCAACAGTGCGCTGGTCTTCAGCTTCCAGCACTGCAATGCTGTTGCCCTTGATGGTTTCCCGGCGCTCGTTACCGACCTCAAGCTGGCTGTCGTGTTCGATCTTTTGCTCCAGGTCGCGCTGGGCACGCAGGTAGATCAATTCTTGGCCTTTGCGGTCCTCAATCGACAGCTCGTTGTAGCCACCGCTGTCAGGCGAGCTACGGCTGCGCAGCACGGTCTTGGTTTTGTTCGCGGGCAACGGGTAAGGCTGCGGGGTGAGCTTGTTGGGCACGCAACCGGTAATCAACGGCTGGTCGGGATTACCCTCCAGGTAGGTCACCACCACTTCCATGCCGATGCGCGGAAGGGTCACCGCGCCAAAACCCTGTCCAGCCCAACTGGACGCTACCCGTAGCCAGCAACTGCTCTTGTCACTGTTCAGCTCGGCACGGTCCCAGTGAAATTCGACTTTGACCCGCCCGTATTCATCGCAGTAGATGTCTTCCCCTGCTGGCCCGGTAACCCGGGCGGTCTGGCTGACCAGCACAGCGTTGCGGGTGACCAGCGGTGGCCGGTAGAACACGTCCCAGGGAATGGCGCTGAAACTGTTGCGATAGCCTTGGGTAAATCCGTCGGCAGGCTGGACGTCGCTGCCGACTGACTCCTCAAGCACCTGCGGCTGTTTACCTTCATGGGTGACGCTGAGCAAGAGCCACAAGTTATTGCAGTCTTTACGCGGGTGCTCGGTCAGGTCGAAGAAGTGGCCGCTGCGCAAAAACGGTTGGTCGCTTTGACCTTCGGCCAACTGATAGTCGCTGCGGTGTCGTTCCAGGGCCTGGCGGGTGCGTTGCCTGGCGAGTTTCTCGGTGTCCATCGACAGCGGGTAACGGTAGTCCTCAAGCTCCGGGCTGAACTCGGCGGTGAACTGGCTCTCCAGCAGCAAGCTTGGCCGCTGGAAGTCATAGCCGCGGCGCGTGACCGTGCTGGTGCGGGTGCTGAAGCGCCGGGAGAACTGGCTGATGACCGGGTGATCGGCCACCAAACCACCGCCTTGCTGATACGGCGTTGCGCCGAGCTTGGGGAAAAACGTCTGGTCGTCGGTGAAGACCAGTAAGTGGCCATCCGGGCTGTGTTGGTGATGCCAGGCAATCCCGTCTTCACTGCACAGCCTCCGGATCAGTTCGTAGTCGCTTTCAAAATATTGAGTGCAGTATTCGCGTTCAGGGCTGGTGCGGACATGGAACGCAAAGGCATCGGCCTGAATGCCATGGCCCTGAAGCACCTGGGTGACGATCTGCGGCACCGTCAGTTGCTGGAAAATCCGCTGGTTGTAGCTGAATTGCAAGTAGTGCAGCGCGGGCACCAAGGTCAGCTGATAGCGGGTCAGGCGTCTGCCGGATTCGCCGACCAGAACATCTTCGATATGCCCATGCAGCCCTTCACCCTGCAAGCCAAAGCGCAGGAACGCCGGCTGACCGAGCAGGCTTTCCATATCGAAATCAGGGTACTCGCTGACCAGTTCGACCTTGATCGCATACAGGCAACTGATGGTTTCAGTACCGTCGAAAGCCAGCACTTTGAAGTCGTTGCGAACCGTGGGGATCAATAACTCGAAATGGGTACTGTTGGCCGCCGTGACCATAGACTTATCCTTAAGCAGTGAACGCTAGCAAAGCAATGCCCTGACGGGGAAATGCCATACCTGCGAACACTTTAATAAGGAATACAAAAAATAGATGTAGGACCGTTCCTAAACGCTTACGAATTCACAATTGGACCCAATCTGAGATTCTCTGGACACGGCTCTTCAGAAGTTAGTTGCTTATTATCACGGCGAGAACCCAGCCCCTACCCTGTCGCCAAGCCCTTACCCGCCCGCTCCAGATTGCGCCACAACCAAACCGGCAACACCTCCGGGTCGAGGCTGTCGATCAGGTTCTTCAAGGTCAGTCCCAACTCGGTATCGCCTTCGATGACCAAACGGCGCCTGAAGAACAAGGTGTCGGGGTCTTCCTGGCGGCTGGCCAAGAGCAGAAACTCGCGCCAGTTGCCGCGTATGGTCACATCAGCCTTGGCGGTTTCGGCAATCTGCAAGCCGTACAGGCTACGGGTCAGGTACCAGGTAAGGCCCAGGTCAGGAATACGCAGGCACAGCCAACGCCCGCGCAGCACATCAAACTCACCGTCCTTGATGGGCTCAGCCAGGCAGCGATTGAGCGCCTGTTGCAGGGCCACACGCTGGACCACGAAGGGCACGCGACGAATCAGTGGTAAAACGCGATCAGCGCTACGCAGCAACCAGTGTTTGCGATTCAGCACAGGCCTACCTCCTCAACGCGCAACATCCCCGCCTGGCCGTGCCAGTAGCCGTTACAACCCTCAACGTGCAACGGTGGTGCCTCACCCTGGCGCACCCGCTGGAAGGCCTCGATGACGGCGGCCATGCCTTGGGCACGTGGGCTCAAGCGCAACAGGTTCGCCCCACTGGCGGCAAGGCCGGGGTAATCTGCCAACAGGTTTGTGACCTCAGCCGACATTGTCTGGATGCCATTGAGGGTAAACAGCGGCTGTCCCTCCTGGCTGCTCAAGGCCAGGCCATCGGGGTAGTTCAGGCAACAGAACTGGCAATCGTCCTTGGGCCGGTTTTCTGCCCGGGCAGTAAAGCAGCGCGCCGAATACGCCAGTGGCAGGTGCCCGTAGGCGAATATTTCGACTTCAGGCAGTTCACGCCCCAGCGCCTGGACTTGATCGAGAATCGAACGGATCAACGCCGCCGAACACTCCACAGGCGGCACCCAGCGGATCAAACCGCAGTCCTGCAGTTGGGCCAGTGCGTGGCCGTTGTACAGGTTGAGCGCCGGGCCGCCGACGAAGGGCAATTTGCGCTCCGCCAGAAACTGCACAGCGCCCATGTCGTTGGCCTCCACCAGCAACTCACCGTTGTCGCACAAACGTCGCAGGCTGGAGAGCTCGGAGGCAGCTTCGACCAGGGTCAGACTCGATAGCACGATCTGCGCCTGGCTGCACTGCCGCAGTTCGCGACCCAGTCCAAGCCAATGATCCAGGTTCATTGCCCGGCGTTTCGAGCAGACGGTTTCGCCAAGATAAATCACATCCAGGGGCAAGGCCGCCATCTCGGAATAAAAGCGCCCCAATTGCTCTTTGTCCCAGTAATACAGGACCGGTCCCAGGCTGAGTTTCATGTTCAGGTCCCTCATTGCCATGATCGATGATAAGCGCCCAACGTGGTCTGACTGCCTTCTGACAGGCCCGCCAGCACTTGGCGCCACTGGTCCTTGACGGCGAAGCGTTCAGGCGTCTGGCGATGGGCATCCAAGGCTGCGCGCCACACCTGGGTGACCTGCTCGACATAGGCCGGGCTGCGCTGGCGACCTTCGATTTTCACCGCTTCAACGCCCATCGCCGCCAGTTCGGGCAACAGGTCGAGGGTATCGAGGCTGGTGGGTTCTTCCAGGGCATGAAAGCGTTTGCCGCCAACCAGGAAGCGGCCCTTGCACAACGTCGGGTAACCGGCTGGCTCGTCGGCACGATAACGGTCGATCAGTACCTCGCTCAGGCGCGCACTCAAACCCTCGGCGTCTTCGCTCCAGCGCACCGCCTTGGCTGGCGAGCACACGCCGCACAGGTTCGGCGACTCGCCGGTGATGTAGGACGACAAGTGGCAGCGCCCTTCAGCCATGATGCACAAGCTGCCAAAGGCGAAGACTTCGATGGGCACTGTGCTGTGGGCCGCGACCTGACGCACCTGGGCCAACGACAGCACCCGCGGCAACACCGCGCGACGGATGTTGTAGTGCTGGGCGTAGAACGCCAAGGCGCTGGCATTGGTCGCCGAGCCCTGTACCGACAGGTGCAGGGTCAGCTGTGGATGGCGCTGGCTGGCATAGCCCAGCACGCCAGGGTCGGCGGCGATCAGTGCATCGACACCATGGTCAGCCGCACGGTCCACTGCCCGCTGCCAACGTTCCCAACCCTGGGGTTGGGGGTAAGTGTTGACCGCGACATAGAGCTTGCGTTGATGTTGACGGATATGGGCGACGGCGGCGTCAAACTGCTTGTCGTCCATGTTCAGGCCGGCGAAGTGGCGGGCATTGGTGTCGTCGCGAAAACCGACGTAGACAGCATCGGCGCCTTGGCGCACCGCCGCTTTGAGCGCAGGCAGGTTCCCTGCCGGACAGACCAGTTGCATGGGTATTCCTCATGAAAGAGCGTGTCTGGACTTCGCCTGCGATGCGTATCGCGAGCAGGCCCGGTGCATTCAAATCCGCAGCCAGTCTAGCCAGACCGCCAGCGCAGGCCTTGACGGCAGTCAAGGTCGGTCATTGCATGAGGTCGGCGAACGAGAGGAAAGTGACACTGTCGTGCTTGTGCACCTGCTGCTCGCACTCCACCACCGCCAAACCATCGGCCCAACAAGCTGCCGCAAGCATCGCCGAGCTTTGCTGCGGGTGTAGCTGTATAGAGGCCGGCGCATTGTCTTGGGACGTCAGCCGGGCACGCAGGTACTGACGGCGTTTGTTGCGCTGCAACCAGTCAAAGCCCGCTGGCATCGCCATCGGCCGTGGCAAGACATCCTGAGCACCTTGAGATCTGAGCAAAAATGGCCGGACCACCACCAACGCGGTGATCAATGCGGCTGCCGGATTACCAGGCAAACCGATCCACGGCTTGCCGGCCACCTTGCCAAAGGCCAGGGGCTTGCCCGGCTGAATGGCCAGACGCCACAGCTGCAGGTTGCCCAGGCTTTCAATGGCGTGTTTGAGGTGATCTTCCTCACCCACCGAGACGCCGCCAGAGGTCAAGATCAGGTCGCATTCAGCAGCGGCCAGGCTCAGTGCCTGACAACTGGCTGCCAGATCGTCGGCCATCACTCCGTAGTCATGCACCTCAACACCCCAACCCTGCAGCAATGCCGACAGGCAAAAACGATTGCTGTTGTAGATCTGCCCGGGCGCCAAGGGTTCGCCCGGCTCGCGTAACTCGTCGCCGCTGCTGAGCAGGCACACACGCAAGGGGCGATAGACATCGACCCAGCAGACCCCGGCAGCGGCCAGCAAGCCCAACTCCTGGGCGCGCAGACGCTTGCCGGCCGCAAGCAGCAGTTGGCCCTCGCGCACTTCTTCACCGGCTTTGCGCACATGATCGCCAAGGCTCACCGCTGGCAACCAGACCTGGTCACCCTCGACCCGACACAGCTCCTGGGGCACCACAGTATCGGCGCCGGGCGGCAGCGGCGCACCGGTAAAGATGCGCACCGCCTGTTCGACCGGCAACGGCGCAGTGGCGGCCTGTCCGGCAGCGATTCGCCCTGCCAGGGGCAAGCAACCACCGACTGCTGGCAGATCCGCCGCGCGCAAGGCGAAGCCATCCATGGCGCTGTTGTCCCAGCCCGGCAGGTCGCGTGGGGAATGAATATCCACGGCCAGCACCCGGCCCAGGGCTTTTTCCAGCAGCACGGTTTGTTGCGCCGGAGGCGGTGGCGCCTGTTCGAGCAAGTGGCTGATGGCCTGGTCAACCGGCATCAATTTACCGCTGTCACACACCTTGCCAGTCATGAGCGTTCTCCGCAGGCCTCAATCACCTGCTGCGCCTGAACCTTCAGGTGCGGCGCGAAATTGCACGGGCCGGTGCGACTGTCCAACTGCCCGAGCAGGATCTGGTTCCAGGCCGTACGGCAGGCGCCAGGGGAGCCCGGCACACAACACACCAGCACGCCGTTGCTCATGCCGGCCAGCGCCCGCGACTGCAAGCTGGACATGCCGATCTCCGCCAACGACACCTGGCGGAACAATTCGCCAAAGCCTTCGACATGCTTGTCCAGCAACGGCAGCACCGCTTGCGGAGTATTGTCACGCGCGGTGAATCCGGTGCCGCCGGTGGTCAGTACCACCTGGACGTCAGGGTCGGCGATCCAGCGTGAGAGCGTGGCGCGGATCTGGTAGATGTCATCCTTGACCAGGTCGCGGTCGATCAAGGTGTGGCCAGCGGCCTGAAGCAAATCGCAGAGGGTTTGTCCCGAAGTGTCGGTGTCAAAGCTGCGGGTATCGCTGATGGTCAGGACGGCAATGTTCAGCGGTTCAAAAGTGCGTTGCGCCAGATGGGCCATGTGCGGACCCTCCATGAATGGGATCGGCCCAAGCCTGAACCGAAACCGGAGGCGAACCTATTCCTCCATGGAGGTACCTCGACCGAGCACGCCGCTTAGGGCGCCAGGCGATTACGCGCCCACACCCCGTCTTCCAACCGATAGTCGAGGCGATCATGCAATCGGTCAGCGCGCCCCTGCCAGAACTCCATGCGCGCTGGCTGCAGGCAGTAACCACCCCAGTGTTCGGGGCGCTGCAGCGGTTGATCGACAAAACGGCGAATCGTCTGCGCCAGCAAGGTTTCCAGGGCGGCGCGATCGGCCAGCACCTGGCTTTGCGGTGAGGCCCAAGCCCCCAGACGACTGGCCAACGGGCGGCTTTCGAAATACTCATCACTGAGCTGCGGCTCGAGCCGCCGCACCTGCCCTTCTATGCGCACCTGACGCTCCAGACCCGGCCAGAAGAAAGTCATCGCTGCCCACGGATTGGCATCCAGTTCCTGGCCCTTGGCGCTCTGGTAGTTACCGAAAAACGTAAAGCCGGCGTCGCTGACGCCCTTGAGCAGTAACACCCGGCCATGGGGCCGCCCCTGGCTGTCGACCGTCGCCAAATGCATGCTGTTGGCCTCCACCGGCGCGCTTTCGGTTTCGCGGGCCTGCTGCAGCCACTGGCAAAACATCAGCAATGGATCCTGCGGCGCGGCCTCCTCTTGTAAGCCACCGAGGGTGTAATTACGGCGCATCTGAGCCAAGGACAGGGGCATGGCGGTGATCTCCGGGGGAATGGAGTACATAGTCTGTTGGCTACGTCAGCAGCACACCTTGACCGCCATCAACACCCGAGACTTACTTCAGACGCAAGCGCTTGGCCAGCTTGTGCAAGTTACTCGGATCGACCTGCAGCGAGCGCGCCGCGCTGGCCCAGTTGTTGCCGCACGCCTGCAGTGCATTGACGATGGCCTGACGTTGGCAGGCATCGACGCTCTCACTCAGCGGCAACGTCGACATCCCTTGCGAGCTGGACGGTGCCACTGGCGCTGTCGCCTGTTCTGCCGCTTGGCCACTGTCCAAGTCGAGCACTTGCGGCTCCAGGGTGAGAATCAAGTTACGGCTTTCACCGCGACTGAGCTGTTTGAGTGCGGCGCGGCTGATCACATGCTCTAGCTCACGCACGTTACCCGGCCAGTGATAGGCCAGCAGCGCACGCTCAGCCGCAGCAGACAGGCGTAGGCCACGCAGGCCCAAGCGACTGCGATTGAGTTCAAGAAAGCGCCCGGCGAGCATCAGCACGTCATCACCGCGTTCACGCAGCGGCGGAATCGGCAGTGGGTAGACCGACAGGCGATGATAGAGATCGGCGCGAAACAGCCCCTGGCGAATGCTGTCGGGCAAATGCCGGTTGGTGGCGGCGATGATGCGCACATTCACATGCAACGGCTTATCCGCGCCCAAGCGCTGTATTTCACCGTTTTGCAGGGTACGCAACAGTTTGGCCTGCACGCTCAGGGGCAGCTCACCGACCTCATCAAGAAACAAGGTGCCGCCATTGGCCGCGTCAAAGCGCCCGGCACGATCACTGCCAGCACCGGAAAAGGCGCCTTTGACATGGCCGAACAACTCGCTTTCGGCCAGCGACTCCGGCAAAGCCGCGCAATTGACCTGTACCAAGGGCTTATGGCTGCGCCGCGATAGGCGGTGCAAGCGTCGGGCGAACAACTCTTTACCGACCCCCGTCTCCCCCAACAGCAACACCGGCAGTTCCGAGTCGGCCAGCACATCCAGCTCATTGAGCAACTGATGCATGACCGCGCTCTGACCAAGAATCTCGCCTTCCTGCCCAGGCATGCGCAGCTCCGGCACATCGCTACGCGTCAGGCGCAGGCTGCGGTTTTCCTGTTCAAGGCGGGTAACCCGCAACGCTGCCTCGATCTGCAAGGTGCAGTGCTTGAGCTCCTCCCGTGCAGCGGCGTCGAAGGTACCGGTTTGCAGGGCATCCAGCGTGACTACACCCCAAGCCTGCCCTTCGACATACAGGCTCACCCCCATGCAGTCATGCACCGCCAGCGGCTCATGGAGCGCGGTCTCAAGCAAACCGTCGTAAGGATCAGGCAGGCGGCTGTCGGGCTCGAACCAGGTAGGTTCGCGTGAGGCCATGATTGCCGCCAGACGTGGATGCTGGGCAATCACAAAACGCCGCCCGAGGGCTTCATGCACCAGGCCGACGGCGGCCACCGGGCGCAGGCTGTCCTCATCCAGACGCAGCAAACCAACCGCGCCGCAATTGAAGTACTCGCGCAGGGTTTGCACCAGGCGTTGCAAGCGCACGGCATTGGGTAATTCGACAATCAGGTCGGCGGCCAGGCTTTCTCGCAGCATGGTAATAATCACCCTTTGTGGTTGCATCTACCCTGAGGCATCGAGGTGATTATCACCACTGAAAAAAATAATGTGATTGATTTCAATCAGTTAAAAATGGCACAGACGCTGCTCTGGCGTCAGGGAACTCTGTACGCCCTCTCAAGGAACCCTGATGAGCCAACCACACAACTGGCGCACGGCGCCCGCAGCTGAACTGATCGCGCACATCCTCTGGCGCTACCACCAACGTCACCGTGAACAACTGCCTGAACTGATCAGCCTGGCGCAGCGCGTAGAACAGGTGCACGGCACGCACAGCCAGTGCCCCAATGGCCTGGCCGGCCATCTACAGGCCATGCAGCAGGAGCTGGAAAGCCACATGTGCAAGGAAGAGCACGTGCTTTTCCCTCTGCTTCAACATGGCCTGAGCCGCCCTGCGGCGGCGCCGATCCGGGTAATGCGGCTTGAGCATGATGAACACACCCAAGCGCTGAAAACCTTGCTGGTACTGACCGATGCCTTCACCTCACCTGCCGATGCCTGCAATACCTGGCGAGCCCTGTACCAAGGCCTGCAGGTGTTTCATGATGATTTGCTGGAACATATACAGCTGGAAAACGAGGTGTTATTCAGCACCGTATAGCCTGCGTGGGAGCCGGCGCGGTGTCAGCTAATAGGCGGTGCCTGCAGCGCTGACAAGTCCAGCACCCACAGGTCCGTGGGCGCAGATCAATGCCAGTAGAACATCGCCTTGGCCAGCATCACGATCACCAGCATATGACCCAATATGCTCCAGCGAATCCACCGCGCCCGCCGCTCGCTCAATCGCCCCCGTTGCAACCAGTAAGCCAGTAGCACGTAATGGCCGATGATGTTCAGCGCCAAAACGATCTTCAGGCTCAGCAAACTGGCAAAATTGCTGTCCAGCGGATGACTCAAGGCCGCGCGATGCTGCCAGGCCAGGCCGATGCCAGCGCTATACAACAGCAGCACCACACCATGCAGCACCTTGCGCGAACGCACCGACAGGGCCTGGTCAGCCAATGGCTGAGCGCTGGTCGGCAACTGCCGGCGCACGGTCTGCCAGATCACGACTTCGAAAAACAGCGTGCCGATGAAAGCGATCGCCGCCAGCAAATGAACGACCAGTAAGTACGGGTAAAGCATTCATCCTCTCCTTCACCAAACGCCTAACCTGGATGGCCATCAACCCGGGCACGTAACAGCATCGGTGTGTATTGCCAGGCGTACAGGGCAAATGCCAGCAACCAGCACAACCCTGCCAGCCACAACCCGACCAGCGGCAGCCAGTGCACCAACACCACCCGGCAGACACCCGCCAGATTGAGTAAGACAAACGCCAGGGTCATGCCTGCTGGGGGTTGCAAGGGGCGACCGGTGTGGCCCAGGCTGACCCGCGTGATCATCGCCAGAATCAGCCCGGCCATGGCCCCGATGGTCAGGCAATGCACCGCCAGGCTGGGGTTAAGCGACACACCGAAATGCCACAAGGCCATACCTAGGCAAGCCAGCGCCAACCACGCGTAGGCCAGGTGCAGAGACCACAGCAACGGTACCCGCCACAACCCACGATCATGCCAGCGCCCTAGACGCAGACAATGGCCAACGGCCAGGGTGGCGAACAGCACGCCGATCCAAACCCTGGGGCTCAGCGCCGGTCCGGCAGCATAGAGCAGTGCCACCAGCGCAGAGGCAGCCAGTAACAGCCAGTCGAGCCAAGGCCAGGGCGCCACCGCCTCGACCCGCCCTAGCCCACGTTGGGTGAAGAACGGAATGACCCGCCCGCCGATCAGGCCCATCATCGCCGCCACCAGCCAGATACCGCCGAGCACGCCCTGGCGTTGCCAGCCGTCATTGCCCTGAACCAGGCCATACATCGCCAGACCGTCCGCTGCCGCCAGCAACAGCAGCACCATCACCACCGGGTAATTACGCTTCTGCCGAACCCGCCAAAGGGTACGCCCCATCAGCACAGCCACCAGCAACGGAAAAGCCAATTCCAGCAACACCAGCAATGGCCAGGGCACATTGGTCAACCACGCTAGCCGTCCGGCCAGCCAGAGCACCGCCAGCCCAGCCAGCGGCCTGCCGCTGAGCCCCGGCTGGCCGGTCCAGGTCTGCACGGCAGTGAGCAGAAAGCCGGCGATGATCGCCAGCCCAAATCCGAACAGCAGCTCGTGACGGTGCCAGGCCAACCAGCCACCGGCCGGTTGCCAGTCGCCCAAGGTGCCAGTCAAGGCCGCCAGCCATACGGGCACCGCCAACACGGCCAAGCCACAACCGGCGAGGAAAAACGGCCGAAACGCCAAGCGCAACAACGGCACGATGGCCATTGCCTTACGGCGATCAAGAACCTGCATATGCCACTCCTTACCTTGAGCCGGTCTCGTCTCGAGGGCGATGAATCCCGGCCCATCATCTGTCATTTGCCAGCCACCGCTTTGTCGCACTTCAAGGCGCACGGCAGGCGGCGTAAGCTGCCAATCGCTGTCAACACGCTAGTGCAAGGGCCGTGCCTTCACGGTGTTTGCTGATTGTCTGCAGAGTTATGAAGCCGCTAAAGGGTAGAAATGACCTTATAACGGTTCAAATGACCCGATGCGTTGGGGTGAATTTTACCCTCAACAAAGAAAGGCGCGTCAGGCCGGCTCTCGCGCCGTGGCCGGCAAACTTGATCGCCATCAAAGGCTCAGACGGTGCGCGAGAATTGACCCTTCTGTCCACCGCCCAGGTAAGCATCAAAGGCCATGGCCGTGCTGCGCATCAGCAAATGCCCTTGAGGCAGCAACTGCAATGCGTCCTGATCCAGTACCAGTAACTGGTCATCGACCTGCTCAGCCAATTGCCCCAGGGCATCGGCGAAGTAGTCAGTGAAGCAGATACCGTGAGCGGCTTCGAACGCGCCGAAGTCGATCCGGCCGTGGCACATCAGGGCATTGATAACGTCGCGGCGCAATTGATCGTCGGCATTCAAGCGGTAGCCGCGCTGCACGGGCAGCAGGCCTTGGTCGAGCCATGCGTAATACTGCGACAACAACTTAACGCTCTGGCTGTAGCTATCGCCGACCTTGCCGATGGCCGACACACCCAGGCCGATCAGATCGCAATCGGCATGGGTCGAGTAGCCCTGAAAATTACGCTGCAAGGTGCCGTTGGCTTGAGCCAGGGCCAGTTCATCGTCCGGCAAGGCGAAATGGTCCATACCGATGTAAACATAACCGGCTTCGGTCAGACGCCGGATGGTCAGCTCCAGCAATTCCAGCTTGCGCTCGGGCGGCGGCATGTCTTCAGGGCGAATCATGCGCTGTGCGCGCACATGCTCGGGCAGGTGTGCATAGCTGTACGCGGCGATGCGGTCCGGCCGCAGAGCAATGATTTTGCCCAGGGTCACATCGAAACTGCCCACCGTTTGCAGCGGCAAACCATAGATCAAATCAACACTGACCGACTTGAACCGCGCCTGGCGCGCCGCCGCGACCAATGCGTAGATCTGCTCCTCGCTTTGCCGACGATTGACCGCCGCTTGTACCTGCGGGTCAAAGTCCTGCACACCGAAGCTCAGGCGATTGAAGCCCAGGCTACGTAGCTGTTGTACCTGTGCGGTGCTGACAGTGCGCGGATCGACTTCAATGGAAAACTCATGATCGTCACTGTCGTCGAGGTTGAATGCCTGGCGCAGGCAGGTCATCAGTTCAGCCAACTGCTCGTCGCTCAAATAGGTCGGCGTGCCGCCCCCCAGGTGCAGTTGCGTCAGCTTGCGGCTGCGATCAAACAATGCCCCCTGCAGGGCAATTTCACGCTTGAGGTAGCCCAGGTACTCGGCTGCGCGATGGGTTTTGCGGGTAATGATCTTGTTGCAGGCGCAGTAGTAACACAGGCTCTGGCAGAACGGAATGTGGATGTACGCCGACAAGGGCTTGGGCACCTGCGCCTGATTACTGGTCTGCACGGCGTGCAGGTAGTCATCGAGCGCAAAGGCCTGATGAAACTGGGGCGCGGTGGGATAGGAGGTGTAGCGCGGCCCCGGACGATCGTATTTCTTGACCAGGGCGCGGTTGAATTCAAAGGCTGGCATCGTGATCGACCCACTCATGATTGGAGGTCAAACCCGTACCGTTCACCTGCTGTTCAAACACCTGGCAGATGCTATCCACCTGCGCACGGCCGGCGGGCAGTATGCTGATAAAGCGCTCATTGAGCTCAACCAGACCGGCACGGCTCATGGCCTCCAGCTGGCGCCATGCGACTGGAAAATAGTCTTGGAAGTTCAGGCCGTAACGGCGTTCGAGGGCCAGGATATCCAGCTCCAGATCACAGGCCAGACGCTCCATCACCCGTTGCCTGAGCTGATCGCTGTCTTGACCGCGCCAGCCGCGAGACGTGGCCAACTGGCCACGTTGCAACTGCTCGAGGTAATCGCCAAGGACCTCGGTATTTTGCCCGTACACCGCGTCAAGCTGGCTGATTGCGCCAAGGCCGAAACCGACATGATCGCAGTAGCCATGCCGGGTAAAGCCCTGACAGTTGCGGCGCAAACGGCCACGCTCCTGGGCGATCGCCAAGTCGTCATCAGGGCGTACAAACTGCCCCAGGCCGATGTGCTGGTAACCCGCTGCCAGCAACTGCTCGAAGCATATACGCCGCATCAAGGCCTTGTCGTGCTCACTGCAGGCATGGCGTTGAGCGAACTGGGCATAGCGCTGCGGCGGCTGGGCGTAATCGAACACCCGCAGCCGATCAGGCTCCAGTTCAATCAAGGTGGTCAGCTTCAGCGTAAAACTGTCTGGGGTCTGCCATGCGTGACCGTACCCCAGGTCAACACTCACCGAGCGGTAGTCAAAGGTGCGAGCAGCATCGATCAATGAATGAATAGGTGCTGGACTCTGCAAGCTGGCCACTGACTGGCCGCTGCCGCTGTCGATGTCCGGTACGCCGATGCTGACATGGTTGAAACCCTGGTCACGCAGCATGCCCATGGTCGCCCAACTGGTCTGTTGCAGGACAACATCAACGCAGTAATCACCGCTCTCGTGGGTGAGAAAATTGAAGCGCCTGCGCAGGTGCGTCATCAGCTTCTGCAAATACATTGGCTCAGGCGTTGTGCCCCCCAGGTGGAACTGCTCAACCCGCTGCTGCGTGCTCAGGTGACAGCCGACCAGGTCGATCTCTCGGGTCAGGCACTGGAAATACTCGTCCATGGACGCGTCGGCTGCGCACAGGCCGGTCGGCACCTGCACATTCAACGACAACGGGCGTTGATGCTGACGGCTGCTGCGCAGTGCTCGCAACACATCCAGAGAACCGACGCCGCCATGAAACTTGCGCACATCGACATAACTGTTGGGGTCGAGCACACCTTGATCGTGTTGAACGACCTGCTCGTGGCGAGCGTGAAGGACATCGAGCATGACGGGGCTCCGAGACGGGCTGCGGAGTTTCAGTGTCTGCCGATAACAGCCTGGAGGCCTTGATTTGTATCAAGCGCCGGTGGGGTAGCTACCATGTCAGGTAGAACATGGCTTTGGCCAGCAACACGATCACCACCATATGGGCAAACACACTGTGGTGAATGAACTTCACCCAAGCGCCGGTCATACGCTGGGTTTTGAACAACAGCATGGCGCCGAGAAAATGCACCAGCACGCTGGCGGCGACTACGATCTTGGCCAGCAGCAAGGTGCCGAACGATGAGCTCAGTGGCGTATTGAGCAGCGGCAGGTAGCGCAGCCAGACCATCCCAGCGCCGGCACCGAACAGCACCAGCAAGACCCAGGGCATCAGTTGCCGGGCACGTTGACCGATAGCCTGTTCGAGCAGCAGCATCAGTTTGGCCGGCAGTTGCTTGCGGATACTGTCGAGGAACAGCACCTCGAAGAACACCGTGCCGATGAAGATCAACGCAGCGAACAGGTGCAGGGTTAATAGCAATGGGTAGATCATCTGACCCTCTGGGTTCGGGTACCAGGTCTGGGTTTTAGCCTACAGGGTGGAGGCTTGATTACGGTTGATGTTGATCAAGAAAGGTCAATAGACGGAGTACCCGAGCACTGCCCGGCCGATGGCTGCGAACACGTCCACGACCGAGCCCTCCTCACCGGTTAATGGGCATCAGGCCCGACACAGCCAGCGCTTGAGCCATGAAGAAGGTTCTCTAAAAACATCCCGTAGCGGGGAGACCGTGGTGAGTCGCACCGACGGATCAAAAGCCAAGGCCTTCCGCAGAACAGGCCAACAGTGTTTCGCAAGGTTCCGAGGTGCTTGCAGTTGATGATCAAGACGCTCATTACGGGCCTGAGTTGCAGGTAATCGGCGGAACGGGTGTTTGCCGCTGGCCAGCTCATAGATCACACACGCCACCGCATAGAGATCGCTGCTGACCGACACCACACCCTCCTCCAGCAGTTCAGGGGCAGCATAACTTGGTGTCCAGGCGTTGAAGCGACTGCGGCTGAGCTGCGGCAAGCCGGTGAGGATACCCTCCTCGGCCTGGCTGAGCCCGAAGTCGAACAGTCGCACACCGTCTTCACACAGCATCACGTTACTCGGCTTCAGGTCGCCATGCAGCACACCCTGAGCGTGGCTGTATGCCAGGGCATCAAGCAGTGGCCGCACCACATCGCACAGCTCATTCCACGGTAGACCGGTAGGCCGTTCGCAGAGCAATCGGTCCAGGGCCAGGCCGCGCATAAGTTCCATGGTGATGAAGGCGCGCCGGCACTGGGTGTCCACCTCAAAACTGTACACGCGCACGATGTTTGGGTGACGCAGGCGTCGGCTCAGGGCGAACTCGCTGTAGAGCAAGGCGCTGGCATCCGGCGTCTCGGAAAATGCTTCGCTCATGACTTTGAGCGCTAGGTAAGGGTCCGGCTCGCCGAACTGCTCGTGCAATAAATCCCGCGCACGGTAGACCGCGCCCATGCCTCCGGCCCCAAGCAGGCGCTCGAGGCGATAACGTCCGGCCAGCACATCCGGTAGTTCGCCCACAGGCGCCACGGACTTGGCTTTGGAACGAGAGCGGCTCCTGGAGCGGTTGCGGGCCTTGCCCTTATTAGGCTGGGGACGCGGGGCCTCATTGACTTCAGCGAAGGCGGAACAGGTCAGATTGCTGGCCGCATCCTCGCCTATCAGGATGTCATCCAAAGCGGCGTTGAGGTCACTCATTGGCGGATCACCACGGCGGTCATGTTGTCCCGTGCCGAGCCCCGCAGGGCGCCGTCCAACAGACGTTGCAGCGCCACGTGCGGCGAAGCCAGGCTCAACGCATTGCCCAGTGCGTCGCTGCTCAGCCCTTGGTACAGGCCATCACTGCACAGCAGGAAGGCATCGCCGGGATAGACCTGCAGCTCCAGGACCTCCAGGGTCAGTTGCTCGCTGGCGCCCACTGCCCGGGTCAGGGCATTGGCCGCCGGATGCGCCCGCGCCTGCTCGACGCTCATCTGTTGCTCGTCGATCAATTGCTGCTGCAGCGAATGGTCCCTGGACAACTGGTACAAACGCTGCCCGCGCCACAGGTAACAGCGGCTGTCACCGGCCCAGATGCACGCCGCGCGGTTGCCTTCCAGCAACAGTGCGACCACGGTGCTGCCCATAATGCTGTCATGCCGCTCGGCGGTGACGGTCAACTCCTGGCCCAGGCGCCGATTAAGCCAATGCAGGCACTGGCGCAAACCCTTGACTCGCTCGTCGAAACCGCCCTGCGCCGGCAGCTCAGCCAAGCTGGCGACAATCAACTGGCTGGCGACGTCGCCTCTCTGATGTCCGCCCATGCCATCCGCGACCACCCAGAGCCCTTGCTCCGGACAATCGAGGAAGGCATCTTCGTTGCGCGCCCGAACCTTGCCAGGATCGGTGCGCGCAGCGCTGCGCCAGGGGCTGGTAACCGGCATCAGAGCGCCACCGGCATGCGGTAGCTGCGCAACACACTCACATCGAATGGGTTCGGCACCCGTTGGCTCATCAGCAGATAGTTGGCGCGCAGGCCACCCACCTCAGCCTTGAGCACCAACACATCACGGCCCGTCAGGTACTCGGTCTGCATCAGATCAAATAGACGGAACAGCGACCAGGGGCCGGTGTTCTTCTCGATGCCGATCGCGCGGCCGGCCATCTTCTCCAGCACCAGGCTGGTTCGCCCGTCTTCAACATCGCTCGGCCACTTGAACGACACCGGTACGATCGGGCCGTGACGGTATTCCAGGGTCTTATCGCCAAACCGGAACTCGGAGCGGCTGACCGCCGGGTCCAGGGTGTACGGCTCCAGCTTGAACTGCACGTGCGGCTGTGCCGGGTTCTCCGAGAAGAAACTCTGGCGGATCACCTGGGTCGCGGCCATCTGCTCAAGGTAGGCCTTGGACATCGGCAGGCTGTGGCCATCGATACTGCGCAGGCGGTAATTGCCCGGATCGCCACTGACGAAAGGCCGCATGTAGGTTTCAAAGAAGCGATCGGCAATGCCCTGAGCCTTGAAGAACTCACGGAAGTCACTGATGGCAACGTCGCTGGTGCTGTGGGCGTTGAACGGGTAACGCTTGCTGATGGCCTTGCCGTAGAAGCTGTACAGCTCGCTCTGATAACGCTGATTCAGGTACTGGTAGGTGTCGTCGAGCACCAGGCGCCAGGTGTCTTCCGCCAGCAGGTTGAACCAGGCACTCAGCGGGCGCGGCAGGCGTTTCGACGCATTGCGCAGGTTGCTCAGCGCATCACGCTGGCCGCTCATGCGCGCCTTGGCCATCTCGTACGCCGCCTGCTCGGGTGCGCTGGCTCGGGCCAGGCTGGCCAGTTGCAGTTGCAGGTCGTTCAGCGCCTGCAGTGCCGGGGTCAGGTCCGCCGCCGGGCCGCTGTTGTCATCCAGTAGGCGGTGCAACGGTTCGAAGCGACGCTGCAGCGACTGCTTCGCAGTGTCCGGCAGGGTCTTGGCCAGTACGTGCTGAGCCTTGCCCCCGGCTGCCGCTGCGACCTTGCCCAGCGCCCCTACCTTCGTGGCGGCGTTGTCCGCGATTGCGCTCACCTCTTCAACGCTTTCGGCGAAGGTCTGGAAGCGGGTATTTTCACGTACCGCCACCAGCAATTGCAGCACCGGCGAGCTGGCCGAGGTCAGGCCGGCGACTTGATCGGCGCCTTCGCCGGCATCGCTGAACGGTTGCAGGCCAACCCGGCCGACCGCTTCACTCCAGTAGTTGGCGTAGTCGCGGAAATACAGCTGTTCAAGTGCCACCATCAGACGACGCAGGTCCATGCCACTGATACCGCTGCCCTCACCCAACACCCAGTTATCACGCAGGATATTGCTGACCAATGCGCTGCCCTGGACCGAGAAATACTGCTGATAACCCTGCTGGGTGTAAAAGCCGGGAATGGCATAGTCGGTACCGTAAAACAGCTCACCCTGCGACCCCAGGTGCTGGCTCAAACGGTACTCTGGCAGGCTCCGCCCCTGCTCACGCAACGCGCGGTAAACCACGTTGGCCAGCGACTCACTGCGCAGCACCTGACGGGCCTGGGCCACCAGGGTGTCGTTGAGCGGATAACTGAACGGTAATGTGAGCAGGCGTTCCAGGTGCGCGTTCAAGCCGTTCTGCACCGCAGTGTTACCGGCATAGCGCGTAGACCAGTCGGCGGCCACCCAGGCCTTGAGCCAGGACGGATCGCGGCGATCCTGCATGTTCAGCATCAAGTACGCCCGCAGGCTGTTTAGCAAGCGGTCACGATCGCGCAGGCTGGTGCGAATCTGTGCTTCCAACATCTGCGCCACCCGCGGCAGCAGCTGCGCCTGAAGCTCACGCTCGTAGGCACTGAGCACCACCGGGTTGCTTTCGTTACCTTGGTACAGACCGACTCGCTCACGCAGCGAGACATCGCCCTTGTCCGGGAACACTTGGGTAGCGTTGAAACTGGTGTCCAGGGTGTTGAGCGCCGCCATCGCATCGTCGTGGGCACTCAGCGCCGTCCGCTGCTGGTTCCAATGCTGCGCCAGGGAGCGCAGATTTTCCAGGCGCTCGTAGTTGGCAGAGAAACCGCCAGCCCAGAGCAGGCCGAACACGACCAACGCCACCAGCGCGCCAGCGTACAGTGCACGCTGGCCCCAATGGATGCGATTGCGCTCGCGCGTGTCCAGCCCAGCCAGATCGGCCTCGGGGAAAATCACCCGGCTCAGCAGGTGGTGAATGAAGCGCGAACGACCGCGGCGCAGGGTCGGCAGAACACCGGTCGGCATGCCCAGTGTGGCACCGATGCTGGCAGCGTCGTGGTCGAGTTTCTCCATCAGGTGAGGGGCGCTGGTCAGGTAAAAACCGCGCAGCTGGCTGGCGCGCTGGTAGCGGTTACCGGTGAACGCCATGTCGACGAACAGGCACAGGTGTTCGCCGATCTGCCCCAGTTGATGTGGGAAATCGAGAATGCGACCACGGCGCTGGGTGTCGCGCTCCTGGTGCATGCGCATGATCACCTGGCTGTTCAGGCGCCGCAGTAACGCTTCGAATTCCTGACGTAGCACGGCGACGTCGGTGCCACTCTGCTCCTGGCCAAAGCTGGCACCGAGTACCTGATCGCTTTCCTCGCGGGTCAACTGATCAAAGAACTCGTCAAAGCCCAGCAATTGGTCGGCCTTGCTCAGCACCAGGTACACCGGCACATCGACGTGCAGCGTCTGATGCACCTCCTGCAGCCGCTGGCGCACCTGCTGCGCCAGCGTGTCGAGGTCCTTTTCATTGCCGCTCAGCAGCAGCTCCACCGGAAGGGTCACCAGAACACCGTTCAGCGGCTGCCCGCGACGGCGCTTGCGTAACAGGTTGAGCAAGGTGCTCCAGGCACTCCCGTCAACGTCAGCATCAGGCTGGGTCAGGTAGCGGCCAGCGGTGTCGATCAGCACACCGTGGTCAGCGAAGTACCAGTCGCAATGTCGGGTGCCGAGGGTGTCGCGGGTCAGCTTACGCTCGATCTTGTTGATCGGGAACTCCAAGCCGGAGAAATCCAACAGGCTGGTCTTGCCGCTGCTTTGCGGACCGATCAGCAGATACCAAGGCAGGTCGTCGCGCCAGCGCTCGCTGCGGCCACGATACAGACTGGACGTTTTGAGGGTGCGCACGGCGTCCTTGAAACGGCTGCTCAGCGCGTCCCTCTCCTCGTCAATCAACGCATCACGACGCAGACGTTCCTGGCCGTCGTCACTGTCTTCCAGCGCTTTCTTGCGCAGCCCGGCGCGCCAGCTGACAAAAACCATGGCCAGCCCCCAGATCAGGAACAGCACGCTGATGGTCAGCAGGCGCGAGGTCGCACTTTCCCAGAATTTATAGTCGTCGACCGCCAGCAGCGGCCCGGCGAACCACACCATTAGGGCCACAAACAGCACCAACAATAGCGTCCAGAGCCATGTCTTACGCAGGAGGGTAGCGATTTTTTTGAAGAAACTTTTCATTGCACGTCCCTGTTTTACGGCTGGGGCTGGACCACGGTCGGGTCAAGCTGCTGATAAGGTTGCAGAACGCTGTCGCGCTGCTCGCCCAGAACCCAGGCAAACCCCGAATACATCACCACCAGGCAGGCCACGGTGAACAAGGCAACCATCCACCACGGCACGATGCGCACCAGACTACGGCGTTTGTCGCGCAAGCCCTCCCAATGTGGTGACAGCTCACGGGGCACGTCACCGCGCAGCTGGCGGATTTGCCGGTACAGTGCATCGCGTATACCTTCGAGTTCGAGCATGCCGCGGGGCATGACCCGGTACTTGCCCTCAAAGCCCAGCGATAGGCACAAGTACATCAGTTCCAGCATCGGCAGGTTCTTGACCGGGTTCTTCGTAAGCCGATCCAGCAGTTGAAAAAACTTTTCGCCACCAAAGGTCTCGTTGTGGAAGCTGCTGAGCAGGCTCATCTGCGACCACTCACTTTCCTTGTCCCGCAGGGTGGTGACCACCGCCTCATCGACCACCGTGCAGAGCACGTAGCGGGCGGTGATCGTTTGGCTGTGTTCCGCACCATTTTGCTGGGCACGCACCTCGAACAGCTTCAGCTCTTCGCTCAGACGCGTGTTAAGCGCGGGCAAGTCTTCGCTGCTGTTGCTGTTCTTAAGGCGCACCACTTCCGACAACAGATCGGAGGCCGCCGCCGCCAGCGCATTGAGACCGATGTTGAAGGCCTCGGCCGGGCGCAGACGCGCGGCGTAGATCATCCGCTGTTCAAGACGTTCGATGCGCGTTGGCGTGGCAACATCGGTCATCGGCTCCTGCGCCGGACCCTGGCCCTGGCGATCGAGCAAGACGGTTTTGTCGTCCTGGTGGTATTCCATGTCCTTGATCATGTCGGTCAGTTCCTGATGGCCCAGAATTTCAGTTCAAGCTCAGCGAACTCGCCGGACACGTGGAAGGCGAAACCGCCTGAACGCTCCAATTGCGCCAGGTCATCGGAATTGAGTTCGAGGATGAAATAGGTTTTGTTGGCGTGAAATGCGATCTGCCGTGGCGCCACGGGCAACGGCTTCACCTTGATCCCTGGCAAGTGCAGGTTGACCAACTGGCGAATATGTTCCACTGGACCGACCTTCAGGTGCGCCGGCAAGCGATGGCGCAACTCTTCGGAGTCGCAGTTGGCACTCGCGGCCAGGACGAACGAGGCCGACTCCAGCAACGTGTGGTCGTGCAACGGCGACACCGTGATCCCGTATTGACGCGCCTGCAACTCCAGCTCGATGGCGTGCTGTTCGAGCACCATCGACAGCACTTGGCGAATCGCGTCCATCAATTTGCGAAAGCTCACGCCCTGGTCACTGTGCTGATAACGGCTGTCCAAGCGTGGCCGTTTGCTGTCGCTGGCGAAGGTCGCCAGATCGCCGAGCATGGTCAGCAGCGTGCGGTACAACGCTTCTGGATGGACCTGTTCCAGGCCCAGGTAGTGGCGTAGCAGCAGTTCGGTACGGTTGATCAGTTGCAACATCATGAAGTCGCCGACTTCGGCACCGCCGACCTTGCTGTTGGAACGAATCCGCTCGGCAATGGTGTCGCCGCGGTGGCTGAGCATGCTGATGACTTCCTTCAAGCACGACAGCAGATAGCTCGAGGCATGGGCATGAATAAAGGTTGGCACAAAGTCTGGATCGAGGCTGATTACCCCATCGGGCGTAGTATCAAGGACTTCGCAGAGTTTGAGCTTCACATAGACCTGGTCGCTCTGTTGCTCGCCGAGCACCAGACGGAAGTCCGGCCGGGCACAACTGACCTGGCTGCTGGAGTCGTCGCCGGCGTTGGAGTCGGCGACTTGCGCCTCATAGGCGGTATAGCGCGCCAGGACATCAGACTGCTCCGCACGACGTGCTTCGATGTGGTTGCCCGTCACCAGCGGCAAGGCCAGGTAGACCGGGGTGTGGCCGGTATTGGGCGGCACATCCAGGACCAACGGCTCGGTGTTGCCACCCAGCTCGAACAGGCTGCCATCAGGCAGGATGCCAGAGGCCTGGCTGATCACCAGCTTGCCCATGTTGAGAAACTGCAGGTCGATTTCCAACCCCAGAAACCCCCAGCAATAACTGCCCAGCAACTGAGTGCGGGTTTTCATCTGGTAGTCATAGTAACGATCGTTGTGCTGGAAGTGCTGCGGGCGCAGCAACATGCCTTCCTGCCAGATGACTTTATGCACATTCATGGTTATCTATCCGCCTTGACGATCGTTACATTACTGGAGCGGATGCTGGCCTGGTCGAGGGTCAGATCGGCTTCGTTCAGCGCCTGCGCAGTGAGCTGCACCACATAGCGCCACTGGGATTGCGACAGGTCACGATAGGCCGCCAGCACACCGACGTAGCGGCTGCCCTCCTCGACGCTGAGCTTGAGCTCCACGGTTTCACCTGGGCGCAATTCAAGCTCTTCGCTGGTCACCATGTCCGGCGCCAAGGATTCCTTGGCACGCTCATAGAGGCTGAAAAAATCGGCGTTTTCGAACGCCACCGGATGCTTGAGCTCGATCAGCCGGACCACGACCGGCGACGGACGACCATTGAGGTCCGGGTTGAGCTCGTCGCTGGCGGTCAGCTTGAGGTTCAGTTTGGTCATGCTCGAGTACGGCGACAGTGAAGAACAGCTGGCCAGCATTGCCAGGGTGGTCAGTGCAACCAGCGCCTTGAGTAGCAGGGTCAAGCAGCGAGACATCCGTGTCATCCTTGGTGCTCGGTGTGAAGGGTGGAGATCAGGCGAATCTGTTCCTCGTAGGCCTGGGCGAAGTCACGTGCCAGCAGGCGCTCACTCCAGTCATCATCCTGACGCAAAGCCTGGTGATACCGGTTGT
The DNA here is from genome assembly GCF_002845275.2 of Pseudomonas sp. S06B 330. Classification (NCBI taxonomy): domain Bacteria; kingdom Pseudomonadati; phylum Pseudomonadota; class Gammaproteobacteria; order Pseudomonadales; family Pseudomonadaceae; genus Pseudomonas; species Pseudomonas tussilaginis. Next base: position 2,505,355 of record NZ_CP088149.1, on the reverse strand, counting down.
AAGCCCTCCAGCGGCTGCCGGCAGTGGCCAGCAACGGTTTACTATCGCGTTCGAAACGCAGCGTCAGTTGCTGCGGCGAGAAATGTTCGAGAGTGCTGCGCATCGCCGCACGGCTGGCGCTCAACAGCGCCACCTGGTGCGCTTGCAGGTCGCGAAAGGCGCGGGAAATCGCCTCCTCGGCCGGCAAATGGCCGGGCTTGTTGCCCAGCAGCAGGATGCCCAGCACCTCGCTGGCGTCCAGGGCGAACTTGAGTGGGTTCTTGCTGCTGCCCTGGGCAGTGGTCAGGGCAAGGCGCAGTTCATTTTTCAGCTCACTGCGGGTGCGCAGGCTCTGCTGCAGGTCGCCAATACTTTGCTTGAGCAGGCGTGCGGCATTGATCGCCAGCACTTCACGGTTGTCGTGATCGAGGCCGTTGAGGTCCATCCCCAGCGCCGCGCCGAATTGCTCCCAGAAACCTTCATGCTGGCGTTCTACCGGAGCTGGCTCGACAGAGACCGGCGGCTGGGGCGGCGCCACCAGTTCCGGCACTAGCAGGCTTTCCATGTCGATGCGCGCATAGTCCGCCCGTTGAAGGGGTTCCTGGCGCGGCGTGTTAAGCGCGGTCAACTCATCGATGTCTGAATACACCCGCTCCTGCTGGTCCAGCACGTTGAGTGGGTCGAGATCGAGGAATGCGTCATCGGGAATGGTGCTACCCGCGGGTTGCGGACGACCGGCCTCGATATCGAGGATTACCGGATCGTGCACCAGACGCGCGCGGATCTCGAAGTCCCCCAGCGTAAAGAGGCTGCCGTGCTCAATTCGCTGCGGTTCGCCCTTACGCAGGTAGGCGCCGCTAGCGCTGGCCTTGATACCGTTTCTGCTGGTATCGGTGAGGAAAAACGTACCGTCGTGGTAGCTGATGACCGCATGATGATTGGACAGGTGACGCTGCTCGTCCGGGATCACCCAGTCACAATCCTTGGCCCGTCCAATCACCCCGCCTGCCTGTTTGAAGGTTTTGCTGCTTAATTGCTTGGGCACGACCTGCTGGGTGTTCAGCACTTCGAAAACCAGTTCCATGATGAGGCTCCTTGCGGTCACTTGCCGCGATTGACCGCCTGCGGATCACCCAATGGGCGATAGGTGTTGTCGTTGAATTTGTAATTTCCGCTACAGCCGCCGAGGCCGCTGAGAACGAGCAGGGCCAGCACGGCGGCTTGCCAGTGACGAACAGGCATCAGTAGGTCTCCATGAGTAGTCAATGCATAAGGCGTCACCCCTGGCGGGCGGCGCTCAGAGAAATCAAATGGCATTTCGTGAAGCCATACGGCGCTAGCCCTCGAAGTCGCCAAGATTGATGTTCAGCCGCCCGAGGCGGTACAGCAGCGTGCGCCTGGGCAACCCCAGCTCGCGGGCTGCCAGGGTCTGGTTGCCATCGTTCTTGCGCAGGCAATCAAGCAGCAGCTGGCGCTCGACCTTCTCCAGGCGTTCGCGCAGGTTGAGGCCGGGTTCTTCCGGCAGCGCTTCGATGCTCAGAGAGAAATGCTCGGCCAGCAGCTCACCGCCTTCACACAACAACACCGCTCGCTCCACCAGTCCCTTGAGCTCGCGCACGTTGCCCGGGAAGGTGTAACCGCAGAGATGATTGAGGGCGCTTTCTGACCAGCTCACCGGGTCGCGCTTCAAAAAGGCACAAGCTTTGTCGGCGAAGTGTCGGGCCAGGTCGAGGACGTCGCCTTCGCGCTGACGCAGGGCCGGCAATTCGATCGGAAACTGCGCCAGGCGGTAGTACAGGTCCTCTCGGAACTTGCCTTCGCTGACCAGAGCAGCCAAATCGCGGTGGGTTGCGGCGATGATGCGCACGTCGATCGTGTGGGTATCGTTGGAGCCCAGCGGGCGAATCTCTCCCTCCTGCAACACACGCAACAGCTTGGCTTGCAGGGACAGCGGCATGTCACCGATTTCGTCCAGCAACAGTGTGCCGCCATTGGCCGCGTCGAATAGCCCGGCGCGGTCGCGATCGGCGCCAGTGAAGGCGCCCTTGCGGTAGCCGAACAGTTCGCTTTCCAGCAAGTTCTCCGGAAACGCCGCGCAGTTCTGCACGATGAACGCCTGGGAGCGTCGCGGACCATAGTCATGGATGGCCCGCGCCACCACTTCCTTACCGGTACCGGTTTCGCCGCGCAGCAATACGGTATAGGGGCTATGCAGCACTTTGCTGATCAACTGGTAGGTCTGGCGCATCGCCGTGCTGCTGCCGATCAGCCCGTAACCGCTGGCGCTGACCAAGACGCTGGCCACGGGCGCCACGTCGTCCACCGTAGGGCGCAGGCGTTGTAGCAGGTGCAATTGCCCGAGCACAAAGGCGCCCAGCTGGGCCATGGAGTCGGCGAAGCCCTGAAGGTCGACCGGTTCGCGACTGGCGCACAACAACAGGCCCTCGACGGATTTTTGCGTGTTCACCAACGGTATGCACAACAACGAGTGCCAGGGCATGTCCTGAGCCGGCAGGAAACTGGTTTCGTGGAGGCTGTCATTCAGCCCCACCAAGCTCACTACACGGTTCTGACATAAGGCGAATTGCAGCAGTTGCTCACCGTTGTAATCCACTGGCAGACTCGTCGCTTCCTGCGGTTGCAGGATGCCGCCCAAACATTCGGCGCTCAGACCCAGCCGAACATGTGTGGCATCCAGCAGGTACAGTTGACTCAGTTCGCAACCACTGAGCCCGGCTACCGCCCGCACGAAGTCGCCCAGCAGCGTGGCAGCGTCGGCCGCCCGTGAAAGGCTGGCGAAATGCGCCAGCAGCGCCTCGGCGTAGACCAGCGGTTGCGGTACCAAGGTGAACATCACACCCACCTCAGGCGAACTCGCAGGTCACGCCGCCGCTACTGTCGAGCGTCGCGTACACGCGCTTGAGGTGCTCGCCAGTAGCCATGGCGTCGAGTAGACGGTCGGCCACCAACGGCAAGACGTGCAAATCGAGCAAGTGGTCAATCAGGCGCGCGCCGCTATCGTTCTGAGTGCAGCGCTCGGCCAGGTGACCGACCAGATTCTGGCAGTAACTGAAATCCAGTTGGCGACGGTTCAAACGCTCGCCCAGACGAGCCAGCTTGATTTCGATCAGCTCGCGCATTGCCGGGCCGCCCAATGGGTAATAGGGCACCACGCGCATGCGTGCCAGCAACGCCGGTTTGAAATGCTTGCTGAGTATCGGGCGAATGGTTTTTTCCAGGGTCTCAGCGTTTGGTCGCTCGCCGTTCTCGCACAGTGCACTGATGCAGTCACTGGCCAGGTTCGAGGTCATCAAGATCAAGGTGTTGCGAAAGTCGATTTCACGCCCTTCGCCATCGTTGGCCACGCCTTTATCAAAGATCTGATAGAACAGGTTAAGCACATCCGGGTCGGCCTTTTCGACTTCGTCGAGCAGCACAACCGAATAGGGTTTTTGTCGCACGGCTTCGGTAAGCATGCCGCCTTCGCCGTAACCCACGTAGCCCGGCGGCGCGCCGATCAGGCGTGACACGGTGTGCTTCTCCTGGAACTCGGACATATTGATGGTGGTGATGAAGCGATCACCGCCGTACAGCAAGTCAGCCAGGGCCAACGCGGTTTCGGTTTTACCGACGCCGCTGGGCCCCACCAGCAGGAATACCCCCACCGGTGCATCCGGCTTGTTCAGGCCCGCGGCGGTGGCGCGCATGGAACGGTCCAGCGCATGCACGGCCTGTTCCTGCGCACGAATACGCAGGCGCAGGTCGGTGGCGAAGCTCGCCACCTTGGCGTTGTGTTCACGAGCCAGCTGCTCCAGCGGTACACCGGTCCAGGCACTGATCACTTCGGCCACCAGACGTGGGCAGACTTCGAAACTGACCAGACGCTCCTGACGCTGGGCATCGGTCAGCGCGCGATGGGTTTCGCTGAGCTCGGCTTCCAGCGCTTCGACGCAGCCCCCCTCCTCCACGTCGGCAACGACGGTTTCGACCGCCGCCGCTTCGCGGGCCTTGGCCAGCTGCTGGCGCAGCTCGAGCAGACGCTGGGCCAGGGCCCGCTGCTCACCCCACAAGGCTTCCATGACGTGCTGCTCAGCCTCAGCTTCAGCCAGGCGGGTTTCCAGCGCGTCCAGCACTTGCTGGTCAATCGCCAAACCGGCCTCGGCATCGCGGCGCAGCGCCTGACGCTGACGGCCGCCCTCGGCCAGCTCGCCACGCAGGCGTTCCAGGCTTTGCGGCGCTGCCGCCAGGCTGATCCGCACCCGGGCACAGGCGGTGTCGAGGACATCCACCGCCTTGTCTGGCAGCTGACGCCCAGCCAGGTAACGGGCTGACAATTCAGCCGCAGCCACCACTGCATCATCGCGCAGGTAAATACCGTGACTCTTTTCGTAGACCTGGGCCAGGCCACGCAGGATGGTCACCGCCTCATTGACCGTCGGTTCGTGCAATTGCACCGGTTGGAAGCGGCGGGCCAAGGCCGGGTCTTTCTCGAAGTACTTCTTGTACTCAGCCCAGGTGGTGGCGGCGATGGTGCACAGCTCGCCACGGGCCAGTGCCGGTTTGAGCAGGTTGGCCGCGTCGGAACCGCCAGCATTACCGCCCGCGCCGATCAGGGTGTGGGCTTCGTCGATAAACAGAATGATCGGCTTCGGCGAGGCCTTGACCTCATCGATCACGCCCTTGAGACGACGCTCGAACTCGCCCTTCACACTGGCGCCCGCCTGCAGCAGGCCCATGTCCAGCGACAGCAGCTCAACATCCTTGAGCACCTGCGGCACTTCACCGGCAGCGATCCGCGAAGCGAGGCCTTCGACCACCGCAGTTTTACCAACGCCGGCTTCGCCGACCACAATCGGGTTGTTCTTACGCCGCCGGGCGAGGATGTCGACCATCTGGCGTATCGCGTCATCACGACATAGCACCGGATCGAGTTTGCCCTCGCGGGCCTGCTGGGTCAGGTTGTGGGTGAAACGCGGCAACAATGATTCGCCAGGCACCGACGGGTTAGCGTTGGCCGGCTCCTCCTTCTGCGACAGGGCGAAATCCTTCAGGCGCTCGCTGTTCAACTTGGCCAGCAGCGCCTGGTAACGGCTTCCGGCGTAACGCATCGGGTTGCGCAGTAACGCGAGGATCAGGGCGGCCTGCTCTACCTGAGTCTGACCCAGTTCGAGGTTGGCCACCAACAAAGCATCCTGCAGCCACTGCACCAACTCCGGAGCGAACACCGGGTTGCGCGAGGCGCTGTGCTCGACCTGTGGCTGCAACGCCGCGCTCAACTCGCCGACATCCACTTCGGCATCCTGCAACGCACGTGCGAGCAGCCCTTGCGGGCGCTCCAACAAGCCCAGCAGCAGGTCCTCGATGAGGATCTTGCTGCCGCCCCGGGCGACGCAACGTTCGGCGCAGCGCTCCAGGTCTCGGCGAGTGTCGGCGTCCAACGCCTGGATCAGTTGCTGCAGGTCTACATTGATCATGATCATCTGTCCTTAACGAATTTTGCTGCCGAGGGTCACCACACCGTCCGCGTGCTCACGGCCGAGCCAACTGGTCCACCCGAGGCGACAGGTGTTCTGCTCACCGATGCACAGTTCACGGATTTCTTCCTGGCGCAGAACCAGGCGAATGTCGTAGTCAAGCGGGTCACGCAAGGTGAACCGCACCAGCGCGCACAGCGGCTGGTAGCCGAAACCGATCGGCAAAAATTCATGGAAGCGTTGCCAGTCGAGCTGGTAGATATGGATGCGGAACTTGCCGCTGCGGTCGCGCACCCGCTCGCCCAGCACCAAGTCTTCGCCGAACTGGCTATTGGCACGCCCCAACTGGTTGCGTTGTTCTTGGAGAATCTGCACCCGGCGCTCGATGCACTGCTCGATCACCAGCTCGGCATGCTTGAAGTAGTAACGCAGCACGGCCTCGATCAGCGCCGCCGAGTGGGCTCGCAGGCTGAGCAAGCCGAGGTACGGCAGCAGACGCTTCCAGTTCAGTTCGCCGGCCTTGCGTATTTCTTCGCCACCGAGGCCTATCAAGGCAAACAGCTGGGCAGAAAACGGGTCGAGCGCGCCGCTCTTGAAGCTGGCGCGATAGCGGTACTTTCGCCAGATCGGCAACATCAACCGCTGCAAGCGATGATGGAACAGGTCAAGAAAGGTACGCGTCGGGTTACCGTCTTCGCTGTCACCCAGGGCTTGTTCTGCGTAAAACGCCGGCAGCGGCGAGCCAGAGCCGAACAGCCCGATCAGGTTAAAACGCAGGCGCGCACGTACCTGCCCATGCTCCTCGAAGAACTCCACGCGATCGACATCGCTACCAGGGAAACCCAGGCTCGGATTGCCCTGGAACTCCAACTGCTCGTAGAGATCCTCTTCACTCAGACCTGGATGTGACTCACGCAGCCGATCCATCACCAGCAGCACGGCCTGAAACAACGAGTACTCGCGGATGACCCGAGTCAACCCGTTTAAAGCAGGGGCTGAAGACCCATTCGTGGTGTCCATTGGTACACCTCTCCTTGCGTACTTTTTACCCTCAGCTCGTGATACGAGTTGAGACTGGCGTAAAGCGCGAAAAACTCGTTGAGAACCGAGGCGAAGACAAACAAGTCGCCCTCACCGATATAACCTTGCGGGTCGATGGTCAGCTCGGTGCGCAAACCGCGCAGCGGCAGGCCCCTATGCAGCCGGTCGACATGTTCATGGCGGATTGACTTAAGCCCGTCCAAGAGGCGCTTACTGACCTTTTCCAGTTGCTGGTCGTAGTAGCGCGGCAAGTCATAGGTTTCGAGAATCACCTTGAGTGCATCAACATTGGCCAGTGACAAATAGTTGAGCGACATGTTGCTTATCAGCTTCCACAGGAAGTCACGATTGAGCGGTGGTGCGTAACTCGATGTCACCGGGGTGATGTTGCGGAAGGTAAGGAACTCCGGGGTTTGCTCACACCGCTGGTTGATCTGGCCGGACTCGAGTCGGCGCGGCAGGTTCTGATTGGTGCAGGTCAGCTCGATGGACAGGGTTTCAGCGGCTTCGGTGTGGCGGATGCCAAAGCTCAAGTAGGTGTCCAGGCCCTCATGCAGCAACGAGGAACGTTGGCGGATGCTGTAGTGCGGGCGGTCTCCCGCAACATCGAAACTTGGGTCATGTTCAAAGGATTCGAACGGTACATATTCCTGATAACCCAGACCGCCCGGCCGCCAACCGGTCACCGCTTCCACGGAAAACACGCCACATGTTTTCAGGTCGTACTCAGCCGGCAGCAGCAGGTACTCGTCTTGCTTGCCATCGAGGCGGATCGGCAGCGCGTCAACCTTGAATAGATTGACGATCGGCGTGCAATACAGTTTCACGTTGTCCAGCGTCGGTCGCAGACGCTGGATACCACTTTTGCGAATGTCGAAACGCACCTCCAGACCGTGCATCTGCTTGAGGGTGTCCTCCGGCAGGGAGTTGAGTAGATCCAAGCCGTTCAGGTCGACAAACAGGAACTTGTCCTGGAAGGCAAAATACTCCTGGAGATAGCGATAGCCGCGGAAGGTGTTCAGCGGGTACGGGATCAACGCCTCCTCCTCGGCAAAACCCACTGGCTGCACGCGACTGCCGGGCAGCTTGAACGACAAGGCATGGCCGCTGACGCCCAACACGGGCTCACCCTCCCCGTCCAGTGGTACCAGCTCAATCCCTTCGAGGTTGCGCAACAGGCTGAGGTAAAGCATCTGGCTGATGTAGCGCTCGCCAGCAAGGTGTAGGCGCAGACGGCTCAGGTCCAGCTCACCCAGATGGCCATCGCACCCCATCTCCAGGCGCAAGCACAGCAATGCACCGTCGCCTTTCACCGAGTAGTTCAACGCCGCCAGCTTCAACGGCAAGACGTCCGTCGCGTAGCAGGTACGGAAACGGCACTGCACGTCATCGATGAGCGTGCTCTGCACCGGCGTTTCACGCGCCACGCGCAAGGCCGGCCCGGACTGTTCCAGCGGGTCGAACTGGAGGATGCTGAACGCTGGCAACGGGCGCATGTAGTTGGGCCACAACAGGTGCATCAGCGAGTGGCTCAGTTCAGGCAGCTCATCATCAAGCTTCTGTCGCAGGCGGCCAGTCAGGAAGGCGAACCCTTCAAGCAAGCGCTCCACATCCGGATCTCGTCCCGCCTGACCGAGAAACGGCGCCAACGCTGGGCTACGCTCAGCGAAACGGCTACCCAGCTGGCGTAGCGCAGTAAGTTCGCTTTGGTAGTAGTGGTTGAAGGACACTCGCAGCTCCCTGCTTTTCGTGGGTGTAAATGTTGTGAAGTAAGTAGCCATCGCAATAGCGAACTTCGGTGTTGGCCGCTATCGTCGTTGACTTAAATGACCTTGACCTGGCCGCTAGCATCCAAGCACGCAATGAAACTGACCTGGCGTTTGAATCCCTCAACCTGCAGCAGGCCTTCGATGCTGAAAGACAAACGAAGCTGATCGTGGTCACGTGGCTGGGCAACGACACGCACATTGCTCAGGCGCGGTTCATAGGCTTCGATGAAGTTTTCAATGGCCAGCCGCGCCTGGCTCAGGGCATCGTGCAGACTCAGGCGCATGTCGTTCAGATCCGGCAGCCCATAATCGGACAGCGTTTGCACGCTGCCCGCCCGGGTGCTTAGCATCTTGCTCAGATGGGCTGTCACCGATGTCATGGCGCACGCCTCTCGGCTCCAGCCGGCACGTTTGCCGGCTTCGCCACTCAAGCGTTCGAAAAGGCTGCCGTATCCAGTCATCACCGGGTTACTCTTTATCCAGCTTCCCCACTAGCGACAGGGTGAAATCGGCGCCCATGTACTTGAAGTGTGGCCGTACGTTCAGGCTGACGCGATACCAGCCTGGCTCACCTTCCACATCACTGACGATGACCTGCGCAGCGCGCAACGGACGTCGGCCACGTACTTCGGCACTCGGGTTCTCCTGGTCGGCAACGTACTGACGTATCCACTTATTGAGTTCCAGCTCGAGATCGGTACGCTCTTTCCACGAACCAAGCTGCTCGCGCTGCAGCACTTTCAGGTAGTGAGCCAGGCGGTTGACAATCATCATGTACGGCAGTTGAGTACCGAGCTTGTAGTTCAGCTCTGCGGTCTTGCCTTCGGCACTGATGCCGAAGAACTTCGGTTTCTGCACCGAGTTGGCCGAGAAGAACGCCGCGTTGTCACTGCCTTTGCGCATGGTCAGGGAGATGAAACCTTCTTCGGCCAGTTCATATTCGCGACGGTCGCTGACCAGAACTTCGGTCGGAATCTTGGTTTCGATTTCGCCCATGCTTTCGAAATGGTGCAGAGGCAGGTCTTCTACGGCACCGCCGCTCTGCGGGCCGATGATGTTCGGGCACCAGCGAAACTTGGCGAAACTGTCAGTCAGCTTGGTCCCGAACGCGTAGGCGGTGTTACCCCACAGGTAGTGCTCGTGGCTGTTGGCAACGGTTTCCTTGTAGACAAAGGACTTGACCGGGTTCTCTTCCGGATCGTATGGGTTACGCAGGAGGAAACGCGGTACGGTCAAACCAATGTAGCGAGCGTCTTCCGATTCGCGGAAACTCTGCCATTTAGTGAACTGCGGCCCCTCGAAGTGATCCTTCAGGTCCTTCAGGTCCGGCAGGCCAGTGAAGCTTTCCAGGCCAAAGAACTTCGGACCGGCAGCGGCAATGAACGGTGCATGGGACATGCACGCAACGCTGGATACATACTGCATCAGCTTCACGTCAGGCGAGCTTGGCGACATGAAATAGTTGGCGATGATTGCGCCGACCGGCTGACCACCGAACTGACCGTATTCAGCGGTATAGATATGCTTGTACAGCCCGGCCTGCATCACTTCTGGCGAATCTTCAAAATCGTCCAACAAGTCCTGCTTGGAAACGTTGAGAATTTCGATCTTGATATTTTCACGGAAGTTGGTGCGGTCAACCAGCAACTGCAGGCCGCGCCAGGCTGATTCCAAGGACTGGAAATGTTCGTGGTGAAGGATTTCGTCCATTTGACGGCTGAGCTTTGCATCGATCTCGGCGATCATGCGGTCAACCATGGCCTTCTTGACCGGCTCGCCGCTGTTTTGTGGCTTGAGCAGCTCTTCGATAAAGGCCGATACACCGCGTTTGGCGATGCCATAGGCTTCGTCATCCGGGGTCAGGCGGGTTTCGGCGATGATGCTGTCGAGAATGCTGTATTCGGCGCTTTGATTGCTGTTCTGTTGTGCTGCGCGGGTGCTCATTGCGTTGGCTTCCTTGGCGGGTGGAGGGCTCAGGCTTCTGGGGCTGCGGCGTTCAGGCCCAGCTCGCCGAGCACACGACCACGTGATTCGTCGTCGGCGAGTACGCCTTCGATGGCTTTGCGAAATGCAGGGGCGTTACCCAGCGGCCCCTTCAGGGCTACCAATGCGTCGCGCAACTCCATCAGCTTTTTCAGCTCAGGCACTTGCTCGACCAGGCTGGCCGGGTTGAAGTCCTTCATCGAATTGACCTGCAGCGTGACCGCCAGCTCTTCGGTATCACCCTCCTCCTGCAGTCGGTTGGGCACGCTCAGGGTCAAGCTCAGTTCCTGCTTGGCGAGCACTTCGTCGAAGGTCACCTTGTCGATGCTGATCGGCTTCCGGTCTTCTACCTTGCGCTCGTCTGCGCGCTGGGTGTAATCACCGATTGCCAATAGCTTCAACGGCAGCTCAATCTCCTCGTGAGCTGCGCCTGTAGCGGGCTTGAAAGTGACGTTGATGCGTTCCTTGGGGGCTACCGAGCCTTCTTTGGCCATGACATTTTTCCTTGCGATTGTTGGCCCAGGGGCCTATTCGAGTACCACTTCGAGATCGAGGTGGCACAGCCTGCGATAAATCTCATCCTTGCGTTCGCGCACTGCGTGGTTCTGCGGCAACAACTCACAGCAGTTATGCAGCAGGTGCAGCACTTCCAGGGCAAGGTCAGGCTCCCAGGCATCTAGGCCCGAGCCCTGTAATTCTTGATCGAGGATTTCGAGCTGGGTCTTGGCCAGTTCGTATTTTTTGGCCATGAAACACAAGCGGGCCAGGCTGAACTGCCAGAGAAATCGTGCACGTGCGCCGCGGGCGCTGTTCAACCCTTGCTTGAGGAACTGCACGGCAACCTTGAGGCCATCTTTACGCAGGATCGGCAACGCAGCGTCGAGGGCTTCCTCCCACGCCGGCTGGGCGGCAGTGCCTTCGACCTTGCGCGGCGCGCTAGCGCTTTGCAGATGGGGCATGACCTGAGCGCTGATCCAGCCGCGGGTGGACGGATCGGCGAAAGGCGTGCCATCGTGAAAATGCAGCTCGATGACACCCGGCAGTCGCTGTAGCAACAGGGCGAAGTGAAATTCCACTTCGCGCATCGCTTGATCGGCGTTCAAGCCCTGCAAGCACTCCCAGACCAGACGCTGGCCGTCGAACCAGAAAGGTGCCCTGGCCAGACTGGCTTCGAGCTCCACCAACAGATCGGCATACTGTCCATTGGCAAAGCGCTCCTGGAAGATTTTCAGCTTGTCGGCCGGCAGCCCGCGCAATGCGGTGATCTGTTCGGCATTGCGCTCGGGAATGGCGTCAATGGGCAGCCACAGCATCGTGCGGTTCAAGCGCAGCGCACGCGCATCGATAGCGTTCTGCTTAAGCCACCAGGCGTTGAGCGGACGAGCGTTTTCCTGCAAGGTACGCAAGGCCCGCTGGGCTTCCTTCTCGTTGTCGATAGGCGCGCCAGGCGTGAGCAACTGGGCTGCGACCTGTTTAACCTGCGCCACTGCCGCACCCACGACACCCGGTTCCGGCTGGTTATCGGCAGCACGTTGAACCATGGTTTTCAAGCGCCGACACACCGGCAACAGCAGCGGCGCATCATCACCCATGTGCTCGGTGAACGCGGCTTCAAGGCCATCCAGGTGTTCCACCAAGCGACGAAACAGCGGCAACTGCCCCTTGATCGCGACGTTGTCGGCCAGCACCTGTTCAAGACGAGGCACCAGCCAGCCGATGGCAGCGGCACGTGTTCGCAGTTTGACAGGGTGGATCTCGGCCCAATGCTGGTCGCACAGGTAATGCAAGATCGCCATGCCCGCTACCAGGCCGGAGAATTGCTCACACTGGTACAGCGCCCAGGTCAACCACGCTGCAACCCGCAAATCCTTGGACTGGGTCCGGAGCACCCCTTCAGCAATTTCCTGCACTTTCAGCCAATCGGTCTGCCCGCTCTCATGCATGGATTGAGCTTTAGCCAACTCATGCTCCAACGCTTCGAATTCGCTCGAAAAACGGACGTCTTCACCTGCAAAACGCTGTTTGCAAATAGCCGACTTCGCGAGCTCAAAATAGTGCGTTGATAATTTATTTGAGTAGGACATCGCTTGGCTTTTTCATTGAAGGGAAATCAATATTTTTACAATCCCCGGCCTTCAAGATACTTGAATCAACGGAGACACCCGACAACCCGCCCCTGCAAATAAGATCAGCATCGGGCTCGAAGAAGCCTAAATAGATATGGAAAAAAACCCAATCAGACGATTCTGATAAACGAGTAGGACTTTTCCCAACGAGAGAGCATAGAAGCCGATTGACTTGCAATGATGCGCCATTGCAAAAACCGAATTGACATAGCAAATTCGGTTTAATAGCTTAGCCACTGAAACCATATTGGAGCATTTGAAACGCGACGATCAACGTTTTTTGCTTCACATGCATAAGGACATCCTGGTGATAAGAAAATTCATACTCCCTCTCTGCACGCTGCTGCTGGCAGGCTGCCAAGCGCAATCGATACCACTTCCTAAAAGCCAAAAACTTTCCCCGGACAAGGTCGCTCAGATTGCTGCAACCATCGAACAGAAATATCCAAAGCTTTCCACCGAGCTACGCAGCAAGCTACTCAACACCGTGGTGCAGTCTTTAGACAACATGGTGTTTGTCGAAGGGGGTGAATTTCAGATGGGGGATTTTGGTTGGCCGCACGTTGATGATCCATCGAACTTATGCGATTGGCCATGCGGGGTGGACCCAAAACGGATGGGACCCATCAGTATGGGCACTGATAATAAATTCGTTCATCTCGTTAAATTAAGAAACTACCACCTGTCAAAATTTCAAACAACACTAGGGGATTTTGACCTGTTTTTCATCGCGCAGGGAAAGCCGCTCTTTGACAAAAAATTACGCCAGCGTGAGGATTTACAGTTCCGTTATCAACCCAACCTTCCCGCTCCCACCCGTAGCTGGCAAGAAGCCAAGGACTATTGCGGTTGGTTAGGTAAACTGAGCGGTTATCCGGTAGATCTACCCACTGAGGCACAATGGGAATATGCGGCCCGCAATCGCGGTCAATTTTTCGCGTTCCCCACCGACAACGGTAGCTTGAATTACGACCGAAACTTTCCTAAACCTGATGAAACGAGAACTTTCCCAGTAGACAGCTTCATTCCTAACAAACTCGGAATTTATAATCTCTCTGGCAATGCGACGGATTGGGTTAACGACTGGTACGACAAAGATTATTACCGACATTCACCGGTCGAGAATCCTCAAGGACCAAGCACAGGTAACGAACGGGTATGGCGCGGAACAAATGTACTAGAAGATCCCCTTCTGAGCGCCAGCACCGTCCGCCGCTGGAGTGCTGAGCCGCTACAAAATGACTACTACCCTGGCGTCAGTTTTCGCTGCGCTATTCAGTCAGAAAAACCGTTCTGACTTCAAATAATAAAGGCGCACTCAAGCATCTTTACCAACAACTTTAAACCAATCCATCAAACCGGCTACTGTTACGCGCAGCCAGCAATATTTTCTCCTTTCGCCAAGCATTGCTTGGCTTCCACGACACCCTGGCCGACAGATTGGTCGCACATAGACCTTCGGGCTTAGCGCCTCGGTCGGAAGCTCTTGAAACCAAGCGAACAACTGATAAAAAATTTAGATCGCGAGTATAAATAAAATCAATAAGACAATCCTGATAGATCACCAGGGATTATCCGAAATTGAAAACATAAAAAACAATACAACCACCACAAATCATACCCACAAAAATCTGATTGAATAATTTATCCACCGGCGCCATGCTAAAGCTAATGAAGCGACGCAATTATCCACTTCACATGTATAAGGACATCCTGTGGCAAGAAAAGTCATATTCCCCCTCTGCGCGTTACTAGTGCTATTCGGCTGCCAAGCGCAATCAATACCACTTCCTAAAAGCCAAAAACTTTCCCCGGACAAGGTCGCTCAGATTGCTGCAACCATCGAACAGAAATATCCAAAGTTTTCCACCGAGCTCCGTGGCAAGCTACTCAACACCGTGGTGCAGTCTTTAGACAACATGGTGTTTGTCGAAGGGGGTGAATTTCAGATGGGGGATTTTGGCTGGCCGTATGACGATGACCCTGCAAATTTATGTGACTGGCCATGCGGGATAGAGCCGGAGCGGATGGGGCGTATCACCCCGTTTGGGGAGGATGACTTCGTTCACCCGGTGAAATTGAGTAGTTACCACCTGTCGAAATTTCAAGTAAAGCTTGAGGACTTCGATTTGTTTTTTATTGCTCAAGACAAACCAGTATTTGATACAGAAGATCGAAAACGGGAAGACTTACAAGATCTCTACCAATCAGATCTTCCAGCTCCCACTAAAAGCTGGCAAGAAGCCAAGAATTACTGCAACTGGCTCGGCCAACTGAGTAGCTACCCCGTAGACTTACCAACTGAAGCGCAATGGGAGTATGCTGCTCGAAGTCGCGGTCAGTACGTGGTCTTTCCTACGGATAATGGCAATCTGAACTACGGGCGAAACTTTCCTGAGCCCGATAAAATGGACACTTTTCCAGTCGACAGTTTCGTCCCCAATCCACTGGGACTCTACAATCTCTCAGGCAATGCGACTGACTGGGTCAATGACTGGTACGGCAAGGATTATTATCGGCAATCCCCCTTGGAGAATCCGCAAGGGCCAAGCACTGGTACCCAAAGGGTCAGGCGGGGGGCAAATGTGCTAGAGGGCCCACTTCTGAGCGCTAGCGCCGTTCGCCGTTGGGGCGATGATCCAAATCAAGACTTTTATAATCCTGGCGCCAGCTTTCGCTGCGCAATTCAGTCAGAAGATCCATTGTGATTTAGAAATGAAGACGCCTTGAAGCGCCTTCATTTCTAAATGCGTAAATAATTTAAGCTAAGCCATCAAACCGTCCGCTGTTACGCGCCGCCAGCAATACTTTCTCCTTACGCCAAGCATTGCTTGGCTTCCACGCCACTCTGGCCGAGGGCTCGGCCAGTTGGTTAATTGCCAAATTTTCAATAAATCGATTGAACTGGTTTTGCTCATAGCCGTCTAATATGGCGTTGATCCTTTCCAAACTCTCCATGGCATTGACTTTTTCCGCCTTGGACGAGCAATGTTCAAGTACCTCGATAAATTGCCGCCAGCTTCGAATTTCTGAGAGGAGAATGACAAGCGCCTCTTCTTGCAGCTCGTTAAAGCTCTCGACAAATCCTTCGGTCAGCACATAGACCATCGGGCCCAGGGTTTCGGGTGGAAGCAAGCTAAAAGGCAGAAGCTCTCCCCGAACTATCATGACTTTATCGGTTTTGTGCTTGTCCACATATCTCGCCAAGATTTGCGCTTCAGCCTTGGACGCCGATCGCTTCTCCCACCACCGGTTTATTAATGAAGCACTGCCATCAAATGCTTTACTAGTTGCATTCGCGGGTGAAGTTGCCACCTGATACAGGCCTGCAGCTAAATAACTAAAAGCCCCTTCCGTAACCCCCAACAGGTATCTATAGTCCATATCCGCCAAAGCATTGCAAAACAGCAAGGTCAACTTTCCAATCTGCTCAATGTCCACCACTGTAGCAAATCCACCTCCGGCACCGGCGCCCAACACCATGGAGCCTCTACAGCTAAGCACTAATCGATCTTTCGAAATTTCGAGGCCAAACTCACCGCTCCCCCCCACTCCCAAAGCCGCATTCCCTTCCACACTGATTTTCGCCAACGCGACCCAATTGCTGCTGGCATTGGCCTGGCCGACGACGGCCTTTCCCGTCCCTTGCTTGTCCGGCGCAACCCACTCAAATGCGCCACTTAGAGCGCCGCCAGCCTGAGCACCGGCAAACGTTTCGCACTTGACGCCGATGTGGCCACTGGGGCCGAGCGCTATGGCCGGAGTACCTAGCAAAGCAGTCGCACCTGCTGGGGTTTCACTAGGCTTGTATTGCGTTTTAACCCCAGCTTCCCCCTGTAACTTGGCACCGACAAAACACGAAAACTCCAACTTGCCACTCAGGCGAAACACGCCCACGGGATGCAGCACTTCCATACCCAAGGCATTGCGATAGGACATGTTCGCGACATGCCCACCCTGGTCAGGGAAGTACGAGTTCAACGACGCCGAAGCTTCTGCCAAAGAGAGTGCCGCGCTACCTCTGACACCCACATCGATACTGCCTTCCATGGGATTCCAGTTATTCACGCCGGCACTGGCGCTGGCCGCGAAACGCAGGGCGTGGGCTTCTGCCGTTACGGCATAGGGGGCGGCGTCGCTCTGGTTAGAGGTCCAGGATACTTCCTGATGCAGCGTGTTGAGCAGGTTGTCCTCCTTGCTGTTCCAGCTGCTGATCTTCAGCTCCAGGCTACCCAACGGACCCGTCTTGCGCCCTTTTCCGATCGCCTCCTTGATGTCTTTAATCAAGTCAGTGGCCAGCTGCTTGTTGAACGGTTTGCCAGCCATAATCCGCGTTGAGGCGCGAACCTTCCAGGAGGTGGTTTCGCGGTACGGGATCGAGATGTAGTGGCGCCGGGTGGGGTCGCTGAACAGGATGATTTCCACTACGTTAATGCCAGTCTTGGTTTGCTTGCCTTGCTGACGCTCAAAGCTCCTCCCCATGCCATGTCTCAAGTCGGGCGCCGCACTATTGGCAGTGCTGAAACTGTCTTCCGGCTCGGGTGCTCGCTGTGCCGCCAGTTCGGCGCGGAGTTTGCCGATTTCCTGATCCAGCTCCAGGACTTTCTTGTTCTGCAAGGACTTCCAGTTGGATTCAAATTGCGTGGTCCTCAAAGCACTGGGCTTGTAATCCTGATACCAATCACGCGCTTGCTGTAAGGTCGCCAGGCGGCCCTGCAGGTCTTTGTCAGTGGTGAGCGGCGCGATTGTGGTGGGCTGGGGCTTGGTCTCGCGTACCAGCAACCCGGCGCCTTCGGCTTTCTGCGCCCAGGCATCTTTGACGCACCCCGCACAGGTGCAACTGGCCATGGGGGCCTGAGGCTTCTTGCACTGCAGGGCAGGCAAGGCTTTAGCCAGGTTCTGATGCAGTTCATCCATGAGCTTCTGCACCGCGTTGATTTCCTGCTTCAGTGCTTTGGACTGTTTGGCGGTCAGTACATAGAAATGCGGCTCGCCAGTAATGTGGGCGACGTCAACCAGTTCCTCGTCACATTCGGCCTGCCCCTTGAGCGCAATCGACGTAGTGCTATGCGCATGCATCGGTGGCGGTAGTTCAGGTTTTGACGCGGCGCCGGGAAGCTTTAACTCCCATCCGGCTTTGATGTGGTTAGGGTCACCAATGATCGGGTTAAGCGCCTGGGTTTCAGATACTTTAGCCCCATGTCGTTGGGCAATTTGCCCTAGGGTATCGCCATGTTTAACCGTGTAAGTGCTGCTCATGCATCATCATCCTTGTGATTCAAAGACACTCAAGCCCAACCAGCTTGTCGCCAAGACTCAGGTCTTCACGAGCCAGCCATTCGCTATGCGGGGATCGACTCCAGAAGTCATCGCCTTTGCTCAGCGACAGACGTAACCAACGCTCCTGCTCGGCCAGTTGCAGATACCCTGCTTGCTGGGCTGCTCGGAGCTGTCGGTACACAAAAGTCACTGGGTCGGGGATGGGCAATGCCGCCTGATAGTCCTGAGCAAAGCGTCCGGCCAGCACCTTCAAGCGCTGCTGATCCATAACAGCTTGGCGCTTGTGCCCCAGGTGCAACCACCCTGAGGCTTGAACTTCGGGCTCTAGTGGGAGATGTGGATGAGCCTGATGACGCCAGCCCAGTTCGTTGCGCCAGACGATGTCTGTGACCGGCCCCATGAATTGCGCTAGCTCGGTTTCATCCAGGCTGCTCAGCAACGGCTCCAGCCAGCGCGGTTCAAAAAAACGCATCATCTGGGCGGGCGAATCGTCGGTGCTGACGGTGAGCAGACTGCGCCAATGGTCAACGGCTTGCTTGATGGATTGTTCATCCTTGAGGTAGGCCACACAGCCGGCATCGGCCTGTTCAAGCAACGCATTGGCATACTCCAGCAACGCGCCGGGCTGCGGACACAGCAAGGCGAATGGTCCTGCGGACTGCAAGGCGCTATAGGGCGTATTGTCGAATAACGGAACGCAGCACTGCGCACTGGAGGTTTTGGCCTGCTCGATATGAGCCTGCAAGTTCGAATCAAAACTGGCATCCAGAATCACGCACTGGATTCCCCGTGCTACAGGGGCCTTAAAGGGCGACGCGGTGGGTTGAATCATGTCGTTTCGCCTTTAGGGTGGATTGGGCATTGACCAGAGGCATCGAATTGGCAGCCCGCAATGGGCAGGAGAGCACCCGCCAGCGATTGCTCCTGGTATGACGCCAATGCTGGGAGCGGCAGTGCCACGGGCGCTGACAGACGTTCAAGCAGCCCTGGCAGCGCCGCAATCGCAGCGGCGCCGGCGACAGGAGCACCACCGAGTTGAATCTCAGTGCTGCTGAAAATGCCACCGGGGCCAATGACAATGTGCTGACCACCGCCTTTCAAGGTGATACTGGCCCCAGCATCGAGAATTAAGTTGGCGCCTGCTTTGAGATGGACTTGCTGACCGGCTTCAACCACCAGCGCTTGCCCGATCCGGGCATGGCTGCTGCTGGCAATCTGCAGGTAGTCATTGGCCTTGAGTTCGACCTTTCGGTCCGCGGTGACAGTGCGCTGGTCTTCAGCCTCCAACACCGCGATGCTGTTGCCCTTGATGGTTTCTCGACGTTCGTTACCGACTTCCAGGCGACTGTCGTGTTCGATCTTGTGCTCCAGGTCACGCTGAGCCCGCAGGTAGATCAACTCCTGGCCTTTGCGGTCTTCAATCGACAGTTCGTTGTAGCCACCGCTGTCCGGTGTGCTGCGGCTACGCAGTACGGTTTTGGTCTTGTGGGCTGGCAGCGGATAGGGCTGCGGTGTGAGCGTGTTGGCCACGCAACCGGTAATCAACGGCTGGTCGGGATCGCCCTCGAGAAAGGTCACGACCACTTCCATGCCGATGCGCGGAATGCTCACCGCACCAAAGCCGGCCCCCGCCCAGCTGGACGACACGCGTATCCAGCAACTGCTCTTGTCACTGTTCAGCTCGGCGCGGTCCCAATGGAACTCGACTTTGACCCGGCCAAACTCATCGCAGTAGATTTCCTCGCCCGCGGGCCCAGTAACCCGGGCTGTCTGGCTGACCAGCACCGCCTTGCGGGTAACCAGCGGCGGGCGGTAGAACACCTCCCAAGGGATGGCGCTGAAGCAGTTGCGATAGCCCTGGGTAAAGCCGTCTGCAGGCGAGGTGCCGCTGCCGGCGGACTCCTCAAGCACCTGCGGCTGTTTGCCTTCATGCTTGACACTGAGCACTAGCCACAAGTCGTTGTACGCCTGACGCGGGTGCTCGGTCAGCTTGAAAAAGTGGCCGCTGCGCAGAAACGGCTGGTCGCTTTGACCTTCGGCCAATTGGTAGTCACTGCGATGGCGTTCCAGGGCCCGGCGGGCAAGCTGCCTGCCGCGTTTTTCGGTTTCGAGCCGCTGTGGGTAGCGATAGTCTTCGAGGGCCGGTGTGAACTCGGCGGTGAACTGACTTTGCAGCAGCAGGCTGGGGCGATTGAGGTCGTAGTCACGCCGGGTCACCGTGCTGGTGCGGGTACTCAAGCGCCGGGAAAACTGGCTGACCACGGGCTGCTCCGCAACCAGTCCGGCGTCTTGCTGGTAGGGGACAGGGTTCAGGGTGGGGAAAAAGGTCTGGTCGTCGGTGAACACCAGGTGATGGCCGTCCGGGCTGTGTTGATGGTGCCAGGCAATGCCTTCTTCGCTGCACAGTCTCTGAATCAGCGCGAAGTCGCTTTCGAAATATTGGGTGCAGTATTCGCGCGCTGGGCTGGCGCTGACATGAAAGGTAAAGGCATCAGCCTGGATGCCATGTTCCTTGAGCACCTGGGCAACGATCTGTGGCACGGTCAGTTGCTGGAAAATTCGCTGGTTGTGGCTGAACTGCAAGTAGTGCAGCGCCGGCACCAGGGTCAGCTGGTAACGGGTCAGGCGCTGACCGGCGTCAGCGACCCGCACATTTTCGATCCTCCCATGCAGGCCTTCGCCATTCAGGCCAAAGCGCAAAAACGCCGGTTGGCTGAGAAGGCTTTCAAGATCAAGGTTGGGGTACTCGCTGACCAGTTCAATCTGGATTGCGTACAAGCGGCTGAGGGCTTCTGTGCCTTCAAACGCCAGGACCTGGAAATCATTGCGAACCGTGGGAATCAATAGCTCGAAATGCGCGGTATTAGCCGACGCAAACATAGGCTTGTCCTTAAGCTGGGAAAATAGCGCATGGGCCAGCTCAAAGCCGGCCCATGCATGATTGACGCTACTTAACCGACGACCGGAGTACGCCAGTCATCCGAGCCAGAGGTACCGGCCACTTCGTGGGTCCAGGTGATTTTGCGGTAAGTGAAATGCACGTCTTCCAGATGGGTGAAGTGCGCGTTCGAAGGGTCTTGGCAGTTGTGCATGTAGTCCTTGATGTCGACGATGATCGCGTCTTCCAGAACCGTGGTGTAGTAATGCTCCTGAGTGCCGGCAGCCGAGGTGCGGTACCACTGGATTTCGATCTTGGTCAGACGCTCACCGGAGGTCAGGGCCGCCAGCAGCAGTGGCGACGCCTTGTCGAAGACCTTGGTGATGACCACAGGCTTGTGTACGCGCTGGCCGGTAGGTTGGCCGGACTGCGGATCACGCGGGATGATCACTTCATGCTGAAAGCCCTGAACCATGACCTGGTCTTCATGACCTTCCTGGTAGGTGTTGCCAACCGAATCGGCGGTGAAAGCACCGGCGGTGATCAAACCTTGTTTGGTGCCGGTAATGGACATGTATGCGGGGGTAGCCATGAATGCTCCTTGCTGAAAATAGAGGTGCCCGGTGGGTAAAATCACCCAGCGGGTACCTGTACCGTATACAAGGGTCATGCCATAAGTTGCTCACGCCTTATAAACCGGGGCCTGCAGCACTTATTACCTGAGTTGGAGTCACGCTCAACAGGAAAAAGCCCTGAAAAGTGCGCAACTTCTTGCGCAGTACTGCGCAAGAAGTTGCGCACTCGCCTGTAAGCCACGTGGGCCGTGGCTTACAGCGGCGAACAGGGGTCGTTATCTACATTTGAGTGCGCAAGAAGTTGCGCAGTGCGTTATACCCTTGACCTTCCACGCTCCCCTCACCATAGGAGCAGACCGACCACTCACCTCGGCCGCAAAATCAACACACCCAACGGTGGCAGATTCAACGCCAAGGACAACGGCTGACCATGACTGGACAGCGCTTCACTCACCACCTCTCCGAGGTTGCCATAGTTGGACCCGGCGTAGCCTTCAGCATCACTGTTAAGCACCTCGACCCAGCGCTCACCAAACGGCACGCCAATGCGGTACCCCTCCCGCGGCACCGGGGTGAAATTGGCCACCACCAGCAGCGGCTCACCGCTGGCGCTCCAGCGCAACCAAGCGTAAACGCTGTTTTGCGCATCATCGCCGATCAGCCACTGAAAGCCCTGGGGCAGGCAGTCCTGTTCGTGCAGTGCACGCTCTTCGCGGTACAGCCGGTTCAAGTCAGCGACCAAGCGCTGAACCCCCAGGTGTTCGGGGTACTTGAGCAGGTACCAGTCCAGTTCACTGTCATGGTTCCATTCGCGCCATTGACCAAACTCGCATCCCATGAACAGCAACTTTTTACCCGGATGAGCCCACATGAAGGTCAGGTAGGCCCGCAGGTTGGCGAATTTCTGCCAGCGATCACCGGGCATTTTGTCGATCAGTGAATGCTTGCCATGCACCACTTCATCGTGGGAAATCGGCAGGATGAAATGCTCGGAGTACGCATAGATCAGGCCGAAGCTCATTTCGTTGTGGTGATAGGTACGGTGGATCGGGTCGTTCTGTATGTAGTGCAGGGTGTCGTGCATCCAGCCCATGTTCCATTTGTAGGCAAAGCCCAAACCGCCCTGCTGGGTCGGCTGGCTGACGCCCGGCCAGGCTGTGGACTCTTCGGCAATCATCAGCGCACCTGGGGCTTCGATGGCGACGACGTCGTTGAGGTGGCGCAGAAAATCGATAGCCTCCAGGTTCTCGCGCCCACCATGGCGGTTGGGTACCCACTCGCCAGCTTTGCGCGAATAGTCGCGATAGAGCATGGAGGCCACGGCATCGACCCGCAGGCCATCAATATGAAAGTGCTTGAGCCAGTGCAGCGCCGAGGCCAGCATGAAGCCATGCACCTCGGTGCGACCGAGGTTGTAGATCAGGGTATCCCAGTCCTGGTGGAAGCCTTCGAGCGGGTTTTCGTATTCATACAGGGCGGTACCGTCAAAACGCGCCAGGCCATGGGTGTCGGTGGGGAAATGTGCGGGCACCCAGTCCAGAATCACGCCGATCGAGGCCTGGTGACAGGCATCGATGAAGGCGGCGAAATCTTCCGCCGAGCCATAACGTGCGGTCGGCGCGAACATCGACAGCGGCTGATAGCCCCAGGAGCCACCAAACGGATGTTCCATGATCGGCATCAGCTCGATATGGGTGAAGCCCATCTGCTGGATATAAGGCACCAGGCGCTCCGCCAGCTCGCGCCAGTTGTAGAAGCGTGCCACTTCGCCGGTGTCATCCAGCTCACATTGCCAGGACCCGGCGTGCAGTTCATAAATCGACAGTGGCGCGTTGGTTGCCTGGCGCTCGCCACGCTGTTGCATCCACTGCTGGTCTTGCCAGGTATGGGCCAGGGGACCGGCCACCCGTGACGCGGTGCTCGGTGG
The DNA here is from genome assembly GCF_002845275.2 of Pseudomonas sp. S06B 330. Taxonomy (NCBI): domain Bacteria; kingdom Pseudomonadati; phylum Pseudomonadota; class Gammaproteobacteria; order Pseudomonadales; family Pseudomonadaceae; genus Pseudomonas; species Pseudomonas tussilaginis. The sequence continues at coordinate 2,482,323 of NZ_CP088149.1, read as the reverse complement.
CAACTCGGTGGCCCGTGCCAACGGGTCAGCCTTGAGCGGCAGGATGCCTTCACGCCCCAGCACTTCGTACTTGTAGGCTTCGCCTGCGGCCAGGCGTGGCACGAACAATTCCCATACCCCAGACGAATGACGCAGGCGCATCGGGTGCCGACGTCCATCCCAGTTGTTGAAGTCACCGACCACCGACACCCGCCGGGCGTTCGGTGCCCACACCGAAAAGCGCACGCCGTCGATGCCTTCAACCTGCACCGGCTGCGCCCCCATGCTGTTGGACAGGTCGCGGTGATTACCTTCGGCGAACAGGTAGAGGTCCATGTCGCCCAACTGTGGCCCGAAGCTGTAAGGGTCTTCGGTAATTTGCTCGCCTCCCGCCCAGTTGATGCGCAGCAGGTACGGCTGCTGCTGCGCCACGTGCGCAATAAACAGCCCCGGCACCGGTTCCTGCTCGAACTCGCCCAGCAGCCGGCCATCGTCGCGGGCCAGCAGTTGCACGCTCAAGGCGTTGGGCAGATAGGCGCGGACAAACTGGCCACCGGCACCATCAGGGTGCGGGCCGAGCACAGCGAACGGGTCGGTATGCTCGGCCCTGACCAGGGCGTCGCTGTCCCGATGCCCCAGCCCGCCTTCCTCGCGCTTGCGATGATTCATTTAACGTTCTCCCCAGGTACTTGTCAGGCCATGCAGGCCATGCAAAGGCACGGCCAGCCAACTTGGGCGGTTCTCGGCTTCGTACAGGATTTCGTAGGCGGCCTTTTCCAGGCTGAACAGTTCCAGTGCCGCTCGCTCGCCGTCGGCATGTTCCCAGGCATGGGGCATGGCCGCGGTGGCCAGCCCATAGGCCTCGACAAAGGCATGTCGGGCCTGGTGCAGATAACGCCTGGCGACGCGCTGACGTGCCTGGCGGGCACTGTCCGAGAGGTCGACACTGGAGGCACTGCGCAGCACCATGGCAGCAGCATAGTCGAAGGATCGCAATACGCCGGAAACATCCTTGTAGGGGCTATGCTTGGCCCGGCGCTCGTCCAGCGGCCGGGCCGGTTCGCCCTCGAAATCGATCAAGTAGGCGTCGCCCTGCACCACCAGCACCTGGCCCAGGTGCAGATCACCGTGCACCCGCATCAACAGGCCGCCCTGGGCTTGCTTGCTCAGCTCCAGGACAGTGGCCAGCAGGTCTATGCGTTGCTGCTGCAGGTCATCGATCAGCGACTGGCTTTCGCTGTCCAATTCAGCGCGATGCTGCTTGAGCAAGTCCAGCGCGCGGGTCAGTTGCGCACTGATCTGCTTGCCCCAGGCCTGACAATCGCGGGCGCTGCTGGGGCGCGGCTGGAAGGCCGGATCCTTGCTGGGTGCTGCCAGCAACAGATGCATCTCACCCAGGCGCTGGCCCAACAAGGCGGCAAAATCGGCCAGGTCCTGCAGGGCATCGGTGTGGGCATCCAACGCGGGTTTGCCTGGTTCCAGCTCGTCGCGTATGGCCCGTTCCAGGTTGTTCTGGGTCCAATCCCAAGCATCGCCCTGATTGCTCAAATAGCCCTGGGCAATCATCAACAAGTGCGGTTGCTGCTGGGCATCGACACGGCTGACCCAGCCCAACAACGGCGAGATATTGGCAAAACCGGCAGCGGTCAGAAACGCACTCATTTCCAGTTCCGGGTGCACGCCGGGGTTGACCCGGCGGATCAGCTTGAGCACCAGACTGCCACCAACCACCACTGAGCTGTTGGACTGCTCAGCCGAGAGGTAGCGCACCTGGGCGTCTTCCCCCAGGTTAAGGGCGGCCAGCTGTTCGGTAGCGTTGAACTGCAATTCGCCTTCGGCGCAGGGCAAGCGCGTGCCTGCGTGGCAAGCGAACAGCACGGCGCGAATAAAACTTTCGAGCACGAAACCATCGGTGATCAGCCCCACCTGACGCCCGCGGCGCACCCGCGCCAAGGCCAACTGCTGCGGAGCTGCACTGTTGATATGTTCTTCTGCAATCAGGCCGAACGGTAACTGATAGCGGCTGCTGTGACCGCCACTGCTGACCTCAATCTCACTGAGCAGCACCGGGCTGGTCGGGGCCCCAAAGCGCACGCCGTAAGCGATGCGTACCTGTTCGATACGGCTTTCCTTGCCGGCAAACCAGCGGCGTTTGGGCAGGTACTGGGGCAGGATGCTTTCTTGCAGGGTGTCGCGCGCCGGGGCGTCGAGCAGCTCCTCCATGCGCTTTTTCAACACCAGCGTAGTGAACTCCGGCAGGCTTTGCGCCGGTTCCTGGTGCCAGCTGGGCATCTGGTCCTTGGGCGCCAACAGGAACCAGTAAAAGCCGTACGGCGGCAAGGTCAGCAAAAACGGCAATTGGCCAATCGGCGGAAAGGCGCTGGCACCGAGCATCTCCACCGGCACCATGTCGGCGTACTGCGACAATTCCAGTTCGGCCGCCTGAGCGGCACGCGAGACGTTGGCGACGCACAGAATGATCTCGCTGCTGCCATCTGGCCCGGTGTATTCACGAATGTAAGCCAGGATCCGGCGGTTGCTCGGCGAGAGCATTTTCAAGCTGCCTCGACCAAAGGCCTTTTGCTGCTTGCGCACCGCCAGCAGGCGGCGGTTCCAGTTCAGCAGTGAATGCGGGTCATGGGCCTGGGCTTCGACATTGACCGAGGCAAAGCCATACAGCGGGTCCATGATCGGCGGCAGCACCAAGCGCGCCGGGTCGGCGCGGGAGAACCCGCCGTTGCGGTCGATCGACCACTGCATGGGGGTGCGCACGCCGTCGCGGTCGCCGAGGTAGATGTTGTCACCCATACCGATTTCATCGCCGTAGTACAGGGTCGGCGTACCGGGCATCGACAACAGCAGGCTGCTGAGTAACTCCACCCGTCGCCGGTCGCGCTGCAACAGGGGCGCCAGGCGGCGACGGATACCGAGGTTGATGCGCGCCCGGCGATCCTCGGCGTAGTAGTTCCACAGGTAATCGCGCTCGCGATCAGTGACCATCTCCAGCGTCAGTTCATCGTGGTTACGCAAGAAGATCGCCCACTGGCAGTTGGCGGGAATCTCCGGGGTCTGACGCAGGATGTCGGTGATTGGAAAACGGTCTTCCTGGGCGACGGCCATGTACATGCGCGGCATCAACGGAAAGTGAAAGGCCATGTGGCATTCATCACCTTGCCCTTCACCGAAATACAGCTGGGTATCCTCCGGCCACTGGTTGGCTTCGGCCAGAAGCATGCGGTCGGGGTAGTTGGCGTCGATCTCGGCGCGAATCTGCTTGAGCACCTGGTGGGTCTCGGGCAGGTTCTCGTTGTTGGTGCCGTCGCGCTCGATCAAGTACGGGATGGCATCCAGGCGTAAGCCGTCAACACCCAGGTCGAGCCAGTAACGCATCACCCCGATCACCGCCTTGAGCACCTGCGGGTTATCGAAATTCAGGTCTGGCTGGTGCGAATAAAAGCGATGCCAGAAGTATTGGCCGGCCACCGGGTCCCAGGTCCAGTTGGACTTCTCGGTATCGAGAAAGATGATCCGCGTGCCGTCGTATTTCTGGTCACTGTCGGACCACACGTAGAAGTCCCTGGCCTTGCTTCCGGGTTTGGCATGACGGGCTTTCTGGAACCAGGCGTGCTGGTCCGAGGTGTGGTTGATGACCAGTTCGGTGATCACCCGCAGGCCACGCTTGTGCGCCTCGCTGATAAAGCGCTTCACATCGCCCAAGGTGCCATAGTCAGGGTGTACGGCCTTGTATTCGGCGATGTCATAGCCGTCGTCGCGCCGTGGCGAGGGGTAGAACGGCAGCAGCCAGAGGGTGTTGACGCCCAGTTCGGCGATGTAGTCAAGCTTGGCGATCAAGCCTGGAAAGTCACCGATGCCGTCGTTGTTTGAATCGAAGAACGATTTGACGTGCACCTGGTAGATGATCGCGTCTTTGTACCACAGTGGGTCGTCGATAAAGGCTGCCGGGCGGCTACGTTTGGCCATGTTCGACTCCTTTCTAGAGGGCTTTTTCGATACGCCAGATACCAAACGGCAGGTGCCAGGGCTCGATGCGCATCCATTGGGTCTTACCGTGCCAGGTCCAGCGATGGCCGGTCATCAGGTCTTCACCGAAGGTGTCGGCGTTGTCATCCAGGCCCAACTCCCACAGGGGTAGCTCAAAGTACGCCTCTTGGGCGTTGTGCGGGTCGAGGCTGATGGCAATGAGGATGAAGTTGTCGCGTTCGGCGGTGCGCTTGCCGAAGTACAGGATGTTGTCGTTCCAGGCGTTGTAGAAGGCAACGCCCAGGTGCGTCTGCAGCGCCGGGTTGTGTCGGCGGATGCGGTTTAGCTGGGCGATCTCGGCAATGATGTTGCCCGGTTGAGTGAAGTCCCGCGGGCGGATCTCGTACTTCTCGGAATCCAGGTACTCCTCCTTGCCGGGGATGGGCGTTGCCTCGCACAGCTCAAAGCCCGAGTACATGCCCCACAGCCCTGACCCCATGGTCGCCAGCGCAGCACGGATAAGGAAGCCGGCGCGGCCGGACTCATGCAGGAAGAAAGGATTGATGTCTGGGGTGTTGACGAAAAAGTTTGGCCGGTAGCAATGGCGCCAGGGCGGCTGGTTGAGCTCTTCAAAGTAGCTTTGCAACTCGGCCTTGGTGTTGCGCCAGGTGAAATAGGTGTAGCTCTGCGAGTACCCCACCTTGCCCAGGCGCGCCATCATCGCCGGTTTAGTGAAGGCTTCGGCCAGAAAGATCACCTCCGGGTGCTGGCTGCGGATATTGGCGATCAACCAGTGCCAGAACGGCAATGGCTTGGTGTGCGGGTTGTCGACGCGAAACATCTTCACCCCTTCCTGTACCCAGCCAAGCACCACATCGCGCAAGGCCAGCCACAGGGACGGTACGGCCTCTGCGGCATAGAAGTCGACATTGACGATGTCCTGGTACTTTTTCGGCGGGTTTTCGGCGTAGCGAATACTGCCGTCCGGGCGCCAGGAGAACCAACCCGGATGGGCCTTGAGCCAAGGGTGGTCCTGCGAGCACTGGATGGCAAAGTCCAAGGCAATCTCCAGGCCATGCTCGGCAGCCGCGGCTACCAGCCGGCGAAAATCCTCACGGCTGCCCAATTGCGGGTGGATGGCCTCGTGCCCGCCCTCCTCACTGCCAATGGCGTAAGGGCTGCCCGGATCCTCCGGCTCGGCCTGCAAGGCATTGTTGCGGCCCTTGCGGTGACGCTTGCCGATAGGATGGATGGGCGGGAAATACAACACGTCAAAACCCATGTCACGGATCATCGGCAGACGTTCATGCACGTCATTGAAGGTGCCATGGCGTGCTGGATCATCGGTAATGGAGCGGGGAAACAGCTCATACCAGCTGGCGAACAGGGCCTCGCGCCGTTCGACGTCCAGCGGATACTCCGGGCTGCGGCTGAGGAATGTGCGGTGGTCGGCCTCGCGCATCAACACGGCGGTATCGACGTGCAGCAACTGGGCAACCTGCGCTTCGGGCGCCAGGGTGGGCAACGTGTCATGCAGGCTCTGCAGCTGCTCGCGCAGCAGCCCCTGGCTGCGCTCGATGTTCTGCTCAAGCAATTGCAGGCCTTCCTGCACCTCCAACGGCACGGGCACCCCAGCGGTGAACTTCTTCTCCAGGTCATGGCAGTAAGTGGCGAAGGGGTCGATCCAGGCCTCGATGCTGAACAGGTGTCGGCCCTGCTCGATAACGGTGAAGTCGGCCTGCCACAGGTCGTTGCCGGCGAACACCATCGGCACGCAGTGCCAGCGACGGCTCTGGGCCTGTCGCCAGTTGAGCATTACCGCCAAGCTGTCATGCCCATCGGTATAGACCTTGCTGCTCACCTGTACCGGCTCACCGACTACCGCCTTGACCGCGAACACGCCGCCGTCCAGTAGCGGCTGGGTATCCTCAATCACGATCCTTGGCGCCAAGAGTGCTTGAGACAGGCTGATGGCCTGGTCGGGATGATCGTTTGCCGCGGCTACACGGTCGGTTTCGAAGGGCTCATCGCGGGTCATCGATCCTTGCTCCGTTACGAGGTAGGCGTAAGAGTTCAGAGCGGAGTGACGGCGTGGGGTTCAAAAAAAATGAGCGAATGGCGCTCTGTGGAGTCGAAAAAAACTGAGCTTACTCATCCACAACCCCTGCGAGGTCAGGCCATGAACATTCCCATCCCGGCAGAAACGCCCGATCCGAATATCGACGACCCGACGCTGCCACCTGCGGTGCCGGATGAAGAGCCCGATGAACCGCCGATCAAACCGACAGTGCCGCCCACCGTGGGCGACCCGCCCAGTGACGAGCCGCCGGTGAAAGCGTAGAGGATTATTGTGAACTGGGGTTGCCCAATCGCTGGCAAGCCAGCTCCCACAAGGCCTGTTTTGACAGATGTGCTGTGGGAGCCGGCTTTGCCGGCGATAGAGGCGCCGCGAATCAACGCGTGGCGAGTTCCTCAATACTGATCTCGCGCATCCTGAATTTCTGCACCTTGCCGGTCACGGTCATCGGAAATTCATCGACAAAACGGAAGTAGCGCGGGGTCTTGAAGTGGGCAATGCGGCTCTTGCACCACTGCTGCAGCTCAATCTCACTGGCACTGTGACCAGGATGGAACTTGATCCAGGCGACAATCTCCTCGCCATAGCGCTCATCCGGAATACCGATAACCTGCACATCGGCCACCGCCGGGTGGGTGAAGAAGAACTCCTCAAGCTCGCGCGGATAGATGTTTTCGCCACCGCGGATAATCATGTCTTTATTGCGCCCGGCAATACACACGTAACCGGCATCGTCCATGGTTGCCAGGTCGCCGGTGTGCATCCAGCCGGCAGGGTCAATGGAGTCGTGCGTGGCCTCAGGATTACCCCAGTAGCCGAGCATCACACTGTAGCCACGGGTGCACAGTTCACCGATTTGCCCACGCGGAACGACACAGCCCTGTTCGTCGACGATCTTGCTCTCCAGCTGCGGCTGGGTACGCCCGACCGTGGTGACCCGCAGTTCCAGTTCATCATCCGGGCCGGTTTGCAGCGACACCGGGCTGGTTTCCGTCATGCCATAGGCGATCTGCACTTCGCTCATGTGCAATTGGTCGATCACCCGGCGCATCACCTCGATGGGGCACGTCGCCCCGGCCATGATGCCGGTGCGCAGGCTCGACAGGTCGAAGGTGCCGCGTTGCGGGTGGTCAAGCAGCGCGATGAACATGGTCGGCACGCCATACAGTGCGGTTGCCCGCTCTTGGGCGACGGCGTCCAGGGTCAACAAGGGGTCAAAGGCATCATTGGGGTAGATCATGGTGGTGCCATGGGTAACGCATCCCAGGTTGCCCATGACCATGCCGAAGCAGTGGTACAGCGGCACCGGGATGACCATGCGGTCCTGCTCGCTCAGGCCCAGGCTCTCACCGACCATGTAGCCGTTGTTGAGAATGTTGTAGTGGCTGAGGGTAGCGCCCTTGGGGAAGCCGGTGGTGCCGGAGGTGTATTGGATGTTCACCGGTTGATCGAACTGCAGGCTGAGCTGGCGGGCCTGATAATCGCTCGGCTCAATGTGCTCGGCCAGCGCTGCCAACTGCGCCCAGGGCAGGAAGCCAGACGGTGGCGTGGCATCCAGGCTGATCAGGCCGCGAAGCTGCGGCAACCTTTCGCTGTGCAGGTTACCCGGCGTTTGGGCGCCAAGCTCGGGCAGCAATTCAGCGAGCATGGCGTGGTAATCGGAGGTCTTGAACGCCCCGGCACAGATCAGCCACTGGCACCCTGACTGTTTGAGCACATACTCAAGCTCGTTGGTGCGGTAGGCCGGGTTGATGTTGACCAGAATCACGCCGATCTTGGCGCTGGCGAACTGGGCAATGCACCACTGCGCGCAATTGGGCGCCCAGATACCCAGGCGATCACCGGTCTTAAGGCCCAGGGCCATCAGCGCCCGGGCGTGCATATCAACGCTGTCGGCCAATTGCTGCCAGCTGTAGCGCAGGTGCTGGTGGCGCACCACCAAAGCCTCTCGCGCAGCGAAACGAGACACGGTGTGGTCGAATGCCTGGCCGATAGTCATGGCCAGCAAGGGCTTATCCTGGCGCCCCTGGGTATAGCTCGGTTGATTCATGGCGGTCCCTTGTTGTGGTTGTTCTGGGAGCTGATTCAAGCGGACATTAATGTGGCTCATATTTACGTTAACGTAAAGGTCATGGCGAGATTGACAGTGAATGACGGCAGGTTTACGTTAACGTAAAGGTGATCGCTTGCTCCGCGATGAATCCAACAATAAACAACAGAAGGTGCCCGCATGCATTACCCGACCCTGAACTTCGCCCTGGGCGAAACCATCGACATGCTGCGCGACCAGGTGCAGTCCTTTGTGGCTGCCGAGTTGGCACCCCGCGCCGCGCAGATCGACCAGGACAACCTGTTCCCCGCCGACATGTGGCGCAAGTTCGGTGATATGGGCCTGCTCGGCATCACCGTCAGCGAAGAATACGGCGGCGCCGGCCTGGGCTACCTGGCCCACGTGGTGGCGATGGAAGAAATCAGCCGCGCCTCGGCCTCGGTCGCACTCTCCTACGGTGCCCACTCCAACCTCTGCGTCAACCAGATCAATCGCAACGGCACGCCGGCGCAAAAAGCCAAGTACCTGCCCAAGCTGATCAGCGGCGAGCACATCGGTGCCCTGGCCATGAGTGAACCCAACGCCGGTTCCGACGTGGTGTCGATGAAGCTGCGCGCCGAGCAGCGTGGCGACCATTACGTCCTCAACGGCAGCAAAACCTGGATCACCAACGGCCCCGACGCCAACACCTATGTGATCTACGCCAAGACCGACGTTGAGAAAGGCCCGCACGGTATTACCGCCTTCATCGTCGAGCGTGACTGGAAAGGCTTCAGCCGCAGCAACAAGTTCGACAAGCTGGGCATGCGCGGCTCCAACACCTGCGAGCTGTTCTTCGACAATGTCGAAGTCCCTGCCGAAAACATTCTCGGCGCGTTGAATGGCGGCGTGAAGGTATTGATGAGCGGCCTGGACTACGAGCGTGTGGTGCTCTCCGGCGGCCCAACCGGGATCATGCAGGCGTGCATGGACCTGGTGGTTCCTTACATTCACGACCGTAAACAGTTTGGCCAGAGCATCGGTGAGTTCCAGCTGATCCAGGGCAAGATCGCCGACATGTACACCCAGCTCAACGCCAGCCGCGCGTATCTGTATGCCGTGGCCCAGGCCTGTGATCGCGCCGAAACTACGCGCAAGGACGCTGCCGGGGTAATCCTGTACACCGCCGAACGCGCGACCCAGATGGCCCTGGAAGCGATCCAGATTCTCGGTGGCAACGGCTATATCAACGAGTTCCCGGCCGGGCGCCTGCTGCGCGACGCCAAGCTCTACGAGATCGGCGCCGGCACCAGCGAAATCCGCCGGATGCTGATCGGGCGCGAACTGTTCAACGAAACCCGCTGAGCACAAGGACAACGCGCCCATGGCTACCCTGCACACTCAGATCAATCCGCGTTCGGCCGAGTTCGCCGCCAACAGCGCGACCATGCTCGAACAGGTCCAGGCCCTGCGTACCTTGCTGGCCAAGGTCCATCAGGGCGGCGGGCACAAAGCCCAGGAGCGGCACACCTCGCGTGGCAAACTGCTGCCACGCGAGCGTATCGACCGCCTGCTCGACCCCGGCTCGCCGTTCCTTGAGATCGGCCAGCTGGCGGCCCATGAGGTCTACGGTGAGGACGTGCCGGCGGCCGGTGTCATCGCCGGTATTGGCCGGGTCGAAGGCGTCGAATGCATGATCGTCGCCAACGACGCCACGGTCAAAGGCGGCTCGTATTACCCGCTAACGGTGAAAAAGCACCTGCGCGCCCAGGCCATCGCCCTGCAGAACCGCCTGCCGTGCCTGTACCTGGTGGACTCGGGCGGCGCCAACCTGCCGCGTCAGGATGAAGTGTTCCCCGACCGCGAACACTTCGGTCGGATCTTCTTCAATCAGGCCAACATGAGTGCCCTGGGCATTCCGCAAATCGCCGTGGTCATGGGCTCGTGCACCGCCGGCGGCGCTTACGTGCCAGCCATGGCCGATGAGGCGATCATGGTTCGCCAACAGGCGACGATTTTCCTCGCCGGCCCACCGCTGGTAAAAGCCGCCACCGGTGAAGTGGTCAGCGCCGAGGACCTCGGTGGCGCCGATGTGCACTGCAAGACCAGTGGCGTTGCTGACCACTATGCCGACAACGACGAACATGCCCTGGCCATTGCCCGGCGCTGCGTGGCCAACCTCAATTGGCACAAGCTCGGCACACTCACCCAGCAGGCACCGATTGCCCCGCTGTACGACGTTCAGGAGTTGTACGGTGTGGTTCCGGCCGACGCCAAGCAGCCTTTCGATGTGCGTGAAGTGATCGCCCGTCTGGTTGACGCCTCGGTGTTCGATGAGTTCAAGGCGCTGTTCGGCACCACGCTGGTGTGTGGCTTTGCCCACCTGCACGGCTACCCGGTGGCGATCCTCGCCAACAATGGGATCTTGTTTGCCGAAGCCGCGCAAAAAGGCGCGCACTTCATTGAGCTGGCCTGCCAGCGTGGCATCCCGCTGTTGTTCCTGCAGAACATTACCGGTTTCATGGTCGGCCAGAAATACGAGGCCGGCGGGATCGCCAAGCACGGCGCCAAGCTGGTCACCGCCGTGGCCTGCGCCCAGGTACCGAAATTCACTGTAATCATCGGCGGCAGCTTCGGTGCCGGTAACTACGGTATGTGCGGCCGCGCCTACGACCCACGCTTTCTGTGGATGTGGCCGAACGCGCGAATTGGCGTGATGGGTGCCGAACAGGCCGCTGGGGTGCTGGCTCAGGTCAAGCGTGAGCAGAGCGAGCGCAGCGGCCATCCGTTCAGCGCCGAAGACGAAGCGCGGCTCAAGCAACCGATCCTCGACCAGTACGAGCACCAGGGCCACCCCTATTACTCCAGCGCCCGCCTGTGGGACGACGGTGTCATTGACCCTGCGCAAACCCGCGAGATTCTTGGCCTGGCGCTGTCCGCAGCGCTCAACGCACCGATCGAACAAAGCCGTTTCGGCATTTTCCGGATGTGACCATGAGTGACTTCACTACCCTTGAACTGATCAAGGACCCCCGTGGTTTTGCCACCCTGTGGCTCAGCCGGGAAGACAAGAACAACGCCTTCAACGCGCAGATGATCCGCGAGTTGATCCTGGCCATCGACCAGATCGCCGTCGACGCCAGCCTGCGTTTCGTCCTGTTGCGCGGCCGCGGCCGGCACTTCAGCGCTGGCGCTGACCTGGCCTGGATGCAGCAATCGGCTGCGCTGGACTACAACACCAACCTTGACGACGCCCGCGAGCTGGCCGAGCTGATGTACAACCTGGCCAAGCTCAAGGTACCGACCCTGGCCGTGGTTCAGGGCGCAGCCTTCGGTGGTGCGCTGGGCCTGATCAGCTGTTGCGACATGGCTATTGGCACGCTGGAAGCGCAGCTGTGCCTGTCGGAAGTGCGCATTGGCCTGGCCCCAGCGGTGATCAGCCCGTTCGTGGTGCAGGCCATAGGCGAACGCGCTGCGCGCCGCTATGCCCTGACCGCTGAGCGTTTCAGTGGTGAACGTGCCCGCGAGCTGGGCCTGCTGGCTGAAGCCTATCCTGCGGCCGAACTGGAACAGGCGCTCGAACAATGGATCGACAACCTGCTGCTCAACAGCCCACAAGCCATGCGCGCCAGTAAAGAACTACTGCGCGAAGTCGGCCACGGTGAACTAACCCCTGCCCTACGCCGCTACTGCGAGAACGCCATTGCCCGCATCCGGGTCAGCCCTGAAGGGCAGGAAGGCCTGCGTGCCTTCCTGGAAAAGCGCAGCCCCGCCTGGCAGGCTGAACCCTCGAACAAGGAGCGCCTATGACCCGCACGCCATTGACCACCCTGCTGGTCGCTAACCGTGGCGAGATCGCTTGCCGGGTGATGCGCACCGCCAAGGCCTTGGGCCTGACCACCGTTGCCGTGCACAGCGCCATCGACCGCGAGGCCCGGCACAGCCGCGAAGCCGATATCCGCGTTGACCTGGGCGGCGCCAAGGCTGCCGAGAGCTACCTGGACGTCGACAAACTGCTGGCTGCAGCGAAAGCCAGTGGCGCTCAGGCGATTCACCCGGGCTATGGCTTTCTCTCCGAGAACGCAGGGTTCGCCCGGGCCATTGAGCAAGCCGGATTGATTTTTCTTGGCCCACCCGCCAGCGCCATCGACGCCATGGGCAGCAAGTCTGCAGCCAAGGCCTTGATGGAACAGGCTGGCGTACCGTTGGTGCCCGGTTACCACGGCGAAGCCCAGGACCTGGAAACCTTCCGCGCTGCCGCCGAAAAAATCGGTTACCCGGTATTGCTCAAGGCCACCGCCGGTGGGGGTGGCAAGGGCATGAAAGTGGTCGACAGCGAAAGCCAGCTGGCTGAAGCGCTGGCCTCGGCCCAACGTGAAGCGCAGTCGTCGTTCGGTGACTCGCGCATGCTCGTGGAAAAATACGTACTCAAGCCACGTCACGTGGAAATCCAGGTGTTTGCCGACCAGCACGGCAACTGCCTGTACCTCAACGAGCGCGACTGCTCAATCCAGCGCCGTCACCAGAAAGTCGTCGAAGAGGCCCCTGCCCCGGGTCTAAGCAACCGTCAGCGGCAGGCCATGGGCGAGGCCGCGGTCAAGGCTGCTCAGGCGATCGGCTATGTCGGTGCTGGCACTGTGGAGTTCCTGCTCGATGCCCGCGGCGAGTTCTTCTTCATGGAGATGAACACCCGCCTGCAGGTGGAACACCCGGTCACCGAAGCCATCACCGGCCTGGACCTGGTGGCCTGGCAGATCCGTGTGGCGTGCGGCGAGCCGTTGCCAATCACTCAGGACCAGGTGCCCCTTGATGGCCATGCCATCGAAGTGCGGCTGTATGCCGAAGACCCGGCCAACGACTTCCTCCCGGCCACCGGGCACCTGGCCTTGTACCGCGAGTCGGCGCCGGGCGAAGGGCGCCGGGTTGACAGTGGGGTCAACGAGGGCGACAGCATTTCGCCGTTCTATGACCCGATGCTAGGCAAGCTGATCGCTTGGGGCCAGACCCGCGAACAGGCGCGCCTGCGCTTACTGGCCATGCTCGATGAATTTGCCATCGGCGGTTTAAAGACCAACATCGCCTTCCTGCGGCGTATCCTCGCCCACCCGGCCTTCGCCAGCGCCGAGCTGGATACCGGGTTCATCCCGCGTTATCAGGAACAACTGTTGCCACCTGCACAACCATTACCAGCCCCGTTCTGGCAGGCCGCAGGTGAGGCATACATCCAGAGCCAACCGTTGACGCCGCGCGGTGATGATCGCCAATCCCCTTGGGCGGCCAACAGTGGCTTCCGTACCGGGGTACCGGCGCAGATCAGCCTGCACCTGAGTTGCAATGGCCAGGACCAGGCGGTGAGCCTTGTTCATGCGGCAGCCTCGCCGCTGAAACTTGATGGCGAGCAATTGCTGGTCGAACAAGACGGTATGCGCCGCCGACACCTGGCGATCCGTCGTGGTGACACGCTCTATTTACAGTGGGACGGCGAGTTACAGGCGGTCACGCGCTTCGATCCGATCGCCGAAGCCGATGCCAGCCACAGCCATCAAGGTGGCCTCAGCGCACCGATGAACGGCAGTATCGTGCGGGTATTGGTCGAGGTGGGCCAAGCTGTAGAAGCAGGCACTCAGTTGGTGGTGCTGGAAGCCATGAAAATGGAACACAGCATCCGTGCGCCCCAGGCCGGGATCGTCAAAGCGCTGTTTTGCCAGGAAGGCGAGATGGTCAGCGAAGGTGCGGTGCTGGTGGAACTTGAGGACGCTTAACTGCTGAAACGAAGGGGCCCTTCAAGGGCCCCTGCATTGCACAATCAGCCAGCCAGACCGACATAAACGTTCTGCACATCGTCGTTGTCATCGATGGCATGCAAGAAGGCTTCGACTTCAGCCATCTGCTCCTCGGTCAAACCGCTGACCGGATTCTTTGGGGTGTAGCCGATCTTCGCGGACGCCACGGTGAAACCGAACGCTGGCAGGGCCTTCTGCACGGCATCCAGGTCGGTGGTGTCGGTGATGAACAGGGTCGAGCCCTCTTCTTCACCTTCTTCGAAGTCCTGCGCACCGGCTTCGATCGCGGCCATTTCCGGATCAGCATCAGGGCTGCTCGGGCTGGCCTCGATCATGCCGACGTGGTTGAAGTCCCAGGCTACCGAACCCGAAGCGCCCAGTTGCCCCTTGCGGAACAGTACGCGGATTTGCGCCACAGTACGGTTGACGTTGTCGGTCAGGCACTCGACGATCAGCGGCACTTGGTGCGGGGCAAAGCCTTCGTAGGTCACCGGGGTGTACTGCACCGCATCACCATCGAGACCAGCACCCTTGCGGATCGCCCGCTCCAGCGTCTCGCGGGTCATCGAAGCCTTTTTGGCTTGCTCAATGGCCAGGCGCAAGCGTGGGTTCATGTCCGGGTCGGCGCCAGACTTCGCGGCGATCTGGATCTCCTTGGACAGCTTGCCCATGATCTTGCCTTTGGCGTTGGCTGCTGTTTCTCTATGCTTGGCTTTCCACTGTGCGCCCATCTCGACTCTCTTTGTTTCAGGTGCCGGTTCAGGTAGCGACCGGCAAAGTGGGTGCAGTTTATACATCCTCGTGGTCGCAATCGACAAAAAAACTGCTCAAGCCTTATCGGCTTTACCGGCCGCTGCGGCAAAGCGTGCCAGGCGCACGTCCAGGCGCCGCGGTCGATGACCATGGTCTTCAGCCTGTTCCTTGCGACGAATGGCATTGCGCACCATCAGCGAACCCAGGTAGCGGATCGGTTCCGGTGGGAAATAGCCCAGCGGGCCGTTGATCAGCGGTGAGCGGGTCCATTCATTGTCCAGGCCCAACGCCAACGACGAGAGAATTTGCCCGCCCATGTGACAAGGCCCAACGCCACTACCCGAATACCCAAAGCCGTAGAACACATTGCCCTGGGTGCCCAGACGCCCGAAGAACGGCAAACCGGTCACCGAGCGATCCGAGGGCCCATTCCAGGTAGCCGCCACCGGTACTTGGGTCAAGCTCGGGAAGAATTCGCCAAGGCTGCGGCGCAGCAACGGTTCATAGGGTGATGGCTGGTCGAACACTGGCAGCATCCTGCCGCCGTAGGCAAAGGTGTTACCGCCCTTGCCGAGCATCAGTCGGCCATCGCTGGTGTTGTGGTAGTAGTGCACGAAAATCCGTGAATCGAGCACACTGACGCCACTGGTCAAGCCGATTTGCTTGAGCAGCGCCGGCTGCGGCTCAGTGATGATCATGTCGCTGGAAACAATCGCCACACTGCGTTCGAACTGCGGGAAGGCCCGTGCCATCCAGGCATTCAGGCCGAGCACCACGCGTGCCGCGCGCACCGTGCCGCCGGCGGTTTCCACCCCAGCTTGAGGCCCTTCCTGCAAGCCGGTCATGGCCGTGCCTTCATGGATGCGCACGCCCCTCTCCAGAGCAATCCGGCGCAGACCGCGCACCAGTTTGCCCGGTTGCACCGTGGCGGCGGCTGGCGAAAACCAGCCCTCCAGGTGCTTGGCCGAGCCCGCCAGGCGCTGCACCTGCTCCACCGGCAAGCGCTGGAACGAGTTGATGCCCTGACGCTCCAGCGCCGCAATCACGCCGTCGGTGGCGCCCATCTGGGCACGGTTGGTGGCGGTGTACAGGGTACCGTCCAGGCGATAGTCCGCATCGATGCCGTGCGCGTGGCAAAAATCACCGATGGCATAGATGCTCTGCTCTGAGGCCTTGACCAGACGTACTGCCTCCTGCAGACCGAACAGCCGTTCGAGGGTGAAGTACTTGGCCGACCATGACAGCGCGCAACCACCATTGCGCCCGCTGGCCCCGGCGCCGCAGATGTCCGCTTCGATCAGCACGACGTCCAGTGCCGGGCTGTGTTCCTTGAGCATCAGCGCGGTCCACAAGCCGGTGTAGCCACCGCCGACGATACAGACATCACAGTGAGTGTCCGCGGTCAACGGCGGGCAGGCAGGGGCTTGTTCCTGATCCAGCGCCTGTTGCAGCCAGAAGGGTCTCATGGTCGGGGTCCTCAAAGGTTTCAGGTACGCAGGGGCTTGATTGCCATGGCGGTGTTCGGCGCTACCGCCGGTGTATGCTCGGCCGAGGCCGGCCGGCTGTTCCAGTGCGGCACCAGTACCAGCGCCGAGAACAGCGCACAGCCGGCAAACACGATGAATACCGTGACCCCGTCAAAGTACCCTGGCAGCAGGCCACCGAGGATTGCCCCCACCGAACCACAACCGTTGACGAATCCGGCCGCTGTGGCACCGGCCTTGGCGGTGCCGAAGTCGATGGCTGCCGCGCCGCTGATCATCGAATCGGGGCCGTACAAGGTCAGGCCCATGACAAACAACAAGGCCACCACCAGCACCACGCTGCCGGTTTGCATGGCGCCCATAAACAGCGCCAACACCACCGTGAGCACCAACAGGCTGATCACGCAGGCCGGCATACGCCGAGCACCGAACAGCTTGTCTGAGGCCAGGCCAATCATGATTGGCCCCAGCAGGCCGGCCAGTTCAAACGCCGTGGGGATGATCGCCGCACCGACCTTGCCGACGGAGGGCATCTGTTCAAAGACCATCACCGGCCCCCACAACAGAATGGCGTAACGTGCTGGTTTGAGCAGAAAGTACGCCAGGCCCAGGGTCAATACCGTACGGTTGCGCAGGATCTCGCGCAGCGGGGTCCAGATGCTGCACAGGGTGGTGCCGGGCACCATGCTTTCCGGTTCTGGCTCCACAGCAGGCAAACCGACGTCTTCAGGTTTGTTGCGCTGCAGAAAGAAGAACAGCACCGCCACCAGGGCCACGACCACAGCACTGGAAAAGAACGCCGCGTGCCAGCTGCCGATCAGGGTATAGGCCCACCAGCCGGCAAACGGCGAAGCCACCAGGCCACCGAAGGCATAGCACGAGCTCCACAACCCTAGCACCCGCCCGCGTTGTGAGGACGGAAAGAAACTGCCGATGTTCTTGCACAACCCTGCCCAACCGGTGGACTGGGCCAGGCCCTGGACCAGCATGCAGGTGGCGAAGATCGGAAACGTAGCGTAACTGCCCATCACCAGCGCAGCCGCTGCCGAGATGATCAGACCGCCCAGTACCACCACCCGTGGGCCGAAACGGTCAGCGAGCATGCCCCAGGTGAACTGCCCCACTGCATAGGCAGCCAGGTAGATGGCATCAAGGTTGGCCATGGCCATTTTATCGAGGGTAAAACTTGGGTCTTCGCCGATGCCCAGCTTGGCCACCGAGAACGCTTTGCGGGTGAAATAGAACGCGGCGTAGGCAATCCAGGTGATGGCAAATATCTGCACGCGCCAACGTTTGATGTCTGCGATGTGTTTATTCATGGTGACTCTGACCTCGGAGCTTGAGTGTGCCGGCAGAATTTAAAAAAACGCCTGTTTTGTTGTTGTGTTGCGCACTGCGTGGCGACCGGTCAGGGCCGTCACCTGGTCAGATGGAACCTGGAGCATGCGGCTGTTGTTGTGGCGTGTCAGCCAGGTCCATGACCCGTTGGTCACTGCAGGTGACGTGGCGGGCTGGATGAGATAGAAACAAGTAATGACTGATAAATAAAATCGATTTATCGTATTTCACTCATAAGCTCAGCTTGTAACAGGTGCTGCTATGTCGGTTTCCCATGCACAGTTGAAAGCCTTTCATGCCGTTGCCCTGCACGGCAGCTTCACCCGGGCTGCCGAACGGTTGTTCCTGACCCAGCCGGCGATCTCCGATCAGGTGCGTAAACTGGAGGAACGCTTCGGCGTATTGCTGTTTCACCGTAACAAGCGCTCGGTGCAGTTGACTGACCTCGGTGAACGCCTGCTGGCCATTACCCAGCGCTTGTTCGTTTGTGAAGCCGAGGCCCATGAACTGCTGCAGGATTCCCGCGCCTTGCAGACCGGTACGCTGGTGCTGGCGGTGGATGCACCGGTGCATGTGCTGCCGCAGATCGCCCAGTTCTGTCAGCAGTACCCCGGCATCAACGTCAAGATCGAGACCGGTAACACTGATGAGTCGTTGCTACGGCTATTCAATTATCAGGCCGACTTGGCCCTGCTGGGCCGGGATGTGGATGACGAACGCCTGCTTTGCGTGCCGATGCGCAGCGATCCGATGGTGGCTTTCGTCTCCCACAACCACCCCTGGGCCAGTCGCGGCTCGATCAGCCTGGCTGACCTTGATGACACACCGATTGTGTTGCGCGAGCCAGGCTCGGTAACACGCCAGACCTTGGAAGAAGAAATGCAACGCGCCGGCTTGCGCATCCGCGCCGCGATCCAGGTCGAGGGCCGGGAAGCGGCACGTGAGGCAGTGGTGGTCGGGATTGGCGTGGGGGTGGTGTCAGCGGCCGAGTTCGGCGCCGATGCGCGGGTGTGTGCATTGCCGATTGTTGACTGTCAGCGGCGCTTGACTGAAACCCTGGTGTGCTTGCGCGAGCAGAGTTCGCGGCGCCTGGTGGCGACGTTTTTGCAGATGGTTCGGGACAGTCTTTAAGACCGTGAAGCGGCTCACACCGCCAAGGCCGGCTCCCACAAGGGTGCGGTGTGATCCTTTGTGGGAGCCGGCCTTGCCGACGATGGGACCCTCAAGCCTTAGGCCGCTTCCCTGCCCCGCGCCACCGCCTGGGCCGCCGCCAACATGGCGCGCAACAGCACCGCGCAGCCATCGGCCAAATCCTCAGGCGCGGCATTCTCGATTTCGTTATGGCTGATACCGCCTTCACAGGGCACAAAAATCATCCCCGCCGGTCCCAGTTCCGCCAGGAAGATCGCATCATGCCCGGCGCCGCTGACGATATCCATGTGTGACAGCCCCAAGCCCTGGGCGGCAGCGCGCACAGCTTCGACACAACCTTTGTCGAAATACAGCGGCGGAAAGTCCGCCGTCGGTGTCAGGGTGTAGCTCAAGCCGTGCTGCTCACAGGTGCTGCTGATCACATCCTTGACTTGGGCAATCATCGAATCCAGCCGGGCCGGCTCCAGATGACGGAAATCCAGGGTCATGCGCACCTCACCGGGAATTACGTTGCGTGACCCCGGATACGCCTGCAAGCAACCCACCGTGCCACAGGCGTGCGGCTGGTGCTCCAGCGCCACCCGATTGACCGCTGCCACCACCACGCTGGCGCCCACCAGGGCGTCTCTACGCAGGTGCATCGGCGTCGGCCCGGCGTGCGCTTCGACGCCACGCAAGGTCAGGTCGAACCACTTCTGGCCAAGGGCTCCAAGCACCACCCCGATGGTTTTATGCTGGTCTTCAAGGATCGGCCCCTGCTCAATATGCGCTTCAAAATAGGCGCCCACCGGATGACCACTGACCGCCCGCGGCCCGGCATAGCCAATAGCGTTCAACGCCTGGCCAACACTGATGCCTTCAGCGTCGGTCTTGGCCAGGGTTTCTTCGAGGGTAAACTTCTCGGCAAACACTCCGGAACCCATCATGCACGGGGCAAAGCGCGAGCCTTCTTCGTTGGTCCAGACCACCACCTCCAGCGGCGCCTCGGTTTCAATCTTCAGGTCATTGAGGGTGCGCATCACTTCAAGCCCGGCCAACACCCCAAAGCAACCATCGAACTTGCCGCCAGTGGGTTGGGTGTCGATATGGCTGCCGGTCATCACCGGTGGCAATTGCGGGTTGCGCCCCGGACGGCGAGCAAAAATGTTGCCGACGCCGTCGATGGTCACTGTGCAGCCGGCCGCCTCGGTCCACTTGACGAACAGGTCGCGGGCCTGGCGATCGAGGTCGGTCAGCGCCAGACGGCAGACCCCGCCCTTGACCGTTGCGCCTAACTGGGCCAGCTCCATCAGCGACTGCCACAACCGCTCGCCGTTGATGTACCGATGGTTCGATTGCAAAACGTCCTGTGGGGTTTGCATGCTGTTCTCCTGCATCTGCTGCCTGGCCTCTGCGGGCCATCGGCACTACACGGTGGGTTTGAGGTTGGCCGCGCGGGCTGCCTTGAATTGGCCAAGCCCGTAGTAGATCAGCCCGCCCAGGGCGGATCCGGTGAACCAGCCGAAATCGTAGAACCAGCTGAAGGCTTGGCTCTGCAGCGATAACAAGGTCAGCGCTACCGGTACAGCGAAGGCGATAAAGCCAGTGGCGTTCCAGGCCGGGTAGATGTCATCGCGGTACAGGCCGGCCAGGTCCAGGGTCTGTTTGCGGATCAGGAAATAGTCCACCACCATGATCCCGGCAATCGGCCCGAGCAGGCTGGAATAACCCAGCAGCCAGTTGGAGTAGACGCTCTCCAGGCTGACGTCGCTGACGATCAGACCGAGTTTTTTCAGCAGCTCATGGCCCATCAGCAACAGGCCGACCAGGCCGGTGAGCAGGACCGCGGTAGTGCGCCCGATCCACTTGGGCGCCAGGTTCTGAAAGTCGTTGGTGGGTGACACAATGTTCGCGGCGGTGTTGGTCGACAAGGTGGCAATGATGATCAGCGCCATGGCCAGGGCCACCCACATCGGGCTCTGGATATGCCCGATCAGGCTGACCGGGTCGGAGACTGTTTCGCCCACCAGCGACGCCGAGGCGGCAGTGAGCACCACGCCCAGCGCGGCAAATAGGAACATGGTCAGCGGCAAGCCGAAAATCTGCCCGAGGATCTGGTCTTTCTGGCTTTTCGCATAGCGGCTGAAGTCGGGGATATTCAGCGACAACGTGGCCCAGAAACCCACCATCGCCGTCAGCCCGGCAAAGAAGTAGCCGTAAACGCTCGCCCCTTCCGGGCGCTTGGGCGGCTGCGCCATCAACTCGCTGATCGACACGTTGGGCAACGCCCATACCAGCAACCCGGCACCGACCAGCACCAACAGCGGTGCCGAGAGGGTTTCCAGCCATTTGATCGACTCGGCACCGCGCAGCACCACCCACAGGTTCAGGCACCAGAAAAGCATGAAGCCGATCACCTCCCCTGTCCCGCCCAGTGCCTTCCAGTCAGCCGACAACGAGCCGAGGAACAGGTGGATGGCCAGGCCGCCAAACATAGTCTGGATGCCAAACCAGCCACAGGCCACCAGCGCGCGGATCAGACAGGGTACGTTGGAGCCGATGATGCCGAATGAAGAGCGCAGCAACACTGGAAACGGAATGCCGTACTTAGTGCCCGGGAATGCGTTGAGTGTCAGCGGAATCAGCACCACCGTGTTGGCCAGCAGGATGGCCAGCAGCGCTTCGCCCACCGTCAGGCCGAAATAAGCCGTCAGCACCCCGCCGAGAGTATAGGTCGGCACGCAGATCGACATGCCCACCCACAGCGCGGTGATGTGCCATTTGTTCCAGGTCCGTTCGCCGACCTGGGTCGGGGCGATGTCATGGTTGTAGCGGGGGCTGTCAAGGACGTCGCTGCCGGCGTCGAGTTCATACAAGCCGTCACGTTCTCGCACTTGCGATCTGGTCTGCTGCATGGCCGCTCCACATTGTTTTGTTTTTTTGCTCATCCTGAGGATGGCTGGAGAACTTGCACGGGCATTGCGGGCAATCACAGCTGCCCATGTGAAATCTTGACCATTTCCACAACCTGTCAAGAACGACAGGACCACTGGTCGTTTTTCCTTTGCCCTCTAAAAACAATAAAATCCTTATAAATCAATACAATACGAAGGTTATAAACTTATAAATTAATTATTTGCCCTATCCATGATCGCCGACTAGATTCAATTCCTGACAGCGATGACAGGTTTTGTCCTACGCTGCTATGAGTACAAAACCTAGAACCGGTAACAACCGGTCAAGCCTGCGAGGAGCCTCTGATGACGCTTATGATTCGTGGCGCCACCCTGATTACCCATGAGGAAAGTTACCGCGCCGACGTGCTCTGTGCCGACGGTGTGATCAAGGCCATCGGCACTGACCTCGACCTTCCCAACGGCTGCGAAGTACTCGATGGCAGCGGCCAGTACTTGATGCCCGGCGGCATCGACCCACACACCCACATGCAATTACCCTTCATGGGCACCGTAGCCAGTGAGGACTTCTACAGTGGCACCGCTGCAGGCCTTGCCGGCGGCACCACGTCGATCATTGACTTTGTCATTCCCAACCCGCAGCAGTCCTTGCTGGAAGCCTTTCACCAGTGGCGCGGCTGGGCCGAGAAATCCGCCTCCGATTACGGTTTTCATGTTGCCATCACCTGGTGGAGCGACAAGGTCCGCGAGGAGATGGGTGAGCTGGTCAGCCAGCACGGGGTCAACAGCTTCAAGCACTTCATGGCCTACAAGAATGCGATCATGGCTGCCGACGACACCCTGGTCGCCAGCTTTGAGCGTTGCCTGGAACTGGGTGCGGTGCCCACCGTGCATGCTGAAAATGGCGAGTTGGTCTATCACTTGCAACGCAAGCTGGTCGCTGAGGGCATGACCGGCCCCGAGGCGCATCCGTTGTCACGCCCCTCGCAGGTCGAGGGTGAGGCGGCCAGCCGTGCCATTCGCATTGCCCAGACACTGGGTACACCGGTGTACCTGGTGCATGTGTCGACCCGCGAAGCGCTGGATGAAATCACCTATGCACGGGCCAAGGGCCAGCCGGTCTACGGCGAAGTACTGGCCGGGCACTTGCTGCTGGACGACAGCGTCTACCGCCATCCCGACTGGCAGACCGCCGCCGGTTATGTGATGAGCCCACCGTTCCGCCCGCGCAAGGACGGCCATCAGGAAGCGCTGTGGGGTGGCCTGCAGTCCGGCAACCTGCACACCACTGCCACCGACCACTGCTGCTTCTGTGCCGAACAGAAAGCCGCCGGGCGCGATGATTTCAGCCGCATTCCCAATGGCACCGCCGGTATCGAAGACCGTATGGCCGTGCTCTGGGATGAAGGGGTGAACACCGGCAAGTTGTCGATGCAAGCGTTCGTCGCCCTGACGTCGACCAACACGGCGAAGATCTTCAACCTGTTCCCGCGTAAAGGTGCCCTGCGCGTGGGGGCCGATGCCGACCTGGTGTTGTGGGACCCGCAAGGCACACGAACCATTTCCGCCACGACCCACCATCAACAGGTCGACTTCAACATCTTCGAAGGCAAGACCGTACGTGGTATCCCCAGCCACACCATCAGCCAGGGCAAGCTGGTCTGGGCCAATGGCGATTTGCGGGCCGAGCGCGGCGCCGGGCGTTACATCGAACGACCGGCGTATCCGGCGGTGTTCGACCTGCTCAGCAAGCGGGCCGAGCATTTGCGCCCGACTGCCGTCAAGCGCTGAAGTGCATCGCCTTGCCAAAAAATAAAAAATGAGGAAACCACCGTGATCGATGCCCTCAACCACCTACCCCGACCCAACGCCGACAACGCCACCCTCGCCGAACACTTCAGCGACCTGGCGCCAGCGCTCAATGCCCGTCAGGCCGCTGTCGAAGCCTCGCGTTGCCTGTACTGCTATGACGCCCCGTGCGTCAACGCCTGTCCCAGTGACATCGACATTCCCTCGTTCATCCGCAACATTCACCAGGAGAACGTTCAGGGTGCTGCGGAAAAAATCCTCTCGGCGAATATCCTCGGCGGCAGTTGCGCGCGAGTCTGCCCGACCGAAATCCTCTGCCAGCAAGCCTGCGTACGCAATCATCACCAGGAATGCGCACCGGTGCTGATCGGCCTGCTGCAACGCTATGCCCTGGACCACGCCGAGTTCACCGCGCACCCGTTCCAGCGCGCGGCCAGCAGCGGCAAGCGCGTCGCCGTGGTCGGTGCCGGGCCTGCTGGCTTGTCCTGTGCCCACCGCCTGGCCTGGCACGGCCATGACGTGGTGGTCTTCGAGGCCCGGCCCAAGGCCGGTGGTCTGAACGAATACGGCATTGCCAAGTACAAAGTGGTCGATGACTTCGCCCAGCGTGAAGTGGATTTCGTTCTGCAGATCGGCGGCATCGAAATCCGCCATGGCCAGGTGCTGGGTGAAAACCTGAGTCTGGCCGAGCTGCAACACCAGTTCGATGCGGTGTTCCTCGGCCTCGGCCTGAATGCTGTGCGCCAGCTTGGCCTGACGGATGAAAGCGCACCCGGCATGCTCGCCGCCACCGACTACATCCGCGAACTGCGCCAAGCAGAGGATTTGACCCGCCTGCCGCTAGCTGATCGCTGCATTGTGCTCGGCGCCGGCAACACGGCGATCGACATGGCGGTGCAGATGGCCCGCCTCGGCGCCCGCGACGTCAACCTGGTGTACCGCCGCGGCGTTGAAGACATGGGCGCCACCGAGCATGAGCAGCACATCGCCAAGGAGAACCAGGTACGCCTGCTGACCTGGGCCCAGCCTGAGCAGGTGCTGCTCGACGACCAGGGCCGGGTGCGCGGCATGCGCTTTGCCCGTACACGCATGCTCGACGGCCGCCTGCACACCACCGGCGAAACCTTCGAGCTGGCCGCCGACGCCATCTTCAAGGCCATCGGCCAGGCGTTCGACGAACACGCCCTGAGTGACAGCAGTGCCCAGACCCTGGCCCGCGACGGCGAGCGTATCCGCGTCGATGAACAGATGCGCACCAGCCTGCCCGGCGTCTACGCCGGTGGCGACTGTACCCACCTGGGCCAGGACCTCACGGTCCAGGCCGTGCAGCACGGCAAGCTGGCCGCCGAGGCCATACATGCCCAACTGATGCTCAATGTGGAGGCTGCATAATGGCTGACCTGTCGATCGAATTTGCCGGCATCAAGGCGCCTAACCCCTTCTGGCTGGCCTCCGCCCCGCCTACCGACAAAGCCTACAACGTAGTTCGCGCCTACCAGGCCGGCTGGGGCGGCGTGGTCTGGAAAACCCTCGGTGAAGACCCCGCCGCAGTTAACGTGTCATCACGTTATTCGGCCCACTACGGGGTCAACCGTGAGGTCATGGGCATCAACAACATCGAGCTGATCACCGACCGTTCGCTGGAGATCAACCTGCGGGAAATCACCCAGGTGAAAAAAGACTGGCCCGACCGCGCCCTGATTGTGTCGCTGATGGTGCCGTGTACTGAAGAATCGTGGAAAGCCATCCTGCCGTTGGTGGAAGCCACCGGTGCCGATGGCATCGAGCTGAACTTCGGCTGCCCCCATGGCATGCCCGAACGGGGTATGGGCGCGGCAGTGGGCCAGGTGCCGGAGTATGTTGAACAGGTCACCCGTTGGTGCAAGACCTATTGCTCACTGCCGGTGATTGTCAAACTCACCCCCAACATCACCGACATCCGCCAATCCGCCCGCGCCGCCCACCGCGGCGGTGCCGACGCCGTCTCGCTGATCAACACCATCAACTCGATCACCAGCGTCGACCTTGAGCGCATGGTCGCCCTGCCGATTGTCGGCGACATGAGCACCCACGGCGGCTACTGCGGCTCGGCGGTTAAACCGATTGCCCTGAACATGGTCGCTGAAATCGCCCGCGACCCGGCCACCCATGGCCTGCCGATCAGCGGCATCGGCGGCATCGGCAGCTGGCGCGACGCCGCCGAGTTCATCGCCCTGGGCTGCGGTGCCGTACAAGTGTGTACCGCGGCCATGCTCCATGGTTTTCGCATCGTCGACGAGATGAAGGACGGCCTCTCGCGCTGGATGGACAGTCAGGGCTATCGCAGCCTGCAGGATTTCAGCGGCCGCGCCGTCAGTCACACCACTGACTGGAAGTACCTGGACATCAACTATCAGGTCATCGCCAAAATCGACCAGCAGGCCTGCATCGGTTGCGGCCGCTGCCATATCGCCTGCGAAGACACCTCACACCAGGCCATCGCCAACCTCAAGCAAGCCGATGGCAGCCACCGCTACGAAGTGATCGACGCCGACTGTGTGGGCTGCAACCTGTGCCAGATCACTTGCCCGGTGCAGGACTGCATCGAAATGGTGCCCCAGGACACCGGCAAGCCGTTCCTTGACTGGCAGCATGACCCGCGCAACCCTTACCGCGAAGCGTCCTGAGACGCCTGTAACAACAACGAGGAAGGATCATCCACCCTCGTTGTCTTTACGCTTTATCATGGTGCCTGAAGGGACATTCCGAGCCCGAGGAAACCATTGCCATGTTGTACCGCCTGGGCGCCGACGGTCTGGTGCTGTTTCACCTGTTGTTCATTGTCTTCGTGCTGTTTGGCGGCTTGTTGGTGCTGAAATGGCGCGGTGTGCTGTGGTGGCATTTACCGGCGATGTGCTGGGGCATTGCGGTGGAGTTCTTGCACCTGTTCTGCCCGCTGACTGACTGGGAGAACCACCTGCGCCAGGCCGCCGGCCAGTCGGGTTACGAAGGCGGCTTTATCGAGCACTACATTCTTCCCGTCATCTACCCGGCTGGATTGACCCCAGGTATCCAGTTGCTGCTGGGCGCGGTGGTGGTGGTGATCAACGCCGTGGTCTATGTACAGGTGATCCGCCACTGGCCGCGCAGCCAGCCCAGCCGCTGAAACGGCGCGTCAGCGCCTGGCGACGATAAACAGCCGTGGGAACGGCAACAACACCTTGCCATCAGCCGCCGGTGGATAATCCTGTTCCATGGCCTGCACGTAAAGCTGCAGAAATTGCGCCTGTTCACCGGCGTCCAGTGCCGCCAGATACGGACGCAATGCCGAACCCTTGAACCACTCCACCACCGCCTGCGCCCCGCCCATTAACGGATGGTAATAGGTGGTGCGCCAGACCTCGACCTGCTGGCAATGCGGGCTAAGCACGTCGTAGTAATAGGTGGCCGTGTGCCGTGGTGGGTGCTTGATCGCAGCGATTTTGTCGGCCCAGGGGCCCTGACTGGCAATCTCGCGGGCCCGGCGATGGGCGGGTTCGTCAAGATTGTCCGGGGTCTGGATGGCCAGGCAGCCACCCTCGGTCAGTTGCCTGACCAGGTGCGGATACAACTGCGCGTGATCGGGCAACCATTGCAGCGAGGCATTGGCGAGAATCACGTCCACGCCTTGCGGCGCGCTCCAGGTGGCGATGTCGCCCAACTCGAAGTCGAGGCCAGCCAGGCGCTGGCGCGCGGCGGCGAGCATGTCCTCGGAGCTATCCAGCCCCCTCAGCGCAGCGTGCGGATAACGCTCAGCCAGCACTTGAGTCGAATTACCCGGGCCGCAACCAAGGTCGATGGCTGTGCTGATGCTTTGCGGTGGCAAGGCTGCCAGTAGATCGCGCACCGGTCGGGTACGCTCGCGTTCGAAGGTGCTGTACTGCGCCGCTGACCAGGTCATTGCTGGGTCCTTGTTCGTCAGATAGAACGTCGAGGGCAAGCATAGAATATTCGGCGTTTCGCTGTCCTGCGCCGTTGTTTACCCTATGCGCCATTACCAGCACCCACGGAAGCCAGTCATGACCTTGCACATCCGCCCTGCCCGCCGCGATGACGCCGCCCGAATCCTCGCGTTTATTACCGAGCTTGCCGAGTATGAGCGTGCTCGCCACGAAGTGATTGCCACGGTTGCCGATATCGAACGTACCCTGTTCGATGACGGCGCCAAGGCCCTGGGGCTGATCTGCGAGCGTGACGGCCAGGCCATTGGTTATGCGGTGTACTTCTATAGCTATTCGACCTGGCTGGGGCGTAATGGCATCTACCTGGAAGACCTGTACATCACCCCCGAACAACGTGGCGGCGGTGCCGGCAAGCAGTTGCTGCGGCATATCGCTGTCGAGGCCTGTGACAACGGTTGTGGCCGACTGGAATGGAGCGTGCTGGATTGGAACGAGCCGGCGATTCAGTTCTACCGCTCGCTGGGTGCACAGCCTCAGGATGAATGGGTGCGCTATCGCCTGGAAGGCGAAGGTCTCAAAGCCTTTGCCCGCGCTGAATAAGTATTTTGTGGGAGCTGGCCTTGCCAGCGATGCAGGCACCGCGCAGCAACTGTTACGGCGCTGATGCCATCGCCGGCACGACCGGCTCCCATAGTCGATCAGCAAGCGCAGACGCGATCTGCCAGGCTACGGTTCCAGCCCGATCCCGCGCAGAATCACACTGGTCACCGTCTGCACCGCCCGCTCGAACTGCAGGTCAGTGAGCGGCTGGTGGTCGTTGAGCACGCCGACCTGGTGGCTGAAATCGGCATAGTGCTGGGTCGAGGCCCAGATCATGTACAGCAACCCCGAGGGCTCCACCGCCAGGATGCGGCCATCGTCGATCCACTGGCGAATTTTTGCTTCCTTCATCTTTGCCCAGTCATACAACGGATCGTCCAGTGCCGCGCCGAGGTTGGGCGCGCCATGAATGATCTCGTTGGCCCAGACTTTGGAGCCAAACGGCCGGCTACGTGAATGGTTCATCTTGGCGCGGATATAGCTGCTCAGGACGATGCGCGGGTCATCATAAAGCTCAAAGCACAAGGCATCCTGCTTCCACACATCAAGCAGACCGAACAACACCGCCTGATACAGCTCAGCCTTGGTACTGAAGTAATAGTGCACATTGCTGCGCGGCAATTGTGCAGCTTCGGCAATATCGGCCATGGCGGTACCGGCGAAGCCTTTTTCGGCAAAGACCTGCTCAGCGGCCAGAAGGATGTTGTCGACATTGCGTTGGCGAATGCTGAGCTTGTGCCGGGTCATGACCAGATCCATTGCGACTGACACTGCAAGGCTACCATCTGGCTCTACTGATTCGTGCGTCAGCGGCAAAAAAGTTGTGTCGGGACAGGGATTTTTCTCGCGGCACAGCGGCGCAATACTGCAGGTCATTCATTCAGCAGCCCTTCACAGGAGCCTTTACATGTCCATTCCCCTGCTCGGCCTCGGTACTTTCCGCCTCAAAGACCAGGTCGTGATCGACTCGGTCAGCCAAGCCCTGGCGCTTGGTTACCGGGCCATCGACACGGCGCAGATTTACGGCAACGAAGCCGAGGTTGGCCAAGCGGTCGCTGCCAGTGGCGTGGCCCGCGATGAGCTGTTTCTGACCAGCAAGATCTGGACCGAGAACCTGGCCGCTGACAAGCTGATCCCAAGCCTGAAGGAGAGCCTGAGCAAACTGCGCACCGACTACCTGGACTTGACTCTGATCCACTGGCCATCACCCAAGGGCGCCGTGCCGGTCCGTGAATTCATGGACGCACTGGCTGAAGCCAAGGTTCAAGGCCTGACCCGCCAGATCGGTGTGTCCAACTTCACCATTGACCTGCTGCGCCAGGCCATCGAAGTGGTCGGTAAAGGTGTCATCGCCACCAACCAGATTGAACTGCACCCCTACCTGCAAAACCGCACGTTGGCCGCGTACATGCACAGTCAGGGCATTGCCGTGACCTCGTACATGACCCTGGGCTACGGCAAAGTGCTGCACGACCCGCTCATCCAGCAGATCGCCGCCCTGCACCAGGCCACCCCGGCGCAGGTAACCCTGGCGTGGGCCATGCAGCTGGGCTATGCGGTGATTCCGTCCTCGACCCGGCGCGAGAACCTGGCCAGCAACCTCAAGGCCAGCGAGCTCAAACTCAGCAGCGATGAGATGGCGAAAATCGCCACCCTCGACAGTGGCCTGCGCCTGATCAGCCCGGACAGCCTGGCGCCCGCGTGGGACTAACCCTGATCGCTGCAGGCCTGCGCCAGCTTCAGGTAGTGCAAGGTGTGTTGCTGACCGGCTGAGTCGAGATAGACCATGCTGGCCTGGACCACGTCGCACAGCTCGGTGGCAGGCTCGCTCATGTTCAGCACCCGGGCGATATCCAGTGGCATGCCGTAGTGGTAGACAGCGATTGATTCGCTAGCCTGGGCGCTGACGCTGAACAGCAGGCCCAGACAAAACAGAGTTCGCAGGTACATGGCGACGCTCCTGTATGCGCAAGAGGTTCGCCGACCCGCCGGAGAACCCCGACCTTTAAAGTGTGGCGCGTTGATGGCCAAGCGTCGGCTGAGGGGATCAACGGCAATGGCCAGGCGGATCGGTTAATCTGCACGCCTGTCTTTGGCCCGCGGACCCGCCCCAGCATGGAACTTCATATCAGCCTGCAAGGCAGCAAAGGCTTGGCCGATCAGCTCTACCAGCAACTGCGCGAGGGGATCGATAGCGGGCGCCTGGCGGCGGGCACGCAACTGCCGCCGACACGACTCCTGGCCGAGCAACTGGGCGTGTCGCGCAAGACCGTGGCCGAAGCCTATTCGCGCCTGACCTACGACAACCTGCTCAGCGGCAAGGTGGGCAAAGGCACATTCATCACCCCGACCCCGACCCGTTTGCCCGCAGCCAGCACCACCCTGCCCCTGGCCGGCGCCGCCACCCTGGCCAAATGGCGCGCGCGGGCCAACCTGTTGGCGGACCTTGCCCCCAACACCTTGCGTTATGACTTCATTGGCGGAGCGTCGAGCAAAGCCCAGTTTCCCTTTGATGACTGGCGCCGCTGCAACCAGTACGCCTTGCGTCAGATCCGTCGCGGCAGCACCCGCTATGCCGCTCATCAGGGCTTGCCGGAACTGCGCGAGGCCATCGCCCGGCATATCGCCTTCGCCCGCGGGGTGCGTTGCGACAGCACCGATGTGCTGGTGTGCAACGGTGCCCAGCAAGCGCTGGACCTGATCGCGCGGATTCTGATCGAGCCGGGCTGCCAGGTCGCCATGGAAGACCCCGGCTACACCCCCGCACGCCAGTTGTTTCTGTCCCAGGGTGCGCAGTTGCAGTACGTACCGGTGGATGCCCAGGGCCTGTGCGTGGAGCAGATTGCCGAGGGTACCCGGCTGATCTACGTCACCCCGTCCCACCAGTTCCCGCTGGGCATGCCGATGAGCCTGGCGCGGCGCCAGGCGTTGTTGGCGCGCGCCGCAGCGCTGGGTGCAATCATCATCGAGGACGACTACGACAGTGAGTTTCGCTACGAGGGACGGCCCACCGACTCACTGCAAAGCATGGATCGCCATGGCCTGGTGGCCTACGTCGGCACTTTCTCGAAAACCCTGCTGCCGGAGCTGCGTCTGGGCTATACCGTCGTTCCTGAAGCTCTGCGCGAAGCCATTTGTATCGCCAAGCAGTTGACCGACTGGCACACACCGACCCTGAGTCAATGGGCGTTGGCGCGTTTTATCAGCGAAGGCGCATTACTCAAGCACATTCGCCGCGTGCATGACGTATATGCCGCCCGTCGTGAACGGATCCTGCAGCGCTTGCAAGGTGACCTGGCGCCGTGGTTCGAGGTGGTACCGGCCACCGCCGGCTATCACCTGAGTGCCCTGGCCAAGGGCGATATGGACGTGGAGTTTCTGATCAGCATGGCGCGCAAGGTCGAGGTCGGGCTCTACTCACTGGCGCCCTTCCACGCCCAGGCACCGTTACGTTCCGGGTTGCTCCTCGGCTTTGGTGCAATCGAACTGCTGGACATCGACCCGGCTCTGGACCGGGTGCGCGATACCCTGCAGACCCTCGGTTGATTGGCCTCCTGAGATTCGACGCAATTGGCTATTCGAGCAGCGGCCGTGCAGCGTTAAGGTAGCGCCATCGCCGCCTGATGCGGGAACTGACTGGAGAATAGGGATGAGCAATCGTATTGAATGGGCCAAACACGCACCAGAAGCCTACAAGGCCATGGTTGGTCTGGAGATGGCCCTGGGTAAGTCCGGGCTGGAAACGTCGCTGCTTGAGCTGATCCGCCTGCGGGCCTCGCAAATCAATGGCTGCGCGTACTGCGTCAACATGCACGCCAACGATGCGCGCAAGGCCGGGGAAACCGAGGCGCGTCTGCAAACCCTCAGCGTCTGGGAAGAAACCGCCTACTTCACCTCGCGCGAACGCGCCGCCCTGGCCTGGACCGAGAGCCTGACGCGCCTGCCCGACCTGCGTGCGCCGGAACATCAATACCGTGCCCTGCTCGAACATTTCAGCGAAGCCGAGGTGGCCAATCTGACGCTGACGATTGCCACCATCAACGCCTGGAACCGCTTTGGTGTTGGGTTCGCGATGATCCCCAGCTGAGTTACCCGCACAATAAAAAACGCCCTGCACTGCAGGGCGTTTTTGTCTGTAGCGCTTAACCCGCCGGTGTCGGCATCACGGGCGGTGTGTACTCCAGGGTTGTCCCCAGCAGCCACAGCAGGAACAGCACCAAGGGCGCATGCACCAACAGCTGAACGAAGGAGAAACCGATCAGATCACGCGCCTTCAGGCCCAACACGCCGAGCAGCGGCAGCATGTAGAACGGGTTGATCAGGTTCGGCAGTGCTTCGGCGGCGTTGTAGATCTGCACCGCCCAGCCCAGGTGGTACTGCAAATCATTGGCCACCAGCATTACGTACGGTGCTTCGATAATCCACTTGCCACCGCCGGACGGAATGAAGAAGCCCAGCACCGCCGAGTACACGCCCATCAGCACGGCATAGGTGTCGTGGGTCGCGATCTGTACGAAGAAAGTGGAAATATGGTGCGCCAAGGTCTGCGCATCAACGCCCTGGACCTGCGTGAGGATGGCGGCGATCGAACCGTACAGCGGGAACTGGATCAGCACGCCGGTGGTGGTCGGTACCGCGCGGCCCACGGCATCGAGGAAGCTGCGTGGACGCCAATGCAGCAAAGCGCCGAGCATGATGAACAGGAAGTTGTAGGTATTGAGCCCAGAAATCGCGGTGATCGCAGGCTTGGTCGAGAACTCGTGGTACAGCCAGCCCGCCGCCAGAAACACCAGCAGCAGGGTCAGGATCGGGCTGTATTCCAGCCATTCGCCGGGACGGCTGCGCTTGGCCGGAGGCGGCAGCGAAAAGCTTGGGTCGATACCGCACGCTTCGGCAGTGCGAGCACTGTTAGGGCCCGGCGCGGTGGCATAGGCGACCACCAGCGACACCACCAACAGGGCCAGAAGCAACACCCCAGACTGCCAGAGGAAAATGGTCTCGGTGAATGGAATCACCCCGGTAATGGCCAGAATCGACGGCGGCAAGCTGGCCGGGTTGGCTTGCAACTGAGCAGCCGAGGACGACAGACCCAGCGCCCAAACCGCGCCCAGGCCCAGGTATACCGCAGCGCCAGCAGCGCGGTAATCCATGCGCAGGTCGGCGCGACGCGCCAGGGCGCGGACCAGCAAGCCACCGAACACCAGCGACAGACCCCAGTTGAGCAAGGATGCCAGCATCGAGATCAACGCCACCCAGCAGACCGCCGAGCGACCATTTTTCGGGAGGCGCGCCAAGCGGTCGATGAGTTTCACTGCCGGAGGCGAACTGGCGACCACATAGCCGCCAATCACCACAAAAGCCATTTGCATGGTGAACGGAATCAGACTCCAGAAGCCGTCGCCAAAGGCCTTGGCGGTGTCGGTGGGCTTGGCGCCCATGGCCATGGCGGCCACCGAGACCAGAATCACGGCCAGGGCGGCAAACACCCAGGAGTCAGGGAACCAGCGTTCGGCCCAGTTTGAGCAACGCAGGGCAAAGCGAGCGGAGCGGCTGTCTTGGATATCAGCGGCCACGGGGTTTTCCTTTTATTGGTTTTTTTGGAACGACAACAGGCCCTATCGCCGGCCAGGCCGACGCCTACAGAGGAATGCGTGGTTCTTCTGTAGACGTCGGCCTGGCCGGCGATAAAGCCTGCTCAAGCACTGTAACAATCAGATCAGAAGGTCATTTCCTTCACATCGTCCGGGACGATCAGTTTGCCGGCGGTTTTCTCGATGATCTCTTCCACCGTCACCCCTGGCGCCGTCTCGCGCAGGATGAAGGCGCCGTTCTCGATCTCAAGGTACGCCAGGTCGGTCAGCACCTTGCTGATGCACCCGGCGCCGGTCAGTGGCAGGCTGCAGCGTGACAGCAGCTTGGACTCACCGTCCTTGGAGGCGTGGGTCATGGTGACGATGATGTTGTCGGCACCGGCTACCAGGTCCATCGCCCCGCCCATGCCTTTGACCAGCTTGCCGGGGATCATCCAGGAGGCGATATTGCCTTCCACGTCAACCTCGAAGGCCCCGAGCACCGTGAGGTCGACATGCCCGCCGCGGATCATTGCAAAGGATTCGGCGGAGTTGAAAATCGACGCGCCGGTGCGAGCAGTCACGGTTTGTTTGCCGGCGTTGATCATGTCGGCATCCAGCTGCGCTTCGGTAGGGAATTCACCCATGCCGAGCAGGCCGTTTTCCGATTGCAGCATCACGTCCATATCGGCGGGAACGTAGTTGGCCACCAGGGTCGGAATGCCGATGCCGAGGTTGACGTAGTAGCCGTCCTTGAGTTCGCGGGCGACGCGCTGGGCCATTTGTTCGCGGGTAAGTGCCATGGTCAGGATCTCTTTGTTGTTCTGTTCGGGGACGGTTCAGGCTTTGAGGGTGCGTTTTTCAATACGCTTCTCGAAGGTGCCGACAATCACCCGGTCGACATAGATACCCGGGGTATGGATCTCGGTAGGCAGCAAGACACCTGGCTCGACGATCTCTTCGACCTCGACCACGGTGATCTTGCCGGCGGTCGCGGCCAGCGGGTTGAAGTTCTGCGCGGTGTTGCGGTACACCACGTTGCCGTAGTGGTCGGCCTTCCAGCCCTTGACGATGGCGAAGTCGCCGGTGATGGCTTCTTCCAGGATGTACTTGCGACCGTTGAACTCGCGCACTTCCTTGCCCTCGGCCACCGGGGTGCCGTAGCCGGTAGCGGTGAAGAACGCCGGGATGCCGGCGCCGCCAGCGCGCATTTTCTCGGCCAGGGTGCCTTGCGGGGTGAGTTCAACTTCCAGTTCGCCGCTGAGCAGCTGGCGCTCGAATTCGGCGTTCTCACCGACATAGGAGGCGACCATTTTGCGAATCTGGTGATCTTCGAGCAGCACACCCAGGCCAAAGCCGTCGACGCCGCAGTTGTTCGAGACCACGGTCAGGCCCTTGACGCCACGGCGCTTGATCTCGTTGATGAGGTTTTCCGGGATGCCGCACAGGCCGAATCCACCCGCCAAAACCGTCATGTTGTCGGTCAGGCCTTCAAGAGCCTGTTCATAGGTTGCTACGCGCTTGTCCAGTCCGGCCATGCTGATCCGCCTTTTGTAGTTGTTGAACCGACAGGGATGTCGGCGAGCGTGTGGCCCATCTTCACCTCTACAGACTTATTTGTTAATTTTGTTTTTATGATTGTTTGATAAATTTTTCAAAAGAATAGACCACGCCGATGAACGTCAAGCAGCTGCGCGCCTTTGTCACCGTTGCCAAATACCAGAGCTTCGCCCAGGCCGGCGAGCACCTGCACCTGTCGCAACCGGCCCTGAGCCTGACCATCAAGGCGTTGGAAGACAACCTTGGCGGCGCCCTGCTCAGCCGCACCACACGCAGCGTCAGCCTGACCCCCGAGGGCGAGGTGCTACTGCCCTTGGCCCGGCAA
Organism: Pseudomonas sp. S06B 330; assembly: GCF_002845275.2. Lineage (NCBI taxonomy): Bacteria > Pseudomonadati > Pseudomonadota > Gammaproteobacteria > Pseudomonadales > Pseudomonadaceae > Pseudomonas > Pseudomonas tussilaginis. Next base: position 2,447,069 of record NZ_CP088149.1, on the reverse strand, counting down.
CTGCTGGCCGACTGGGACAACACCGAAGAACTGCTGCGCCAGCGCTTTACCCTGCAACTGGGACGGGTATCGATTGCCGCCATGCCGGCCTATGCCGGTAATCTGTTACCGGCAGTGCTCAAGGTGTTCCGCCAGCGCTACCCGCGGGTCAACGTCACCGTGCATGACGTGATCAACGAGCAGGTGCTGGAGCTGGTGCGCCATCGCCGCGTCGAACTGGGCATCGGCATTGAGCCTGAGGCCAGCGCACCGATGCTGTTCAAGCCGCTGTACCTGGATCGCTTTGTGGCCGTGGTGCCAACCGATTCCCCTTTGGCCCAGCAAGCCGAAGTCAGCTGGCACGAGTTGCTCGCCGAAGATTTTATTGCCTTGCAGCGGCCCTCGGCGGTGCGCCTGTTGCTGGAACAGCACTTGGCGGCCGAGCACGGCAAGCTGGCCGTGGCGTTCGAAAGTCATCAGCTATCGACCATCGGCCGCATGGTTGCCAACGGCCTGGGGGTCAGTGCGGTGCCGGCGTTGTGCATTGGCCAGATGCAGGAGCTCGGCGCGCGCTGCGTGGCGCTGGTCGATCCGATCATCGAGCGGCGCATTGGCGTCTCTCTGTTGGCTGACCATAAACTGTCGGCAGCGGCCCAGGCGCTGCTCGACTTATTACAAGAACATTCCCGCTACCAGGAGGTGTCATGCGTACAGTGAAGCTTGCCGACAAAAACGTTCCGGCCATCGGTCAGGGCACGTGGTACATGGGTGAAGACCCGGGCCAGCGCAGCCGCGAAGTGACCGCCCTGCAGCAAGGCATCGAACTGGGCCTGACACTGATCGACACCGCTGAGATGTACGCTGAAGGCGGTGCTGAAGAGGTGGTCGGCCAAGCGATCGCCGGGCGCCGCGAGCAGGTTTTCGTGGTCAGTAAGGTTTACCCGCACAATGCCAGCCGCAGCGGTATACCGGCAGCCTGCGAGCGTAGCCTCAAGCGCCTTGGCACTGATTTTATTGATCTGTACCTGCTGCACTGGCGCGGCCAGTATCCGCTGGAGGAGACCGTCGAGGCCTTTGAGCGCTTGCGCGAAGCGGGCAAGATCGGCCGCTGGGGGGTGTCTAATTTTGATGTCGACGACCTGCGCGAATTGCACAACCCCGACTGCGCCGCCAACCAGGTGCTGTACAACCCTGCCCAACGCGGTATCGAGTTCGACCTACTGCCCTGGAGCCACCAGCGCCAGTTGCCGACCATGGCGTACTGCCCGCTGGCCCAGGCCGGGCGTTTGCTCAAGCACCCGACCCTGATCGAGATTGCCGAGCGCCATGGCGCAACGCCTGCGCAGGTGAGCCTGGCCTGGGTGACGCGTCATGACGATGTGATCGCCATTCCTAAAGCGGTGGAACCTGAGCATGTGCGCCTGAATGCTGCGGCGGCCAGCCTGACCCTCAGCAGTGAAGACCTGCGCGCTATTGACCGAGCCTTTGCCGTGCCAACGCGCAAGCAGCATTTGGCGATGGTTTGAATGTAGGAGACGGCCTTGCCGGCGATGGGCTGCATGGCAGCCCCCTGCACTCAACGAAAATCCCGACTGCGCACATCCAGCCCCTGTAACAGAGCACTGAGGTCTTCCAGCCGCTGGGCAATCAGGTGGCGCACTCCGCTCTCGCACTCCAGCCGCCCACTCACGCGCATCAACTGTGAGCCCACCAGCACTCGCCGCTGCCGCTCGGCCAAGTCACGCCAGACCACGACGTTGACATTGCCAAACTCATCTTCAAGGGTGACAAAGGTCACGCCACTGGCCGTTCCCGGGCGCTGACGCCCGGTCACCAGGCCCGCCACGCTGACCTTGTCGCCATGCTCGGCCTCTTCCAAGGCTCGAGAACTGCGACAGCCCATGGCGTTGAGGCGACGCCGCAACAAGGTCAGCGGATGCGGGCCCAAGGTGGTGCCGACACTGGCGTAATCGGCAAACATATCCTCGCTGACGGAGGGCTGCGGCAAGCTCACCGGTGCCTCCACCGGCGCCTCGATGCCGGCGAACAACGGCAACTGCGCCTGTACCGCCGCCACGCTCCAGCGCGCCCGGTAACGGTCGCTGGCCAATGCGCGCAAGGCACCGGCATCCGCCAGTAGTTCGCGGGCACGGGCATCGAGTTGCGCCCGCAGGCAAAGATCACTGACGTCACGCCAACCATACTCAGCGCGGGCCTGCTCGATCCGCTGGGCATCCTGCTGGCGAAAACCGCGAATCTGGCGCAAGCCCAGGCGAATCGCCAAGGCGTCCCCTGCCCCCGGCTCCAGGCTGCAATCCCAGTCGCTGTGGCAGACATCCACCGCACGGATCTCGATCCGGTGCCGACGGGCATCCTGAAGAATCTGGTCAGGGCTGTAAAAACCCATCGGCCAGCTATTGATCAGCGCGCAGGCATAGATCGCCGGCTCATGGCACTTGAGCCAGCAACTGGCGTAGGTCAGCAAGGCAAAACTGGCCGCATGGGACTCGGGAAAGCCATAACTGCCAAAACCCTTGATCTGCTCGAAAATACGCTCGGCAAATTCGCTGCTGTAGCCATTGGCGAGCATGCCGCTGATCAGCCGTTCGCGGTGCGGTTCCAGCCCGCCATGACGCTTCCAGGCGGCCATGGCCCGCCGCAACTGATCGGCTTCGCCCGCCGAATAGCCGCCAGCGACCATCGCCAGTTCCATCACCTGTTCCTGAAACAAGGGCACCCCCAAAGTGCGCTCGAAGACTTTCTTCAAGGCTTCGGAGGGATAGCTCACGTCTTCCAGGCCCTGGCGTCGGCGCAAATACGGGTGGACCATATCGCCCTGGATCGGCCCGGGGCGGACGATGGCAACCTCGATCACCAGGTCGTAGAAGTCCTTGGGCTTGAGCCGTGGCAGCATGGCCATCTGCGCCCGCGACTCGATCTGAAACACCCCGACCGTGTCGGCACGGCCAATCATTTCGTAGGTCGCCGCACAATCGGCGGGGATCGTCGCCAGGGTCAACTCACGGCCGCGGTGGCGGTACAGCAGGTCGAAACAGCGGCGCAAGGCGCTGAGCATGCCCAAGGCAAGGATATCGACCTTGAGCAGACCGACCAGGTCAAGGTCGTCCTTGTCCCACTGGATCACCGTGCGCCCGTCCATGGCGGCGTTCTCCACCGGCACCAGGCTGTCCAGCGGCTGCTCGGAAATCACGAAGCCGCCGGGGTGTTGGGACAAATGCCGGGGAAAGCCGATCAGCTCAGCGGTCAGCGCCAGCACCCGGCGCAGCAACGGGCTGTCGGGATCGAAGCCGGCTTCACGCAGTGGCTGCGGTGCTGGCAGACCATCGCTCCAGCGCCCGCAACAGTCGGCCAGGGCGTTGATTTGCGCCACCGGCAGGCCGAGCACCCGGGCGATGTCACGCACCGCGCCGGCGGCATGGTAGGTACTGGCAACCGCCGTCAGGGCTGCGCGGTGACGACCGTAGCGGCTGAACACATACTGCAGCACCTCTTCACGCCGCTCGTGCTCGAAGTCGACGTCAATGTCCGGCGGCTCATCGCGCTCACGGGAGAGGAAACGCTCGAACAGCAAGTGGCTGTGCATCGGGTCCAGTTCAGTGATGCCCAGCACATAACACACCACCGAGTTGGCCGCCGAACCCCGCCCTTGGCAGAGAATTCCCTGACCACGGGCAAAGTTGACGATGTCGTGAACAGTGAGGAAATAGCTTTCGTAGTTCAGCTCGGCAATCAGCTCGAGTTCGTGCTCCAGGGCTTGGCGTGCCGTGTCTTCGAGCCCCCCCGGCCAACGCCAGCGCTGCCCCTGTTCGCATAGGTGACGCAACCAGCCGCTGGCCGTTTGCCCGTCAGGCACCAGCTCGCGGGGGTACTGGTAGCGCAGCTGGCTCAGGTCGAAACGACAACGGGCGGCGATGCGCAGGGTCTCCTCAAGCAAGGCCGACGGGTACAGCTCGGTCAGTTGCGTCAGCGGTCGCAGGTGCCGCTCGCCGTTGGCAAACAGGCGTTGGCCGGCTTCGGCCACCGTGCAGTGATGACGGATCGCGGTCATGCTGTCCTGCAAGGCCCGCCGCCCACGGGCATGCATGTGCACATCGCCCGTAGCCACGGCAGGAATGTGCAGGGACGCGGCCAACGCCAGCAACTGTGGCAGGCGCACGCCATCGTCGGCGCCGCGGTGCAACCCCACCGCCAGCCACAGACGCTCGGCAAAGCGTGTGCGTAGCCAGTGCCCGACCGCTAGGTCCTGCTCACCTTCGTCGGGCACCCACAGGGCCAGCAAACCCTCCAGCGGCACGTCGAAGTCCTCGCGTAGCAGTTGATAGCTACCCTTCTGCGCCCGTCGCCGTCCCAGGGTGATGAGCCGGCAAAGGTGTTGGTAACCGACCAGGTTCTCCGCCAGCAGCACTAACTTGGGCCCCTCATGCAGGCGTACTTCACTGCCGACAATCAAGGGCAGTTCCACCGCCCTCGCCGCCTGCCAGGCCCGAACGATCCCGGCCAGGGTGCATTCGTCAGTGATCGCCAGGGCCTGGTAGCCCTGCAGACGGGCGCGCTGGAACAGTTCCTGGGCGCTGGAGGCACCGCGCTGGAAACTGAAGTTCGACAGGCAGTGCAGTTCGGCGTAGGCCGCTGGCGTGCTCATGCAAACCAGCCCTGCAGCCACAGCGGCCCGTCTTCGCCAAGGTTGCGATAGGCCCAGGCGTACAGCCCGGTCGTGGTCTGTACCCGGTAATAGTCGCGCCGCACATCGCCACCGTCCCACCAGCCGGACTCAATCCGCTCGGCGCGTGTAAGCAGTTGCACGCCCACACCCGGCAAGGCCTGGGGCTCGGCCAGCAGCCAGCCTGGACGCAGCGCGGCCGGCGTGAGTGGCGCCGACCTGGCAGCGTTATCCAGACACCAGGCGCATTCCGGTCGATGATCGGCCTGGGCCGACAGGCTGTGCACCGCCGTGTCGCCCAGGCGTGCCCGCAGGCGTTCGCGCAATTGCTCCCAAGGCTGGTTCTGCTGCGGACGCGGTTCGAACAGTTCGCGATGCTGCGGCACAAAGGCCGGCAGGTCTTCAGCGTGCAGGCGCAGGTTACGCACCGGCGCCGCCAGTTGCAGTGGTTCAAGGCGTCCACGGGCCAGTTCGAACAGCATCACAGGGTCACGTTCGGCGGCCAACAGCCCCACGTTCACACAGGTGTCAGGCCCTTCGGCGTGCTCCAGGTGCAGGGTAAAACGCTGCACGCCACTGTCGCGGCCGGCCAGGAACGCCGCCAGGTCGTTGATCAGGCGGCGCAGCGGAAAGAGCAAGGCCTGGTGCGACTCGACATCGAAATTCAGCTCCAGGCGGGCCTCAAAGCGATCCGGCGGCAGGTAGAAAGTCAAGGCCATGGGCCGCAGCCCCAGCAGGCGGTCCAAGTGCAACTGCACCGCTGCGGCAAAACGCCGGGCCACGGCCTCACGCGGCAACGCCATGACCTGACCGAGGCGCCGCAAGCCCATGCGGGCAAAGGCGCTGGCCGCCTCCGCGGGGAGCCCTACCCGGTCGATGGGCAACTGTTCAAGCGCAGCGCGGGTCTGGTCGGGGCACTCGAGCGCCAGGCCATCGTGGCAGTTGGCAAGCATGCGCGCCGCCACCGGGTTGCTCGCCAGGACAATCCGGTGGCGAAACCCCAGAGCCGTCAGTTCGGCGCGCAAACGTGCTTCGAATGCAGGCCAGGGGCCAAACAGGCCCAGGCTGGACTCGACTTCCAGCAACAGTACCCGTGGGTAATGCAGGCTGACCTGAGAACTGAATTGGTAAGCCCAGGCGGCGAGCAGTTGCTGCAAGGCGTCGATAGCCGCCGGGTCGTGGTCAACGCAGGTGAAATGCCCCGCCAACGCCTGAGCCGTAGTCAGCGGCTGCCCGGCGCGCAAACCGAGGGTCGCCGCCGCTGGGTTGACGGCCTGCAGCACGCGGCGCTGAGGCGGGCCGCTGAGCAGCGCCAGCGGCGAGTCGGGGTCGGCGCGCCCGCGCAGCACCGCGTCGAGTGCCAATTGCGGCAGCAGGATACAAGCCCAGAGCATGATCCATCAGCCTCGACCGGGGCAGGCTATAGGCCGCACCGGCGCCAGGCCACCGCGACATTTGAGCACCCGCCACTGGCTCGGACGGGCATCAATGGCAATGCGCAACGCCGCCGGTGAAGGGTTCAGCGCGGCTTGCAAAGGACGTAAGGCAAAGGCCAGGCTCTGGCCACTTTCGGCCGCCACCTGCAAACGGCGCAAGGCACGGTCATCGGCCTTCTGCGGCCAACACAGTACCGCGCCACAACTGCCCGAGCGCAGGCATTGTTCGGCGGCCCAGAGCACCTCGGCCGGAGCTGTCTCGACCAGGGTCAGCCACTGCAGGTCGACACCGGCCGCCTGCCAGGCGGGCGCATAGGGAATGAACGGCGGTGCAATCAATACCACCCGCTGTGCGCTAGCCGTCAGGCGCGCCAGGCTGGGCCAGAGCAGTTGCAGCTCGCCACAGCCCTCGGCGGCCAGCAATAGCTCGGTAAGCGCGCCGGGCGGCCAGCCACCACCGGGCAGCGCCGAATCCAGCGCCGCATGGCCGGTAGGCTGCAGGCCCTGAGGCTGGGCCTGCGGGCGGCCCTTCCAGACCCGTTGCTGGTCGAGCAGCCCATCGAGGCTGACTACCGCGCCCATCAGCCGCGCCTCACCAGGCCGCAGAATACGCCTTCAATGAAGAAGTCGTGCCCAGGGCCGACCTCGATCGGGGCATAAGCCGGGTTGCGTGGCAGCAGCCGGTACTGCTGGGCGCTGATGCATTCGAAACGCTTGATGGTCACCTCGCCATCAAGGCGAGCGACGATGATCTGCCCGTCACGGGCTTGCGCCTGTTGCTTGATGCCGACCAGGTCGCCGTCGAGGATGCCGTCGTCGATCATCGAGTCGCCGCGCACCTTGAGCAGGTAGTCAGGCGCGCGGCTGAACAACTGGGCGTCGAGCATGAGCTGCTCGTGGATGTCGACGTCGGGGCCAATGGGCCGACCCGCGGCCACCTGGCCCAGCACCGGGATTTCCAGAACCTCGGGGCGGCGCAAGGCACCGGCCAGACGAATGCCCCGCGCCTGATTGGGCGTGACCTCGATGAAGCCGGCCTCGGTCAGGGCCTGGACATGCTTGCGCGCCACGCTGCGCGAGGCAAAGCCAAAGGCGGTAGCGATGTCGGCCAGGCTCGGCGCCTGGCCATGCTCGGCTATACGCTCACGGATAAACGTGAGAATGGCGCTGCGTTTGGGCGATAATCTGTTCATGGAGTACATTTGTACTCTTTTCGGCGCGCACTGACCAGCCCCTATAGTCGGGTTATGATGAGCGGCCCTTGCATTGGATCCCTGGCATGCTTGAAGCCCTGCTGTTCGATCTCGACGGTACCCTGACTGATACCGACAAACTCCATCTGCTGGCCCTGCAACAGTTGTTGCTGGAAGAAGGCCGGGTATTGACCGAGGCACAGTTCGATGCCCATGTCAGTGGCCGGGCCAATGCAGACCTGTGCCGCTATCTGTTCCCTGATCGGTCATTGGCCGAGCATCAGGCGTTCGCCGACCGCAAAGAGGCTCGCTTTCGTGCACTGTCACCGACGTTACAGCCCATGGCCGGGTTGCTCCGACTGCTTGAGCATGGCGAGCAGGTAGGCCTGGGCATGGCAGTGGTGACGAATGCGCCGCGGGCCAATGCCGTGCACATGCTCGATGCCATGGGGCTGAGTGGACGTTTTAAGCATGTACTGGTGGCTGAGGAGCTGCCACGGGCCAAACCGGATCCACTGCCCTACCTCACCGGCCTTGAATGCCTGCAGGCGCAGGCCAGCCATGCATTGGCGTTCGAGGATTCACTGCCGGGGGTAACAGCGGCCAGCCGGGCCGGGATCTTTACCGTGGGCTTGTCCACCAGCCAAGCGCCTGCAGCGCTGCTCGCGGCCGGGGCGCAGTTGGTAGTGGCGGACTTCGAAGATCCCACGTTGTGGTCGCTAATTGAGCGCATGTCGGCCTAGCACCTACCGATGCACTAGCAACAGCCTTCTGGCGCTGATTTTGGAGATGAGGTCTTAGCCCGAGATGCAACGCGTCGCTGCAGTCTTCACATCGCCCAGGCGCAACGGGAAGTTGTTCAAGCGCTCGTAGAGTTTGATACTGCTACCACTGCCGCGCTCATTGATGTCGACCAGCGCCGCAGGGCCACTGCCCACTTTTTGCGGTACCACCAGACGCAAGCCGTCATGCCGCTGTTCGACTTCCAGAGGCCCACGGCTTTCGGCCAGGTGCTGCTGAACACAGGTGGCGTACTCCTGGGGCTTTTTGCCAGAAATCACGTTCAATGTTTCCGGCGAATGTTCAAGCTCCGAGACGCTGACGCAACCCCCTAATGTCACAGCCAACGCCACTACAACCCACTTCATCAAGCTACACCTCCACCACGGAAAAAGAATCAGACCACGCCCAGACCATTTTGCTCCCTGAATTGGCAGATTTATCTTGGGCCAGGCACGAAGGGCGACAGTGTAACCGTTGATCATGGTATCGTTTTGATTTGCCCAAAGATCCATTGCGGAGAGCAACATGAAATTCGTACACCAGCGCGAACACCTCAACGAAGACGACATCGTCGTCATCGAGTGTTCCCAGCGCTGCAACATCCGCCTGATGAACGACGCCAACTTCCGCAGCTTCAAGAATGGCGGGCGCCATACCTACCACGGCGGCGCGTTTGTCGACTTCCCGGCGAAGATCACTGTACCCAGCACCGGCTTCTGGAACATCACCATCGATACCGTGGGCCCACGTGCATTGTCGGCAGTGACCAAGCCGACCTTCACTCACAAGATCAAGTTCATCCGCCGTTCGTCGTCGAAACTGAGATAAGCCATGAGCCAGACCACCAAGTACGTCATCAAATACAAGCTGGACGGCGAACAACGCTTCGACTTCGCCCAGATGAACAGTGATGCACCGCAGCAAGTGCAAGCCGCCCTGGAAAAACTCCACGGCGAAGATGCGAAAAAGATCACCGACATCAAGGTGAGCAAAGCCCTGTAACGTCACCGCGCACAAGGAATCCCAGGCATGAGCCACTGGCCGGACACCCGTCTTCTCGACCTGTTGGGTATCGAGCTGCCAATTATTCAGGCTCCCATGGCTGGCTCCACCGGTTCTGCCATGGCCATTGCCGTGAGCAATGCCGGCGGCCTGGGATCACTGCCTTGTGCAACCTTGAGCCTGGAGCAGATTCGCACCGAACTGCAGGCCTTCAGCCAGGCCAGCAGTGGGCCGTTGAATGTCAATTTTTTCTGCCACCAGCCGCCGCAGCCCGATCCGGCGCGCGATGCCGCCTGGAAGCAGGCGCTCAAACCTTACTATGAGGAGCTGGACGCCGATTTCGAGGCGCCGACGCCGATATCCAACCGCGCGCCGTTCGACGACGCCACCTGCCAGTTGATCGAAGCGTTCAAACCCGCCGTGGTCAGCTTCCATTTCGGCCTGCCCGAGGCCAGCTTGCTGGCGCGGGTCAAGGCCACGGGGGCGAAAGTACTGTCCAGCGCCACCACCGTCGATGAGGCGATCTGGCTGGAACAGCACGGTTGCGACGCGATCATCGCCATGGGCTATGAAGCTGGCGGTCATCGCGGAATGTTCTTGAGCCGCGACCTCAACACCCAGGTTGGCACCCTCGCCCTGGTGCCGCAGGTGGTCGATGCGGTGAGCGTGCCAGTCATCGCCGCCGGTGGTATCGGCGACCATCGCGGTATCGTCGCGGCCTTGGCCCTCGGCGCTAGCGCCGTGCAAATGGGTACCGCTTACTTGTTGTGCCCAGAAGCCAAAGTGTCCGCAGCCCATCGCCAGGCATTGACAACAGCCAAGGACAGCGACACGGCCTTGACCAACCTGTTCACCGGGCGCCCTGCCCGCGGCATCAGCACCCGAATCATGCGGGAACTGGGGCCGATCAGTGATCTGGCCCCGGATTTTCCGCTGGCCGGTGGCGCCCTGATGCCCCTGCGCGCAATCAGTGAGCCCAGCGGCAACAGCGACTTCAGCAATCTCTGGTCTGGGCAAGCTGCGCGCCTGGCCCGGGCTTTGCCAGCAGGCGAGCTGACCCGTAGCCTGGCAGAACAAGCCTTTGCTCAATTGCGGCGTTAACGCTGCGCTTTCCGTTTGTCGGGAATTCGCTATATATTTACGTACATAGCGATTCCCTTCCGCCCATGGAGCTGTGTTTCATGAGTAAGTGCGCCCCTCGATTTGCCCTGGCCGCCCTGGCCACCTTCATGACTTTCAACAGTGCCTGGGCCGATGAAGTCCAGGTCGCTGTCGCCGCCAACTTCACCGCGCCGATCCAGGCTATCGCCAAAGACTTCGAGAAAGACACCGGTCACACGCTGGTCGCCGCCTACGGCGCAACCGGACAGTTCTATGCGCAAATCAAGAATGGCGCGCCGTTCGAAGTGTTCCTGGCTGCCGATGACAGCACCCCGGCCAAGCTTGAAAATGAAGGCGCCAGCGTCAAGGGCTCACGCTTTACCTATGCCACCGGCACCCTGGCCTTGTGGTCGGCTACCCCTGGCTATGTCGATGACAAAGGTGAGGTGCTGAAAAAGAACCCATTCAAACACCTGGCCATTGCCAACCCCAAAGCCGCCCCCTATGGCCTGGCGGCCACACAGGTACTGGACAAACTCCAGCTGACCGATGCCATCAAAGGCAAGATTGTTGAAGGCCAGAGCATCACCCAGGCCTTCCAATTCGTCTCCACCGGCAATGCTGAGCTGGGCTTTGTGGCACTGTCGCAGATCTACAAGGATGGCAAAGTCACCGAAGGCTCAGCCTGGATCGTTCCGGCCAACCTGCATGAGCCGATCAAGCAGGACGCCGTAATCCTCAACAAAGGCAAAGACAGCGCCGCTGCCAAAGCCCTGGTCGAGTACCTCAAAGGTCCGAAAGCCGCGGCAGTGATTAAATCTTACGGTTACCAAATCTGATGCCACTGGATGCCAGCGACCTGGGTGCCATCTGGCTGACCTTTAAACTGGCCAGCCTGACCACCCTTATCCTGTTGCTGGTCGGCACCCCCATCGCTTGGTGGCTGGCGCGCACGCGCTCGTGGCTACGCGGGCCGGTGGGGGCTGTGGTTGCCCTGCCCTTGGTGCTGCCGCCGACGGTGATTGGCTTTTACCTGTTGCTCGCCCTGGGCCCCAACGGCTGGATCGGCCAGACCACCGAAGCGCTGGGGTTGGGCACCGTGGTGTTCAGCTTCACTGGTCTGGTGATCGGCTCGGTGATCTACTCCATGCCCTTTGTCGTACAACCACTACAAAATGCCTTCAGCGCCATCGGCGAGCGTCCATTGGAAGTGGCGGCCACCCTGCGCGCCAGCCCCTGGGACCGTTTTGTCCATGTTGTACTGCCGCTTGCCCGCCCGGGTTTCATCACCGCCAGCATTCTCGGTTTTGCCCATACGGTGGGTGAGTTCGGCGTGGTATTGATGATTGGTGGCAACATCCCGAACCAGACCCGTGTCGTTTCAGTACAGATCTTCGACCATGTCGAAGCCATGGAGTACGCGCAAGCGCACTGGCTGGCTGGCGCTATGCTGGTGTTTTCCTTCCTCGTGCTGCTGGCGCTGTACTCCAGCCGCCGCGGCAAAGCAGCCTGGAGTTGAGCGTGCAAAAGATGATTCATGCCCGACTCAAGGTCGCCCGTGATACCTTCGACCTGGATGTCGACCTGCAACTACCCGGACGCGGCATCAGCGCTTTGTTTGGCCACTCGGGCTCAGGCAAGACCACCTGCCTGCGTTGCCTCGCCGGCCTGGAGCGAGCGTCCGAGGCCTATATCGAAGTCAATGGACAGGTCTGGCAGGACTCGCGCCGCCACCATTTCATCGCCCCGCACCTGCGCCCGGTCGGCTATGTGTTTCAGGAACCGAGCCTGTTTCCACACCTGAGCGTGCACGGCAACCTGACCTTCGGCTGGCGCCGCGTCGCCGCCCAAGCGCGCAAGGTCAGCCTCGACCAGGCCTGCGCGTTGTTGGGCATCGAGCACCTGCTCGAACGCAAGCCCGCCACGTTGTCTGGTGGCGAAGCGCAGCGCGTGGGGATCGCCCGGGCCTTGCTCAGTAGCCCGCAGTTGCTGCTGATGGACGAACCCCTGGCCGCCCTCGACGGGCCGCGCAAACGTGAGATCCTGCCATACCTGGAGCGCCTGCACGATGAGCTGCAAATCCCGCTGATTTATGTCAGCCATGCCCAGGACGAGGTGGCCCGGCTGGCGGACCACCTGGTGCTGCTGGAACAGGGCAAAGTTCAGGCCAGCGGTCCGATTGCTGCCACCCTTGCCCGCCTTGACTTGCCTCTGGCCCAAGGCGACGACGCCGGGGTGATCATCGAAGGTCAGGTCAACCGTTACGACACGGACTACCAGTTACTGGCCCTGAAGCTACCTGACAGCGCCCTGGAACTGCGCTTGGCGCATGCACCGTTGGCACTCGGTAGCACGTTGCGACTCAAGGTCCAGGCCCGCGATGTCAGCTTGAGCCTGGCCCATGAGAGCCATTCCAGCATCCTCAACCGCTTGCCCGTGCGCGTCAGCGGCCATCAGCCAGCGGACAACAGTGCCCATGTGTTGGTCAGCCTTGATGCCGACGGCAGCGTGTTGCTGGCACGCATCACTCGCTATTCGGCCGACCAGTTGGGCCTGCACACAGGCCAACAACTGGTGGCACAGATCAAGTCGGTGGCACTGCTGGGCTGATCACGCGGTCCATAGAACAAGCCCCGTGACTGGACCTGCACCATGCCCGATACTGCCCTGCCCGCTGGCCTGCACTATGTTGACGACAACCAGCCTGGCCTGCGCCGTAAAAAATCGCGCGCAGGCTTTGTTTATGTCGATGCCAATGGCCAGCGCATCCGCGACCCAGTCACCCTGGAGCGTATCAAGGCCCTGGCCGTGCCTCCGGCCTATACCGACGTGTGGATCTGCGCTGACCCGCAAGGTCACCTGCAAGCCACCGGACGCGACGCTCGCGGGCGCAAGCAATACCGCTATCACACGCTGTGGCGTGACTTTCGTGATAGCCACAAATACGCGCGCATGCTGGCCTTCGCCGATGCACTGCCGAAACTGCGCCAGCAACTGGACAGCCAATTGGCGCGCCCAGGACTGGACAGGGAAAAAGTCATGGCCTTGGTGGTCAGCTTGCTCGACACCACCTTGATCCGTGTTGGCAACCGTCAATATGCCCGCGACAACAACTCCTTCGGCTTGACCACCCTGCGCAACCGCCACGTCAAGGTCCAAGGCAGCGCCATACGCTTCAGCTTTCGCGGCAAGAGCGGAATCGAACATCAGGTAACCTTGCGCAATCGTCGCCTGGCCAATCTGATCAAGCGCTGCATGGACCTGCCCGGCCAGGACCTGTTTCAGTATCAGGATGCGCTTGGTCAGCGCCATTGTGTCGGTTCGGCCGACGTCAACGCCTTCCTGCAGCAGCTGACCGGCAGCGACTTCACGGCCAAGGACTATCGTACCTGGGCCGGCAGTGCCCTGGCCCTGAGCCGCTTGCGCACCTTGCAATGGCAACCGCAGAGCGAGGCGCGCCGACAGATCGTCGACACCGTCAAGCAGGTCGCCTTGCGCCTGGGCAACACCCCGGCAGTCTGTCGCCGCTGCTACATCCACCCGGCCTTGTTCGAGTGTTTTGTCCGCGGCGAGTTGGCCAACTTGCCCGCGGCGCGTAAACGCAAGGGTCTGGAGGTCGAAGAAGTCCGCCTGGCGCTGTTTCTGCAACGGCTGTGCAGCCCTTGAAAAACCACTCAAGCGTCCTCAACTCTCCTATCATGCAGAGAAATTTCCCATATCCGCTCAAGCCCCCTATGCTTGCGGGTGTGAGCAGCTTCCGCTGCTGCGCCAGGCTAAATCGCCCCTTCGGGCACCTGCGACTAAAGACTCACGACAGAATCTGTGTTCGGGGGAATTAATATCCGCCGAAAGCGTCTTTAATGAAGGAAAAGAGGAACCCGTTCCACGGATTCCTGGCTTGTGTGGGCGCGGCCTGCAAAGCAATTTACGTTACCAAGGAGATATACATGCTGATACTCACCCGCAAGGTTGGCGAAAGCATCGTCATCAACGATGACATCAAAGTCACCATTCTGGGCGTCAAAGGTATGCAAGTGAGGATCGGTATCGATGCACCTAAAGATGTCCAGGTGCACCGCGAAGAGATTTTCAAGCGCATTCAGGCCGGCAGCCCGGCACCGGATAAAGGAGATACTCATCACGAGTAACGCCCGCTGATTCAAGCCGCACGGATGCGCTTGACCCTGATACGTCAGCCTAGGTGGCGGGCCGCAATGGCTTTACGACGACTCGGGCGCGCCGACCAATTCCTTGACCTTGGCGATCATTTGGGTGATATCGAAGGGCTTGTCGAACACCGCCACGAACAAGTCAGGATTGTCCCGCCCCTCGTGAGCCTGAGCACCGCTCATCAAAATCAGCGGCAGGGATAAGCGCAATTGATCGCGAATGTTTTTCGCCAGTTCCTCTCCGTTCAACAGCGGCATCATATAGTCGGTTATAACCAGATCCACTTGCTTGTCTTTGAGGATGTCCAGCGCCTTTTGCCCATTGCTGGCCGTCTCCACCACGTACCCTTCATCCTCTAGGGCGTAGCCCAGGATATTGGCAATGAGGTACTCGTCGTCGACAACCAGAATCCTCCTCATGGCTGTCTCGCCTGCCGGCTCACGTGCCCGCCACCGGCGCCGGGGTGCCGGACAGCACAGCGGTGGCCTGAGTGAAGGCTTTTTGCAGATCGATGCCGTGATCACTGATGATCAGCTCCAGCAACGCCGGGTCATAGCGACTGTCACGTACCTTGAGAATCGACAGCAAGCGTTTTAACTCCGAATCCAGTTCGACAAACCGCATCAACAGCAGGTTATCGACAATACTCGATAGGCCCGGTGTTGGCGCATTGATCTCCGAACCGAAAATATCGCGCATTTCCCAGGTTGCCATGACACTGACGTCGCGGGCACGCAGTTCACTGGTCAAGGCCCGAAAGAACTCATTAAGGCGCGCCGGATTGGTCGTCAGGCGAGTGAACGCGCCGAAGCTGTCAATCAATACTCGCCGGCTTGCGTGCTGCCGCACCTGGCGCAACAACCGCGCCCCCACATCATCCAGCGCCCCTTCGGTGGTCGGCTGCCAGGCGATGCGCAGTGCGCCGCTACGTTCCATCGCGGCGAAATCGTAGCCCAAGGCGCTGGCTTTCAAGCGCAAGCGTTGGGGCGTTTCATAGAAACCAAAATGCAACGCGGGTTCCTGTGCAGTGGCTGCGGCCAGAAAGCTCACCCCCAGGGAGGTCTTGCCGATCCCGGACGGCCCGATCACCAAGGTCATCGAGCCACCGGGCAAACCGCCACCCAGCAACTCATCGAGAACCCTGACGCCGCTGCTAACCCGGCTGAGCTCTGCGCCCCCTAAGTCACTGGGCTGACTGTGCAACGACTCCAGGCGCGGATAGACCTGCAAGCCATCCTCAGTGATCTCGCACTCGTGCAATCCGGACAAGGCCCCACTGCCACGGGTTTTGCGCAGTTGGATGCTACGCACTGAGCGACTGCCAACCAATGCCTCACTCAGCTCGATCACGCCGTCGACCATGGTGTGCTCGGGGCTACCGTCATCCAGGCGCGAGCTGGTCAGGAACAACACCGTGCAGTCGGCGAAGGCCGCATGCCCCTGCAGCTCAGCAATGAATTTCTTGGTGTCCAACGGCGTTTCAGCCCGTGACCTGGCGGTCAGTAAACCGTCGACAATCAACAACGTTGCCTTGTGCCGACTGATTTCGCCACGCAGCAACTTGACCACCTGATCCAGGCCCTCGCGCTCCAGGGTATCGAAGGCACTGACAAATTGAATTTGCTTGCCTACCAGGCTTGGGTCAAAGAAGCTTAAGGTCGACAAGTACTGGAACAAGCGTTCGTGCGACTCACTCAACAAGGTGGCAACCAGTACCCGCCCGCCCTGAGCAACATGATTGAACGCCAACTGATTGGCCAGGATAGTTTTCCCCGACCCAGGCCGCCCCTGAACAATGTAGGAGGCGCCGACGATCAGCCCTCCCTTGAGCAGTGCGTCCAACCCTTCAATGCCACTGGCAAGACGTTTGAGTTGTTCCACGATACGCGCACCTATTCAGTCCAAGAGCGTGATGACCGGCGTAAAAACCGGCAGATACAAGGTCATGCACGTGCCTTCACCCAGCACACTGGCAACGCTCACGGCACCATTGCTTTGCCGGGTAAAACCATAAACCTGACTCAACCCCAGTCCGGTTCCCTGGCCAAACGCCTTGGTAGTGAAAAAAGGCTCGAAGATCCGCGGCAACACGCTGGGGTCTATACCTCGACCATCATCGCTGACGTCCAGTCGTACAAAGCGACCGTGCAAGTCATCGACCTCACCGTCAAGCAGACAATTGCTGCCCTGCAGGCGAATCACGCCCTCACTCTCCACGGCATCACGGGCATTGAGGATTAAGTTGAGCAAGACCATCTGCAACTGTCCACCATCGACGCCAAGGTCTTGCAGCCCTTCTTCCAGTTGCACCTGTAGCTCGACACCGCTGGGTAATGCATGCCCCAACAGCATGCGAATCGACTCGACCAACGTCGACAATTGAACCCGCCCCTGTTTCAACGACTTGTGCCGGGCAAAGCTGAGCAACTGCTGGGTCATTTGCGTACCGCGCTCGCCAGCATCGAGGATATGCTCAAGCAAGCGCTGGTTGCGCTGTGGGTCTTTGCTGTTAAGGGCCAACTTCGCCGAACCGATAATGATGGTCAGCAGGTTGTTGAAGTCATGAGCCATGCCACCGGTCAATTGACCCAGGGCTTCGAGCTTCTGTGCCTGGAATAACTGAGCGCGCATGGCATCCAGTTGCTGGGCCGCCTCGCGCCGGTCAGTGATGTCGCGGGTGATCTTGGCCAGGCCGACGATTTCACCGTCCGGCGAGCGAATCACATCCAGCGCCGCCAGGGCCCAGAAGCACGTACCATCCTTACGTACACGCCAGCCCTCGTCTTGGGCAACGCCGGTACGCAACGCGCACTCCAGTAACAACGCTGGCCGGCCTTCGGCGAGATCTTCTTCCGTGAAAAACAGGGAGAAATGCTGGCCGATGATTTCATCGGCGCTCCAGCCCTTGATCCGCTGGGCACCTGCATTCCAGGACACCACATAACCATCAGGGTCAAGCATGTAGATGGCATAGTCCACCACCGCCTGCACCAGTTGTTCATAACGACTGGCCTGCATGGTGTGCAAATCCGAGCGATCAGAAGAACTCATAGCTATTCCACGCAAAACGCAGACGTATTCCAGCATAGACAGCCAACACCGCGCGCAATTCCAACGCATTGCATTTGTGTTGAAAATGTCGCGACAACGCCTCAGAGAAGGCCGAGCCAGACCCTCGCCGCCGGTTGACTCAAATATAACGATGAGTTATAAAGCTCGCTTGATTGCGGAGGAAATGCTTTTTCCTCCAGGGCTTCGATTCAACAGCGCGCCCCGGTCGCCAGACCCTTTCAAACCTGTGCGAGTGTGGTGGAATTGGTATACACAGCAGACTTAAAATCTGCCGGCGTGAGCCTTGCGGGTTCGAGTCCCGCCACTCGCACCATCTTCTGAGAAGGCGCCTTTCATGGCGCCTTTTTGCTGCCCGCGATTCCCCTTCCCGGGGGCAAAGGCGAGAATCAACTGCTAAGGTGAAATGGCCCCATTACAAAGGAAGGCGGCCATGCGCTATACCCTGTTCGACAACCAGCGTGACGTAATCATCTTGCTGGCGCGTATTTTGTTGATGATTCTGTTCGTCATGTCTGGCTGGAGCAAAATGACCGGATTCGATGGCACTGTCGGCTACCTGGAATCCTTGGGCGCACCGATGCCCACGGTTGCTGCCGGGGTCGCAGTGATCATGGAGTTTTTCGTCGCGATCTTATTGATCCTGGGGTTTTACACCCGCCCACTCGCGTTTCTGTTCGCCCTGTTCGTGATTGGCACAGCGGTGATTGGCCATCCGTTCTGGAACATGGTTGATCCAGCGCGTGCGGCCAACAGTGTGCAGTTCTTCAAGAACCTGAGTATTTGTGGCGGCTTGTTGTTGCTGTCAGTGACAGGCGCCGGCAAGTTCTCGGTAGATGGGCGGTAGCAGGACGACAGCGGCCTACAGGTCATCCAGCGGGTCGACGCCCTCGTCCCAGTCCATCTCATCCAGGGCGTCGGCGTGCTCATCGTCCTGAGGATCAAACAAGGGGTCGACTTCGTCCTGCAGTGCCGGATCGATTTCATCGAACTCATGATCGAGCAGGTGATCGTGTTCCGGCTCGTGAATGTCCAGGTCGTCGCTCATCATCAGTTCCTGCAATAGCACATCGGGAAAATGGGGACGCTTGTATAAGCCAGGGGCCTCGAATCGTCAACGCCAGGGAGCAACCATGAAATACTTGCTGATCTTCCTCGCCAGCTATGTGGTGACGTTCTATACCGTCGGAGCCATTATTGGCGCACGCCTTCAAGGCCTGAGCGAAGACCTGCACCAATACCCCCATGCCCTCATTCAAGCTCAATACCTGGAAGATGTGCGCCTGCACGCACAACATTCGAAGATCGAATACTGCGCACTGCTGGGCACCCTGCTGGCAATGGTGGTGTCGCTGCTGGTATGGGCGCTGACTTGAATCACCGTGCCATCCGATTGTGACCCACCCTTAGTCCGACTGGCGAAGCAACGCAGCATTCGCCTGGCGCACCATGTCGAGCCACTCACTGGCACTGACCGACCCAGACCGCTCCAAGCGCTCCGCGGCCATCAAGGCCTGGTTATAGTCAGCTTCCTGCAACACGCCATCGCCGAGAAAATTGCGACGCCATTGCACAATCGCAACAGCTCCTTTCTTGTCATCCATCCCCATTTCCAACTCACTCTGGTTACAGGCAGCCATGACGAGTTGCCGCCCAAGCGGCGGCGAGGTTACACGACAGCCATTGATTTAAGAAATATTTGCATTCGCATTGCGACGATCGGTGAGTTTTTTGGCACACCTGCATCAAGGGTTGATACCTGGCCACAAAAAACACCAGCGGTTCCATTACACTCGCCAGCCAAGTAAGCATGGAGGCTTAAAAATGAAAGCAATAGGCAGTTTATTGATCGTGATCTCGCTGACAGGCTGCGGGACGATCAACACGGTGTTCAGGGACGACAGCGTGGCGAGCAGCAAGCTCGCCCACTGGCAGTCCCATTGCGACTCCATCCCACGCATTTATAGCGGCGCAGCCCTGGACTTCTGTGCCTTGCATGCCGAACCGCGACGAACGGTTGGCAGCACAGGGCAACCTTCAGCGGTATTGATGATGGTGGACTTGGTGCTGTCGGGCGTCGCCGACACCGTTGCCCTCCCCTACACGATCTACGCACAGCAGCGAGACGGTGATATTCCCAAAACATGGCTGAAATAGCAGACAGCACCGATGCTTTGACAGTGATGCCCCTACCTCTGGTCGCCTGCCTCAACGCTTTGTTGCAGCTCGCTGATTGGATGACTAATAGTTAGTTGTCTGCCTGGGGAGGCACAAAAAATGCAACCAAGATTCGTTATCGTTCCGGCGGTACCAATAGAGCAGGAATCCTTCCGCACTGGCACCCGCTACTACGCAACAACTGTTTCAGGTGGCTTCGACATCTACGATAACCAGGAAAAAGGTCGGCTCAAACCCAGCTATCAGAACAAGGAAGACGCAATAAAGCACTGCGACCAGATGAATGCCGAGGACAACTCAAGCCCAGTGCAAGGCCCTGCATACCTGCTGCAAACCTAGCCATGGCGACCATTGCCACGAAGCAACGAATGTGTGAGTCGTGGCAATGGTGCTGGCGTGCGCCAGCTGAGCGGATCCTAATAAGAATCCTGGTACAGCACTGTAGGAATATTCGCGAGGCGCTCAATAATTGCTGTGTATAATACCGTCGTCATTTGCAACTGATTCTCAGTTGCCGCTTGGATAACCTCGACGCAACGTTCCCTTTTCCTACGTGCAGGCGCAACGCGCCTTGCGCCAGGCGGGGCGGCGCAGAGAACAAAAAGTTCTTTGTCTTTGTAGGAAAACTGCTGTGATCTTGTCATATAATTCCCAGCTGCTGTCCAGACCGAAGCGGGCAGAGAGAGTCGTAAAGACCGACTTTGACTATCACCTCCATCCTAGGCGAACCTCTTACATTGAGTACGGTTCAATCAAGGAAGACGCAATGAACATGCTCAAACTTGTATTGGCAGGCATCCTGATTCCATCCTGCACTTTGGCTGCCGATGCAGGCCAAACCAACATCAGCTGGCCGCAGGAGCCGACCTCCTTCATGGGTGTCGATCTGCATGGCGACTTTCTCAACGACGTAGACGAATGCCCGTCTGACGTGTCCCGTCCGGATACTCTTTGTCGTGTGAGCACAGAGACCCCTGATCAGTATCTGATTCTGGGCTCCGACTCCCGTCGCGTATTGCTCGGCTACCAACTGATTGCGCAACTCTCCAACGGCCGAATCGATAAGCTGGTATTTACTGGGCCTGCGAATAGCAGTGCGCTGGTTGCTGAAATGCTGCGCACCGATTTCGGGCCACCGTCACAGAGCAAAACCAACCTGGTAAAAACCAAATCAGGTGCCACGTTCGATAATGAAGTACTTGGATGGACGGGCGAGAAACTGTCTATCGAGTCTCAGCGCAACAATGAAGACTTGGGCGTCTACAGCGTGCAGCTCATCAACACGCCGATGTCGATCAGCAATGTGCAAGATGCCGAGCAAGCGCCTGCTTCGGACGTATCGAAAATCTGAATCGCGCCTGAACTCGACTAAACGTACACGCCGGCACATACCCTGCCGGCGCGGCTGTTACTAATCGAGGGCGCCGTTAAGCACTTCGTAGATGATGCCCGTGGCAATGGCTACCAGGATCAGATCGGTTCCGGCCTGCTGCCACTCATAACCATCATAATGAGGAAGACGGCCCAGTAATCGCCCATCGAGCTTTTTTGCGATGCCAGGGGGCAATGGTTTCCCACGCGCCAGGTTTTTCTGAATGCCCGGTGGCAATGCAGTGCCGGGGTTCCAATAGTCGTTGTAGCTGTTCAATATACCCAGAACACCACTGCGATCAATCGACGGCCCATGGTCCCAGTCGCTGCGATCATCACTTTTCCCTTTACCTGAACCACCCGGATTGCTGTGATTCTGGGCTTTTTGTCCGTTGCCCTTGCCGTGTCCCTGGCTATTGCCATTACCCGGGTCAGCCAACGCGCTAGCGGAACTCGCCGCGAATACCAGACTTGTGAAGATCACCAATAAAGATCTAGCTCTGAACATCTCTCGTTCTCTTAGGCATTGGCGCGCCCTGCGGCACTCGACTTTAATTTAAGTGACATCCCTATGAGTCTCTCAACGACACTCAGGTGCGGGAACACTGCCATGTACACACCTATTTTAGCGCTGATTGTCATACTTTTAGCGGCCAGTGGCTGCTCCACTGATGCCGATATCTACCGCGACCTGCCCTTGGTAGCAAAGGTTGAGACCGGCATGAGCAAGGAACAGGTCCAGCGCATCGGCGGGATGCCTCTCTCCGTCACCACTCGCACTGTAGTGCCCGGCACCTGCTTTGACTACATCCTCACCAAACCCGGCCACCAGCACGCCTACAATGTCAGCTTCGACAGCGCCGAGAAAGTGGATCACACGAGTTTTATGACCTGCACACAGTGGAGCCATGCCCAAGAGCAGGCCAGGGAACCACCCAGCAATGTGGGCGGGATCAGCGGTTCAGGGTATTAAGTGAGGAAAGCGCGCAAAGTCAGGCGCGTTGCCAATGCTGGAACTACCGCGCCACGCAATCACCGTGTGGGTAAATGTGGCGCGGAAGCTCAGGTACGCAGATTATTTGAGTTGCAATCGAAGCTGATTCAAATATTCAAGTGAAGCCATCTTTTCTTCGGTACCAGGTGGCCCATCGCTACCCATGATGGAGGCGTAAGCGTCCTCATAGACTTTCGCAACAACCTGGGCGTTTTCCGAGCGTTTCAAGAAAGCCATAAGAAGGTGTTCTACCGCATCGACTTGCGCTTGATTCAAGCTCACAACGACCTCCTTGACCCGACCCAATGCCGGTCCTTTGTAATACCCCATTAGCGCAGAAAATACCATCTGCTGGGTCACGGCAATCTGGTCATCGTGCGTCCATGCTTACTGGGTGAAATCTGCTGGACATTTCTCAGCCTGCCCGGAGGCCGGTAAAATATTCTCAGCGTATCTTACGCCGACCAACAAAACCGACTGCTGTCCGTCCTTGTCGATCAGCATGGCATCACAGTCGAGGCCACAGGACTCGCTAGAGGTGAAGCATATGTCCTGATCAACGAAACGGTAGAGGTTCTCTGGCCACCCTGAACAGTCATACATCCCGAGCCCCGGACAGGAATACGCCTCAATCTTACCGGCAGCGAGGATTTTTGCCCCTTTCACATCCTGGACTGACGCTTGCGCTAATGCTGAGTCGATTGCAAATGCGCAAGTAAGGAGAAGGACTGAAACTTTGGACATGCGCTGGACTCGGATGGGCTTGGATTGAATTGAGTTGCTAACTTACCGGTTGTCTAATCCAAATTAAATAATTGCCCTTAGCCACTATTGCGGGTTCGGGAAGCCTTTTTGTATCAGCGATGCATTCATAAAAAATGGTCATCAGGCATTGACCTCTTTTACAGTGATAATCGCTAGTCTTCGAGCAAGCCCAGGCCGTTGGAGCCTCCGAACGCCGGGGCGCCGGGGGCCTGCTTATTCCGTTCGCGATCTGAGAAATACTTCTGCCTGGCGACATCTGCTCGTGCCAAGAGACTTGAATTGCGTGGCTTTCCTCGCTCATCGACTAATACAAGCGTGAAGGCACAGTGACAATCGATGGCATTATCGTCTTTTGCCATCCAATGCCTGATATCGTCAGCCGTATACAACCAACCATGGCGCGCTGCGTGTGATGCACGGGTCGTGGGTGACAGCGCTGAAATATGCATAAATCGATGCATTATCCCAAGTCGATGACAATCAGCCTCGTCTTCTTCAAGGTTGCGCATTCTCATTTGCTGCACTTGAGCATCTGTCAGTGTGGCCATTGCGCAGCCCCTGTGATGAGCCCTACCCTTTCCCTGAGAGGCCCCCGGGTGATGAGCGATTTCCCCCGCATTAGGGGATAGAACTGGGCCAGCGCCCAATGAGTCTTTCGCCTGAGGGGTGTACTCTCGATACATGTGGATAGCTACCCCATCAACAAGCAGTGCTATCACGACCGCAGCGATCTCGAAATAGCTCACTATATCAATCATAGCTCTGCTCCCAGCGTGATCAATTTTGCTAGGTGGAGCAAGTTCTATTCCAATTCTCAATCGTCATTACCGGCTACAGAGCAGCTCAGGCTATTAGGCTCTGTATGAAAAGTTTTGAGACGAAGGTCAGGCAAGGCGAAAACAGCAGAGGAAGCGGAGTTTACGGGTTGTAACTGAGCATTCTGAGGCTGTTTTCAACGCAGCATCACCGAGTATCAAGGCTTTTCGTACAGAGCCTAATGCTGTTTTATTTGAACTGCAGCCTCCCAAGGCAATGCCAGCCAGCAGCACTGCCAAACACTTCATGCTCGCCCTCCTTGTTGATGGCCGCAATCAATCTCTGTGTCACCAACAGCCTGCAAGCCACCTCCCAACGGATGCCGGCAGCCTGCCACGGTGCGTGTAATGCAGCGCGCTGAGCAGCAGGATCGAACGATTGCCGATACATGAGGGAACGGATCAGCGCGAAGATGCCGCCAGATCCTCTTCGACGAAGCGCAGCATCGCCTCTGCCAGCGCCTCGCGCGGATAGGCATTCTGAGTCACCAACAGTGAAGCGAGGGTCGAATGCGTTCGGGCGATCGGCACTGCCAACGCCCAATGATCGGCATTGATATAGCCCATCAAGCTACTGCCAGGCACCATCTGATCATAGAAGATCACTTGGCTGTCGTTGCGGGCATCGATGCGCGCCAGCTTGTTGTAACTCGACTTCAGCACGGCCGAGATGTGATCCGGCTGCGGGAAGGTAACGAGCGAATAGTAGTTCAGTTCGGACGGCAGCCGGTTCTGCGCCAGCCAGTTCTTGCGCGTTGCGGGTCGCAAGCTGTTGATCGCGCCACCGTCGCCCGAATCGCAGGTCGCACCAGGAAAGTGCCGCAACAGGTCCGCCTGGTACTGCTCGGCATCGTTGGCCAGCGCCGAGCCGCCGACCGAGCCGGCTGCGCTGATTACTGCCGCCACGCGGCTGCGGATTTGCGGGTAAGCGACCATCGCTTCGAGAATGTCGGGCGCGCCCTTCGAATAGCCGATCAGGACGAGGCGCGGCGGTCCGGCGTCGGCTGGCATCGCCATGATCGCGTCACGTATCTGCCGAGCATTGTTTGCGGAACTCGATAAGGCATCGACCTTGATCTGCACCAGGTCATATCCGAACTGACGCAGATGAATCGCTACGCTGCCGGGCGCTTGAAGCCATTGCTCAAAGCATTCGTAGCCGACGCCGGCCACCA
Organism: Pseudomonas sp. S06B 330; assembly: GCF_002845275.2. Lineage (NCBI taxonomy): Bacteria > Pseudomonadati > Pseudomonadota > Gammaproteobacteria > Pseudomonadales > Pseudomonadaceae > Pseudomonas > Pseudomonas tussilaginis. Next base: position 2,422,357 of record NZ_CP088149.1, on the reverse strand, counting down.
CAGCGCCGATAAGACGGCGTTTCGACTGACCGAGTTCAACGGATTTGCCGGTGCCACCCGGTTCGCTACCGACGCGCGTCAGTGCCTCCTCGCAAGGGCGGTAATCCGGCAGGTCGCTTCTTCGCGCGTCGAGGATCGAGCAAAAAATCTCGCGAAAGCGCGCCCGCTGGTCCTGCACGCCGGCCTGCGACGCGGGGACCAGCACTAGCGGCGGTGTGTCCGTCGAGTAGGCCATCAGCGGCGCGGGTGTGCAGGCGGTGAGCGCATAGCAGCCAGCGATCATCAGCCATGCCATGCCCGCACTGCACAACAAGCGGTGGGTACCGCACAAACGGTCGGCCAAATCATCCGGCCTGAAGAACTGGTCACTTGCGGGCATCGTCGACCTCCTTCCGTGCAGGCGATTCGCGCCGGTCCAAATACGGTTCCCAATCGAGCATCTGCACCTCCGACAGGCTGAGTGGCCGCGTCGCAAAGAACATGACCGCACGCAGTCCGTCGCTGAAGTAATGGCCGCCGCTGAACGTCGTTCGCCGATGTGCCTCCGATGCGGGACCGACACCGGTGACGAACCCGAGCTTGGCCAGACCGGCCGAATACATCATGTCCTGGATCAGTAAATTTCTCGCCTCATCGACGTCCTCATGCAAGACGAGGTTTTCCGACTCGCGCGGTGCAAAGCGTCCGCCGGTCGGTCTTGCGACCTGCGCGAGATAGACGGAGTTACCGTCGAAGCGCATTGGCGTGTTCCACACACGCACCCAAGTCGCCGGCGCTCCAGCTTGCGATTGCTTGCGAACCACGGCATCGGGCATGCGGCCGAACACACGTTCGGCCGCATCCGCGGGGTGCGCGGCACGCCGGTAGCCGCGACGCACAAATGCGGCGGCGATATCGGCGAATTCACCGACGAGAATCGCATTGATCGGATCGCCGGCCGCCCTACCGTTCGCGTCAGCGGCGCAGCAGGGAAAGCGCTCCAACGCGGAACGCAACGCGGCCAGATCGTCATAGTCCTTGATCTCGGAACCCTGATGTTGGAACAGGCCTTCGGCGAACCATTTTTCGCCTGCATCGTCCGGGACCCGCAAGAAGAGGGAGAACGGGATCAGCGTCTTTCTCTGCAGCAGATCGATATTCAGCAGCCGCGTAACGCGCTCCGGGTTGATGAACAGCAGGCCCGCTTTCGTTTCGCCGGGCAGGACGGGATTCTTGAACCCCAGTTGGTCCAGGTGTGCATTGATGCGCGCGTTCGCTGCCGGGGCGAATATCCCGTGCATGGACCAGGCGACTTCAAGTGGCGAGAAATAGTCGGGATCGGTTCCCGGTCGCAGTAACAAAAGTGGATCGGCAGTCTGGTTCTGGACTTCGACCCACACGGGCTGCACGCGGGTCTTTTCCAACTCCACCCCCAGCATGCGCCGCCTGTCTTCGGCACTGAGCACGGCGGCGCTAACGCGCACCTGATGCCTGGTGGCCGTCTGCGCACGTTCACGTAACTCGGAAGTACTGAAATCGGCAGGTGCCTGCCAGGTCGTACAAGCAACGACGAGCGCAAGCATCGCTGCACAACTCATGGTGCACAAGCAGCGCATTGCGCACCGCAGAGTCCCTCTGGCGCGTGGCGCCGACGGCAAGCGGCTCATGGCTTGCCCCGCCCCGGTGGTTGTCCGCCATTCTCGTAGATTCCCTTCGATAGAAAGAACTCGATTTGCGCCAGGGAGGTGTGCAGGTGATCGAATACCAGGACACAGCGCAGCCCATCCGTGTAGTAAGGATCGGTCGTCAGGTTTTCGCGCGGCGCGCTCTTGGGCGCGGCCCCCACCCCCTTCACAAATCCAAACTTGGCCAGCGTCACCGAATACGCCATATCCTGTGTCAGCGCACTGCGCGCTTCGTCGACGTCAGGGTCGATTTTGTGCGTCGTCAGCGTCGCAGAATGCAGGGTTAACCGGCTGCCGATATCACGGCTGATCTGTCCGACCCACACCTTCTTGCCGTGATATTGCATCGGACTCAGCCACAGCCTCAGGTGATTGCGTTGGTGGACGTTGTCACGCGCCTTTTGCAAGGCAAGGTCCTGAGCGCGCCCGAACAGATAGAGATCGCTCACCGGCGCATAGGGATAGCGCTCGCCGGCAAGCGCCGAATTAACCATTTTCATGATCGACCCCGACCACTTCTCCTCGGTTCCACGCCAGCCGCGACGCGCGAAGGCGGGGAAGGCATCATCGAGGCCGCCGACGATCACCAGGTTCAGCGGATCACCGTTCCTGGAACCCTCCTCGTTGGTGACGCAGCACGGCAGCGCCTCCAGCGCCGCCTGGAAACTGGCGTCATCGGTGTAGTTCACAATGTCTTCGGGCGGATAGATGCCCTGCCTGAACACTTCGCTGATGTGGTAATCGGTGCGCAAGCCCGGAACGATGGCCAGGACAGAAAAATGCCTCGACCGCCCGTCTGCCACCAGATCGAGGTTAACGAACTTGAACCCCTCGTCCAGATTGGTCAACACGAAGCCCGAGGTTGTCGCACCAGGTGCGACAGGGTTGCGAAAGGCCAGCCGGCGAAAGTGCCGGTCGAGCGCCGTCCGCTCGTCCTGCGTGCCCCCGGAGAAAAATGCTTCGGCCGCCTCGGATGCAGGGAAGAAATTTGGATCGAGGCCCGGCGAAAGCAAATAGTAGGCGCGGTCTTCCCGATTTTTGATTTCGACCCAGACTGGCTGTATCGAAGTCTTCGCCAGCGGCACGCCGTAGACCGCCTCGCTTTCTGCGGCTGACAGGACGGCGGTCGACACGCGCAAGCCGCCATCGCTGCGCGTCACGGCGCGGCTCTTGTAGTCAAGGCCCGTCGTTGGCGGAGGCTGGGAGGCGCAGCCGACGAGCGCGGCTGCGGTGGCCGTTGCTGCGAGAACGTGTTTCACCATGCGATGCATCACGTAACCTCATCAACTGAGCTTTACCAATCTTCGCTGGCCAGCCTACGTAATCCGTGGCTACTACGGACATTAGTTTCTACGTCGCAGCTTTTCATTATGAACCGCCCCGGGAATTTCGTTGGCTTTTTGGTGTGAGTCACGCCGCCCTGGTCCACCGCGCTTGCCATCCGCTATCCATGCTCGAGCGAACGTATAGGTAAGTGCCCCAGAATGTGGTGAGCACCAAGGCGAAGCATGAATCGCCAAGGGTTCTCTAGACACCTTGCGAGCTCAGTCCTTCACTCCCACATTATTTGATCAGGGCCGTATAGGTCGCCTCGCAAACAGTACCAACCGTGCGAATTTTGTCGACATCCCGCGAGAGGAAATAGCGGAACCTTACTATTAGCACAGTGCATCTCTTATAAAAAATAGAAGCTCATAAATAATATCGTCACCCTTAAACTTATCGCAAAATACAGGAGATTTCGCTCGGCGCTTTACCCCCACTTAAAGTGCAAAGTTAAACTTCTCCACCTCATCGAATAAGAAATAAATTGTAACAATGACCTCTTGAAATAATCTAAACACCAAGAAACCAACATTTACTGAGCAAGAATGAGAAATTTTGCCTTTTATAGCTGGATGGAAACCCAGTTCATTAAAACTCCACCCAATGGTAACGTATGCTTTCGCATTGCTCAGCACAAGAAACAACATGAGCAAACTTGTTGGTTGAATAAAGGATTAACGAATGACTATCGAGCGAGAGATTTTCTCGGCCCTTATCGCGCAGAACGCATTTGAAGGTGAAAAGCCGAGCGTACAAAGCTACGCCCAGCTAGCCGTCGACAAGGGATTTAGAGCGCTTTCGTCAAAGCAACAGGCAGTGGTAAGCCCCTTCCTGCAAAAAAAATGCGAGGGCATGAAAAAACCAAATGAAAAACATAACAACTGCCAAAATATTATAGGCGGTCGTGAATTGGTTACAGCCCTTGAGAAATCCGAGCATTATAAAGGATGGCGCTGCGAGAGCTGCCGAAGTGCTTCTGAAAAATAATAAATCGATCCAAAGAGAGCAATAACCTAAAAACCTATAAAAACAACCAGAAAAATCACTATTGCTCTCGCTACTCCTGAACGCTATTGCAGCAGGCCACCACAGGCCTGCTCACAGGCCTTTCTTTTTTTAGGCCCTGATCAATAGCCCCCATCAAATCGCCGCTCACTCGTCACGCACTTGAGCACTTCGGAAAAAATTTGCACGACGCAGCCAAATTCTTCTGCGTGTCTAATTTTTTTAAGGAGAAAATAGTGCCCCTATATCAAATAGCACTGCTGGTTGTTTTCGGTATCGCCACACTCTGGTGGGGCTACCGATTGGATAAGAAGAACCGTCAAAAGGAGTTGGCCGCAAAAAGACAAAGCGACACCCGAGCCTCCTAAGGTCGCTGGCTGACATCCCTGATATACGTCTGAGCCGCCCTCAAGGCTGCTTGGTCGACGATGAGGTCTCTCCGTAAATCGAGAACAGCCTGTCCAGTTTCTCGACTGAGTTCGACGGTTCCGGCATCACCCAGGCTGGTGGTGCTGGCAGTACCCGGCCAGGCTTGCCGGTGTTGATCACGCGCCGATATCCTGGAAGCGGCCGGCGTCGGCCAGTTCATTCAGGCCGTGGGTCGCCCCCCACCAGGCCGCAGACATGGCGGCGTGCTCTGGTTGCTCGATCAGTTCGGGCTTCTCCTCTAGCGGCAGGCTAAGGCCGGTACCGGCGTCCGCATAGTTCGACCGGCCGGTGATCTGGATAAGGCCACAGCGGAACGGCCATAGGCCTTATGCAGTACATCCGGAATTACTGGTATGCCCAGATTTCTAACCATTACCCAGCAGGCGGTGAGCGTAATCCACCTCTTCTTGAGGTTCTCATGAAGCCTCCAATTCGGGTTGGCAAGATCGTCGCCTGGACCTAATTTCTACTGTGCCCGCCAAGCCAAACACCAGACGCAAAAAGCCCCGCCCGGTGCTCTCTGCTCAAGCTCTACCATCTCCCCCGAAATGCTTAGTCGATACCGCTACTCCACGATCTTTGCTCTAGACCTCTCGCACGCCAACCTCAGCCTTTCATGAGCATCAGGCGGCATCGGCGCAGTCATCATGGACCTATAGGTCATGCATTCGTTGGTTTCGGAGGTAGGGCTTGCTGTAATGCCTGGGTCACTTGATGCGCAACCTGCCAGCACAGCCACCGACACCGCCGCGATCAGAATTCGCATATGATCCCTCCTTGTTAATGGCGGGAATCTAGCATGCCCAGAGTCAGTCCTGTTGAGCAACGAACGCCGGCTGCTCCAACGCGTTGGATACATACATGCAGTTCTTCATTTCGCGAAGGGCTGATAGACGGCCAACTTGCCCGAGATTCGAGGATACGCTGGTCTGCAGTGCACTATTTCCAGCGGCAGGCATAAACAGCATTCCGCCGCCCACGTCAGTACTCCAGAGTTCTGTGGGAGCCGACGTTCTGTCTTTTACAGGAATCATCTACTGCACTGCTCTTGCGGGGACCAGTTGAATTTGTAATTGAGTGGAGGCAGCTCGTAGTGTTCGGCCAAGTAGAGCCCGAGCATCTCACCTTCTTTCGCATATGCGGCAGTTTTGTCTGCGGTTGGGTACCAGCTAACCCACAAAGAATCCAAAGGAAATGCCTTCTCAAACGAGGCGAAATTGAATCGCCAACCGGCCATGTGACCGGTAGCACCTTGGTTGCCTGCACATCGGACGAAAGCACCAAGTCGCCGCCTCAGGTTGTCGGACTCCCCAATGGTCAAAACACCGTTGTCGTCGATTCCCACAGCCCGAGTGATGGCTCGATCTGCGCAGATGATGTAAACGCCAGGCACTGCAGGCGCGTTGCGGTGATGATCTACTAGCCTCAACCACTCAGGCTCCCATCCTTCCCAGTTCTTGACCTTCATCCCATGCCTCCACAGATAGAGGCAAAACGATATCACGGCTTCAATTATGAAAAGTTTTGAGACGAAGGTCAGGCAAGGCGAAAACAGCCGAGGAAGCGGAGTTTACGGGTTGTAAATGAGCATTCCGAGGCTGTTTTCAACGCAGCATCACCGAGTATCAAGGCTTTTCATACAGAGCCTAGGTAAACCTCCTCCCTCAGCATTGGGGTTCCAAAGCTGACCGGCCCAATACTTTTGTCAGGGTCGGATGAAAGCGTTGCCTGAAGGCTGTAAATTTCTGCGTCTGTCGCTAATCGAATGCAGACACGTGCTGACATATTGGGCCGCCCTATTTGGAAAGAACGGCAATTTACCATTACGCCATATCAGCGCAATTCCACTGCCCCTACCCCCTGGCCGCAACATCCAGTGTGGATGGAAAGCCCGTCCTGGACCTGCTCGGGCCCGTGCACTTAAACCCCATTCTATACGTATAGAATGGGACATCCGTGTATACCGCCTACGTCCCCCAAACGCTAAAACCATCGCGGGGGGTGGCTAACAGTGGTTGAAACGCTTTTTGCTAGCGCAATTCGTAAACCAAGACTGCTTCAGCCAAGCCAATGTCGCTGACTGTGCCCACCTCATTCTGAGTACGCAAAACCTCGAATGCAGCCTCCAGGCTCGCGCCTCGAATACCTCCATCACTCGCGACGAAAGCTGCAGCATCATTGCGAGCGGCCAGTATTTTTTGGTCACCTCTCTTAGAGCTATTCCGGCTGCTTTCTTGGCTATCTTCGGTAAGCGTAACGGGGAAAAGAGTCACAGCAAGACTCGATGAAACAATCGCTCCAAAGGCTGAGACCTCGACCGCCCTAGCATCACCGGCGATTACGCGAAAACTGCATGGAAAACCGAGCATAAGCACAACAATCAGTTTGCGCAAAAATCCACTCCATGGGAGAGAGTCATCCTTTAGAGGCTGAATCTACCGTCTTCCTGGACGGGCATCCAGAAGCAAAAGCCCAGCACGGGGCTGGGCACTTAATCAGGAGTCCTTGGTTCCGCTGCCTATGGCCGCCGCTGCACCGCCACCGAGCGCGGCACCGGTCCCAGTTACAACTGCTGTCCCTACGACCATACCTCCTCCACCTGCAGCAACGGCGCCGCCGCCCAACGCTGCAAGGGACGCATTTGTCAAAGCTGCACCATGGAGAGTACTGATAGCAGTGCCTGTGCTAGCAGCACCTAGTAAGCCAGCCGATCCTGCTGCAGCAGCTATAGCTGGAGCTGCCACCAATGCGATTCCCCCAGTTGCAGTAGCGGCTAGCACTGTGGAGGCCACGGGGTTTTCCTTCACCGTATCCTCAACAGCTTGCGCGGCATCCCCCACATGCGTCACAACGGCGTCTCCAGCAGAGACAAACGCTCTGAGTCCAGAATCAATCCCGCGCCCCATCGATTCAAAAATATCCCACACGCTCATAAAATCCTCCTTGGGCAGATTGCCATTACCGCTAAAATCATAGCAACCGGGAGTACCAGGGCCAACGCTGGCCGGGCATCCAGCGTGGATGGAAAGCCAGCAACCGGAGCAACTTGCAACGTAGTAGCGTTGTGCCTCCAGTGAACCGCTCGGCTCGGAACCACCATGACTTCATTGCTTTTTTACGACCTAAAGCGGCTTCCGAGATCACTGACTTGGCCGATGCCAGCCTGCTGCTGGGTCACTCGAAAAGAAGGTATTACCGAGCGGGTTTGCCGCCGTATCAGTGCGATTGCCAAGCCTTCAAAATAGTAAAGTTTCGGAACTCCGAGCTTTTCGAGCGTATATAAAAACAGTATCGGTAGGTGGCACCATGATCATCGAAGACGACAGCTTTGCGCTGGGTGTGCCGACGCCCATGGAAATGCTCGAGCAGCATACTCTCCTGCTCCGGGGTGAAAATGAGCAACTGCAGCATGACCTATTCCGGGCACGGAAGAACATCGAGCAGCTGGTGGTGATCAACCAGGGCCAGGCTGAGCAGATCACCAAGCTGAACTGTAGGATCAAACGAATGGCAGCTCACCGGTGTGGATTCAACCGGTCGATGCAACACACTAGATTCTGTGTAAGCAGGAGGAGTGTTGCAGATGAAGCAAAGGCCTCGGATCTATTACACCGAAACCCAGAAAGCGCTGATGTGGGAGCACTGGCGAAAGGGAGACTCTCTCCAGCAGATCGCGCAGTTGTTTGACCGTAATCACTCATCGATACAGCGCATTCTGGCGGAGACCGGAGGCATCCAGCCTCCTGTGCGTCATCGCTCACGATTGGCGTTGTCATTGGCAGAGCGCGAGGAGATTTCACGTGCTGTAGTGGCAGGGAAATCGATCCGTTCGGTGGCATCACTACTCGGGCGAGCACCTTCTACTATCAGCCGCGAGATCAAGCGCAACGGCGGTCTTGGAAGCTATCGAGCAAGTCAGGCCGAGCAAGCTGCCTGGAGCCGAGCATGTCGCCCCAAGATCTGTAAACTGGCTAAGAACCCAACAGCGGCGCAGATCGTAGCAAGCAAGCTCCAATTGCAGTGGTCGCCGGAGCAAATTGCCGGATGGTTAAAGCGCGAATTTCCAGATGATGCGAGCTCTCAGGTGTCACACGAAACGATCTATCGAACCCTCTTCATTCAAGCCCGTGGAGCCCTGAAGAAGGAATTGCTAGAGCACTTGCGGCGCACCCGTGCAATGCGCCGTTCGCGCCATCACACGCAGAAGAATGAGAGCCACGGCAAGATTAGCGATACGGTCTCAATCAGTGAGCGTCCAGCTACGGTTGAAGATCGAGCAGTACCCGGCCACTGGGAAGGTGATCTGTTGTTCGGCAGCAAGAACAGTCAAATCGCCACGCTTGTCGAGCGCCATACCCGCTATGTGATGCTGGTGAAAGTTGCCAGCAAGGACACCGAGTCGGTGATCAACGCGCTCATCGAAAACGCTCGTCTGCTGCCCCAGGAGCTTTACAGGTCACTGACCTGGGACAGGGGCAAAGAGATGGCCTCCCATAAGCGTTTCACATTGGCGACCGACATAAAGGTCTATTTCTGTGACCCTCAAAATCCTTGGCAGCGTGGGTCAAACGAAAATACCAACGGCCTGCTACGGCAGTATTTTCCCAAGGGCACCGACATTTCGGTCTACACGCAGGACCAGCTCAATGCAGTGGCGAGGACGCTGAATGAACGTCCTCGGAAGACACTAAACTATGAAACACCGGCAGACAGGTTTAGCCAGTGTGTTGCATCGACCGGTTGAATCCACAGGCAATGGCGGTCATGATGAATCTGAACATGGGGCCTCCCCTTGGCGCGGTTGGGCGTGGAGTCAGAAACGCCAAGTAGCGCCGCCACCGATTACGTGCAGAGCCGCGTTGCGGTAGGTGCCCGAAAGCGTGTCGCCCGAGCGTGCCTTGGTTTGTTCCACCTCCATGTCGCCAAGCCAGATCAGTGTGTATGCCGCGTGCAAGTCCAGGCCTTCATCGACCTGGTAGTTGATACCGGTGGCCAGACGCCAGGCCTCGCCCATGGGGTTATCAACCGTGCGGTCTTCGTCGTCCACCGCCGAGCTGTCATAACCCAGCCCCATGTTCAGGCGCAGGCGGGGATTGAGCTGGTACTGGGCACCGACCGAGGCGTGCCAGGTGTCCTTGTACTTGCGATCGGCAGTGCGGCTGACGCCCAATGCGTCAGCGTCGACCTCCACGCCGATGTTGCCGAACTCGCTCCAGTCTTGCCAGCCAAGGCTACCCAGCAACTTCCACTGCGCATTGAGGTCATGGGCGATGCTGACCAGCGCGGTCTGCGGCACCGACATGTCCAACTCCAGCGAGTCTGCACCCAGGCGGTTCAATGCGCCGTTGAGGATCAGGTTGTCGACCTTGTGCACGCTGGGCTTGTCCTTGAACTCCAGATCAACCTTGCTGGTATAGGCCAGGCCGATTTGCGTGTGTTCGCTCAACTTGTACAGCAGGCCAAGGTTGACGCCGGTACCGACGTCGGTGTCCTTGAATTCAAGTTGGCCATCGGGACGATCACGTAGCCCGAGCAGGTTGTTGTTGATGGCTGTTTCGTTACGGTAGTAGGCATACATGATGCGCGGGCCAACACCAATGGACAGCTCATCGGTAAATTTGTACGCCAGGGTTGGCTGAAAGGAGATGCCGATGATCGCTGCTTCCTGATTGAAGTAGCGACCGGCCCAGTCGTCATCGTAGTCCAAGGCCAGGCCAAAATTGCCGTACATGCCAAAGCCAATCGCCGCGCGCTCGTCAATTTGGTGGCTGACAAACAGGCTGGCACCCGGCAGGTATTGCAGGGCGTTGCCGCCTTCGTTGCCGTCGAACTGGTTGCTGCTGTCGCGGGAGAAGCGCATGTCACCGAGGATCAACTGCGCATTGGCGCTGACCTGAGTGCCCTGCAGCTCAGCAATGCCTGCCGGGTTACTCATTAACACGCTGGGATCGGTAGCCAGCGCGGCGGCACCGGCATTGGCCAGACCATTGCTTTCCTGTCCGGCTTCGTAGATTAGAATTCCACCGGCCCATGTCTCACTGCTCAGTACAGCTAAGCAGAGCGCCAGGCCTGTAATCCGCAAGCCATGGTTGAGATCACACGTGGCTGACTTCATCAAACCTCCTCAAGGTCAATCCTTTGAACTCAACCTGCCTGTGATGTCGGCAGGTCGAGGTCCACGTCTTAGTGCTTGGTCTTGAGTTGCTCGAACGACTTGACGATGTCTATCGCCCAGCCATCGAGCACCGCCCTGGTGTCGTTGGCGGTCATCACTTGGTCAGAGTTATCCAGATCGGCCCCAGCGCCCTTACGCACTACCTGGGCAACCACTTTGTTACTGCTGGCATCGAGGAACTGTGCTTCAGTCGAAAGGCTGGTGTCCTGGTCGCGAATACCGGTGGCAGCACTGACGCCTGCGGCGACCAAGGCAATCGGGATCACTTCATACGGGCGCAGGCCCTTGGTCTTGGCGCTCACCGCAGTAATCGCCGGTCGTACGACCAACACGCCTGGGCCCGGGCCATTGGCCAACGGCAAGACTTTGGAGAACTGGGTTTGCAGTGCCTGGTTGTAGTACCGAGTGATGCCTTGCAGGGTGGAGTCCGGAATTTTTTCCGTCGCCTGTGGCTTGGGGTACAACTGGCTTGGCTCAACGTAGACGCTCCTGAACTTGTTAGCGTCCACCTTCGGGTCAATCCAACGCATTACGGCTGCGCCTGACGGTGACTTCTCCTCCTTCAGCGCACTGTAGTCCTTCAGAAATCCGGAATACTGGTCGGGCTCAACATATTTACTAGCGCAACCCGAGAGCGCCAGGGATAGCACGCACAACGGTGCGGCAAGTGATTTGAGCTGCATATAAAACTCCGATTTAGCCAAACGGCTTAAGTCTGAAACAACGAAGGTCATCGACTATGTGCGATGGCGGCAGCAGTTCATTTGCCGCCGCCATCGCCCCATAATTTACGAATTACGGCGTCACGATGTTGAACCAGAAGTCGAAGTTGTCCATGTAGCTCATCAACTCCTCAAGCTTGCCTTCGTTGCCCTCGACCTTAATAGCTCCCGAGCCTTTCGCATCTTTCAGCGTGGTCTGTTTGAGCATCAGGTTGTTCAGCGTGTCGCGGGTCAGGGTGATGGTGGCGTCAGCATCTTTCGATTGCATGCCCTCGGTGTGGTTGAGTACGCCGTTAACCATCTCCAGCGTGTATTTCTGCTTCAGATCAGTGAAGTCAAGATTGAGGGTAATGTGCTTACCGTCGACCTCAGGCCCTTTCAGGCGCATGGCCAGGTAATCGAAGAACAGGTCCAGGTCCATCGCCTTCACGGTGTCGGGGCTAGCAGTGTCCGGCGTTGGCAGTTTCTGCACGCCATTACGAAGCTCCTGAGCACCGGTCAGGTAGAAGTTGCGCCACGGGCCGCTTTCAGCCTGGTAGCCCAGTTGCTCGAGGGCGTCGGCCTGCATATTTTTCGCAGCCTGGTTATTTGGATCGGCAAAGACCACGTTGTTTACAACCTTGGCCACCCAGCGGAAGTCACCCTTGTCGTAATACTCCTTGGCTTTTTTCAGTACGGCATCGGCGCCACCCATCATGTCGACGAAACGCTTGGCCTCTTCCTCCGGTGGCAGCTCCCACAGGGTCGCGGGGTTGCCGATAAACCAACCCAAGTGCAGAACGTAAGTGGCCTTGACGTTGTGGTTCAGCGAGCCGTAATAGCCGCGGTTGGAGAAGCGGTCGGCGATCGACTTGGGCAGTTTCACCTGCTCGGCGATTTCGGTCATGGTGTACCCCTTGTTGGCCAGACGCAGGGTTTCGTCGTTAATGTAGCGGTACATGTCACGTTGCGAGGACAACTGATCCTTCACTTCCTTGTTGCCCCAGACCGGCCAGTGGTGCATGGCGTACATCACCTGAACATCGTCGCCCCACATTTTCAACGCTTCGTTGAGGTACTTCGACCATGGCAGTGGCTCGCGAATTTTCGCGCCACGTAGCGAGTAGGTGTTGTGCATGGTGTGAGTGGAGTCTTCGGCCGTGTTCAGGGCCTTTTTCTCCCTGATGTAATACAGCATTTCGGCCGGTGCCTCGCTGCCTGGCGCATAGAGGAACTCATAAGTGAGACCGTCGATAACGTGCTTTTCGCCCGTCTTTTCGATGATATTTGTCGGTGGGATGAGAGTTACTGTACCGGCAGAGGTGGTAGTACCCAGTCCAGCCCCCAGCTGGCCGTTTGCGTTCGGCGGCAGCAGGTTACCGTACATATAGCTGGCGCGACGGCTCATGGCGGTGCCGGCCATGACGTTCTCTGCCACTGCGTGCTCAAGGAAGCCTTTAGGTGCGTAGACCTTTACCTTGCCAGCCTTGACGTCTTCTTCATTGATCACACCGCGCACACCACCATAGTGGTCAACGTGACTGTGGGTGTAGATCACCGCGACCACTGGCTTTTTCGGACGGTGCTTGAAATACAGATCAAGCGCAGCTTTGGCCGTTTCGGCGGAAATCAGCGGGTCGAAGATGGTGATACCTTCCTTGCCTTCGACAATGGTCATGTTCGACAGGTCGTAGTTGCGCACCTGGTAGATGCCATCGGTAACTTCGAACAGGCCAGAGATGTTGATCAGTTGCGATTGGCGCCAAAGGCTGGGGTTGGTCGTGTCAGGCGCTGTCTCGCCTTCCTTGATGAAGGCATATTTGCTCGGATCCCAGATCACATTGCCTGACTTGCCCTTGATTACTTCGGTAGGCAGCGGAGCAATGAAACCTTTATGGGCCAGCTCAAATGACGTTTTGTCATTGAAGGGTAGCTCCTTGAGCAAGGCATTATTGGCCGCCTTGGTGGCTTCAGTTGCGGGCTTCGGTTGCTCTGCAGCCATCGCTTCGGTCGCCAGCGCAAGGGCTACTACCAGTGAGCATGTCATGCCCGCAACTTTGCGCGCTTTCGAACCACTACGAGGGAAGAACTGCCCTGTCGTCATCTCCAAACTCATTTCTATGCTCCTGCTAGTCGGAAATCGCACTACCAAACCGGTAAACGCGAGCATAGGTAAACGTAGTAGGTTTTTATCAATTGGCTAGTGACCGAACAGTCTAAAATAATCCTTTTGGGCGCAAAGCAACGGTTGCCCGTAGTCGGTTTCCCTAACCTCCAATCGCTCGCACAGCACTTTCCCAGACGCTCCAACCTTTGAGAAAATTGCACATAAATCACTGTTGCCTATGCTTATCCCTTGCTGTTCGCTTTAGTCGACTACAGGTGATGAACATGGATTTGAAACAGCGATGGATATACACCTCTTCGACATTGGTCGCTTCGTTGTGCTTCGTGCCCATAGTTTGGGCTGAAGATTCTGCAGAGCTGGCCAAAAAAGCCCTCAACCCCGTAGCTGCTATGTACAGCCTCCCGGTGCAGTACAACTGGGACCAGAAGATGGGCCCGACCGGGGAAGGCATGCACAGCGTGACCAATATTCAGCCGGTGCTACCATTCACCCTCAACGCTGACTGGAACCTGATCTCGCGCACCATCCTGCCGATCATCGATCAACACGGTCATGCACCCAATGGTGCGGCGGACAAGTCCGGGGTTGGCGATATCACCCAAAGCTTCTTCTTTTCACCGAAAGAGCCCACAGAAGGTGGCTGGATACTCGGCGTCGGCCCGGCATTGCTGATTCCCACCGGCAGTGATGAATTGCTCGGTAGCGAACAGTGGGGAGGCGGCCCAACCGCCGTTGCGCTGAAACAGGCAAATGGCTGGACGCATGGAATACTCGCCAACCATATCTGGGGGTTTGATGGCAGCCCTCCGGACGACAAGGAAAAGGTAAACCAAACCTTCCTGCAACCCTTCCTTTCTTATACAACCAGCACCCTTACTACGTACGGGGTGAACACCGAATCTACCTACAACTGGCAGTCACGAGAATGGTCTGTACCGGTCAACCTGATGGTCACCCAGCTGTTGAAAGTCGGTGGTCAGCCCCTAACGGTGCAAGTCGGGCCACGCTACTGGCTCGACAGCCCAGATGACGGTCCGCAGGGTTGGGGTTTTCGTTTTGCTGTGACGTTGTTGTTTCCACGCTGAGGCAGATGCGACTACAAGGGCTAGATGATGAATCCAGGCCAAGCTGCTGTCCGCCATTGGCCGAATCCAGCATACCGGGACAGTCCAAGCAGAGGCTGGAGGTGTCTATGATGCCGGGGGTAATCCAATGGTAGGTAGTGAAGTTGTGGCGCGGAACGAGGTTCTATGGCTCGCGGCCCGGCCGGGAACGATGGCTGCGCTGGACACGCTCTGCGAGTCTCCTGAGCGGATTTTAGCGTTCAGCCGCAGAGCATGCTGATGATTCAGCAGGATTCAGAAGATGAGGTGATAGCGCCTACTCAGGCCAAAAATTCTGTTCTGCAAATTTTTGCCACTTAGCATTAGCAGACCCTACGGCACACTCTAGCCCCCTAACTGTTTCAAGGTAGCCGTCCTCTGACCTGTCATGTTCTGCATGGTAGTCCTTCAGCTCCTTCAATGCCGCACAGACGTTCGCTAAAAGCTTGCCGCTCTCTTCGATTTTTTGCAGGTCGAGCACATCCATCTCCTTTGCCCGGCACCCATTGCCGGCCACCCGTAATACCCCATCCCAAACCAAATTGCCACCATGCCGCATCCGGCCACGGAGCGCGGCGGGCGCTCACCATTTGCCTGCGAGGTAGAACATGCCTCCAGCAAAGCTGGTGAGGATAAGGCCGTCTAGCACATCGCCAGAAGTACCGCACCCCGATAGATAGGATTCGATCTGCACAGCCAAGAAGAAAATGGCTATGAAAACAACGACGCCCATGATGCGCCGTTGAAGCTTGAACCTGGCCTTTTCAGTTCCGAACCACAGCATTCACGCCTCCTTTAGTAATCCATCCATAACCCCACGATAACTTGCGTAGGCTCTCAGGTCACGGAGGGCGGCGCATGCATGGAGGAAGCCATGAGCGGCTACAACTGCGACTACGTTCGCCGCCACTACGATGTGCCGGCCGAGATCGGACGCCAGGTCAAACCTCATTCCTGCTTAGCTTTTTGCATATCTTCCGGGGGACTGTACGCCAATCGATTCTCGCTTAATCGGTGAAAAGGCGACCGCTTCATCCAAGGGAGCACGCTATGAAAAGCAACCAGCAGTAAAGCCCAGCAGACAAGGCAAAAGATCGATCCTTCGCTCTTGCTCAAAGGAAGTTCAAAAGCAATTGCCACCACCGCGAACATCATGCTGGCAAAGAATAAGCAGGTGGCCATGGCATTGACGAAGAAATTTAGCCTGTACCAATGATCTGGAATTAGTTCCAGTGGTCCCATGGCAATCAGTGCAATTCCGAGCGGCATGGAAAACGTGACCAATGACGCAGAGGGCTCTCCGTACCGCAGGAAAACTATCCAAATCGCGAGCCCTGCGAATGATGCAGTTCGTGTTTTCGTCGCCGCTAATCGTGAGACAAACGCTCTGACTGGTTCCCACAGCCTCATCACAGCTCTCCCTGCCTAGTAAGCGTCAAAGCATAACACTCCTATTCAACGAATCACGCCACCCCGGCGAGGCAGCCGAATGTATTGGCCAAGGCTCCGTTGGCATGACCGCAGCGCTTTCAAGGCCCTGCGAGATTCATATCCAAAAACCAAAAAGGTATGACCATGAATAACTTCGGGAATATCACCGCGCATGGCACGCGATATCTCTACCCAGAGAGGCCACCGCAAGACCTCTTCTGGATCGACCAAAATGGGCACACCAACTACTGGTGCTCAGTCCAAGGCGGTACATCGGGAACCTCTAATAGCCCACGAACAGACAGCCGCCAGACGCTTCCTGGCTCCGCCGAATCGTTCAACTGGGTACGCGGCAGCGCCAAGCACTCGATGACTGGCCGGGTACGGGTTGAAGTCGCCCCTTCCAAAGGGAAAGTTATTGTCGGCCAAATCCATGGGCTGAACGCCCCGAACCCATTCCTGATGGTGATTTGGTGGAACGGTGTTGTACGGATCGATGCACGCGATCGTCCAGGTAGTACAACCCGGACGCTGCTGAAGAAGGCAATCCCACTAGGTCAGCCTAAGGTGGCGAGATTGTAAGCACGGTAGATCCGGAAAAAGCACCAGGCTCAACGGTTCCGTTGCTGAACAATGTTGATTTGACGACAACTGGGCGGGGCAAATCCTTTTCCATAAAAACCTCAACGCCGCCCTGCGCACTTTTCCCTCCGACTGTGAGTTTTGAGTACAAACTACGATCTGCTCTGAGGTTTACGGCCGAAGATAGTTTTGCGATTACACTGCTCTCCCCGGTGCATGTTAACTGAAGTGTGGTTGCTGCCTCATTACCATCAATGGCAGCATCACTTACATTGCCATGGTTAATGTTGGTATTTCCTTTGATCTCGCACTGCATGGTTGGCTTAATAACTTGAGCGCAAGTTCCAACAGGAACAACAACTCCTCCTGCTCCAGAATAGCTGTAACCTTGAGCAAAGGTGATACAAAAGCTATCGCTCACTTTTGAATCCTTGGGAACAAACAAGCTACCTTGAAAAGGGATCGAAAAACCAGACATTTGTCTGCGAATGTCTGCCATAGAAGTACTTGGCCTTATCCCACCCCAGTAGTGCTTGCTAGACTCCACATACGTGGAGTCACCCGGACGTTGCGCCCCAACCAACCTCAAACTGCATGTAACAGCTCTAGAATCGTTGCAAAAACTATGACCGCCCCCCTCCCAGGCAGTAACAGTAAAATAATAACGCACCCCACCTGGTTCGTATTGACTACGAGTGGATTGGATAGAGACAGCATGCGCAACGTTAGCCATTAAGCAGAGTAAAAGCAAAAGCGCAGCCCAATAAGGTCTATTACTGTTCAACACATTCAGCCCTACCCAAAAAAAGAGCGGGAATGGTATGTGGCACTTCTTACTTTTGATCCAGGAATCTACCGAAGCTTTTGTAGGAATTTTCTGAGAGCGCTAAGGTGCCCTCCTGCCAGCAACCCCAGCTGCACCTATCTGATTGCTATTCCTCCCAATTCAACGAATCACGCCACCCCGGCGAGGGCGCTGATGCGCGAGTACCGCCTGACCGAAATGGACGTGCACCTGTGTGATGTGGGCGAAGTCGAGTCGGAGAAAGCCAGGGTCAAGCGCAGGCCAACTTGGGACCAGCATCTGGGCTCAATCGTTGGAGAAGCATTCGGAGTTCGGTCGTTCCCCAGGCGCAGTTGGTGCAAATCGACAAGCCGCGTTATGGACCGCGAATTGTTCGTTGGAGTGAGTCCGGCCCCACAGATCGCTATGTACGCCTACGAGGCACTGCTGACCAAGCTAACCCAGGCCCGACGTGAGTATGTGTCGCAAGTGCGAGCTGGCAAGCAACGCAGTTCCTATTCACCTGAAACTGCGGGAGATCATTTTGCGCTGGCCTGGGTGTCGGCAGTGCACGACAAAATTCACGAGCTGGCGCCCCGAGGTGAAGAAGATCTCGCCATCGGCCAGCACTCGAATGGCCGCGAACTGGTGGCGGTCGAAGCGAAAGACAAGGCCCTGATCGAGCAGTACCTGTCAGGGAGAGAAATTGGCAAGGCCAGGAAAGCCCGCAAGGTCGAACTCGACCTGGATGCCCTTGACCGCATAATGCGACGAACAAGCCAGCACCTGTCGCCGTTTTTCATCTTCAACGAGCATGGCAAGCGGATGAGCTGGCCGATGCTACGCAACAGGTGGGCGGATGCGCGTGAGGCTGCTCGAGTGAAGGCCGAAGTGGAGAAGAAGCCTGACCTGGCCAACCGAATCGCCCAGTTCCAGTTTAGGGATATCCGACCGAAGGCGGCGTCGGAGATCAACGATCTGAGCGATGCGAGCGTACTGCTCGGCCACTCAAAAGAGGGAATCACCGAACGCGTTTACCGTCGCGTCGGCGCCATCGCAAAGCCCTCCAAGTGAGGAAGTTTCGGGACTGGCGTCTATTTGTTTTGGGACTTCCACACTTTCAGGCGCCCAAAGAAAAACCCCGCAGACGTTAATCTGCGGGGCTTTCAATAATGGAGGCCGAGGTCGGAATCGAACCGGCGTAGACGGATTTGCAATCCGGAGCATAACCACTTTGCTACTCGGCCTCAAATGCCCAAGATCCTTAAAACAGCAATCTCAAACATATACAACTCTTTAAGGAAACAACTCACTAAAATCGCTATCCCCTTGAAAACGCTAGGCTTTTCAGCTGTCTCGTTTTCGATGGACGCAATTATGGACTCATTCGTTTGAGCTGGCAACCCCTTGAATTCAAAAAGTTTATTTTTTTCTGTCGGCGGGTTTGAGGTGCCCTGATAACGGGGGTGCGCAGACGAAGTTCAGGGGCACGCAGGCCCGCCAAAGCGCCGTATCATACAGAAATCTCCCCTGCCCGCTGCGTGAACTGACGCCGATGAAGCAAACCGAGTTGGACCTGTTCAACCCCCAAGACCCACCGCAACCGCAGTGGGTTGGCACACAGGCGGTGGTGTTGCCAGGGTTTGCCCTGCCTCAGGTACAGGCGCTACTGCCTGTTTTGCGTCGCGTCATCGCCCAGGCGCCCTTTCGTCATATGTTCACGCCTGGCGGGCTGAAAATGGCGGTGGGGCTGACCAACTGCGGCGCATTGGGCTGGGTCAGTGATCGTCACGGCTATCGCTACAGTGCGGTCGATCCGCTGAGCAACCGGCCCTGGCCGGCATTGCCTGAGGTATTGCTGGATCTGGCCAACCGCGCGGCGACCCTCGCCGGGTTCAGCGACTTTCATGCCGATGCCTGCCTGGTCAATTGTTATCGCCCCGGCAACCGACTGAGCCTGCACCAGGACCGTGACGAGCGCGACTTTACCCAGCCGATTGTCTCGGTATCGCTTGGTTTGCCTGCGGTGTTTCTGTTGGGTGGGCATGCCCGCAACGAACCTACCCAGCGCATCGGCCTGCGCCATGGTGATGTGCTGGTCTGGGGAGGTGAGGACCGTTTGCGTTTTCACGGGGTCCTGCCGCTCAAGTCGGGTTCACACCCGTTGTTAGGCGAGCTGCGGATAAATCTGACCCTGCGTAAGGCAGGGTGATACCCCTCTTCCCTGATCTGAATAACACATTAAAGAAAGCGTCACCGCCAACCTGTATATACATACAGATAAAACTTGCCAGCCCTGACGATCCTGCGCATGCTATGGCTCACTTCAGCCACAGAATGACACTCAGCCGGCATGCGCCTGTTTCTCTGCGAAAAGCCCTCCCAGGCCAAGGATATCGCCAAGGTCCTCGGCGCCAACCGCCGCGGCGATGGCTGCTGGGTAGGCACTGACGTCACCGTTACCTGGTGCATCGGGCACCTGCTCGAAACCGCACCGCCCGACAGCTACGATGCCCGCTACAAACGCTGGGCGCTGGCCGACCTGCCGATCATCCCTAGCCAGTGGAAGATGCTGGTCAAGCCAAAAACCGCCAGCCAGTTCAAGGCAGTCAAGCGCCTGCTCGGCGAGGCCCGAGAACTGGTGATCGCCACAGATGCCGACCGCGAAGGCGAGATGATCGCCCGCGAACTGGTTGAGCACTGTCGTTACCGCGGGCCGATCCGCCGCCTATGGCTGTCAGCCCTGGACGACGCTTCGATTCGCAAGGCCTTGGCCGCGCTCAAACCGGGCAGTGAAACCTTCAGTCTGTACCATTCGGCCTTGGGCCGCTCGCGCGCCGACTGGCTGATCGGGATGAACATGAGCCGCTTGTTCACCCTGCTCGGGCGCCAGTCCGGTTATCAGGGTGTACTGCCGGTGGGCCGGGTGCAAACCCCTACCCTGCGCCTGGTGGTGGATCGCGACCGTAGTATTGCCGACTTCGTGCCCGTGGCATTTTGGGCCATCGATGTCGTGCTCGACAGCGCCGGAACGCGCTTCAGCGCACAATGGCGTGCCGCCGAAGACGCCTGCGATGATCAGGGTCGCTGCCTCAATCAGGTCCTGGCCCAACAGGCCGCCACCGCCATCGGCAATGCCGCCAGCGCCCGCGTGGTGAAGGTGGCCACCGAACGGGTACGCGAGGCCGCGCCCCTGCCCTTCGACCTCGGTACCTTGCAGGAACTGTGCTCGAAGAAGCTCGGCCTCGGCGCGCAGGAAACCCTCGACATCGCCCAGGCGTTGTATGAAACCCACAAGCTGATCACCTATCCGCGCAGCGACTGTGGCTACCTGCCCTTGAGCCAGCATGGCGAAGCGCCGTCCATTCTTGCAGCGCTACAACGTGCCGACGCCAGCCTTGCCCCATTGCAGAACCACCTGCAGGCGCAACGCCGGTCACGGGCCTGGAACGACGCCAAGGTCAGTGCCCACCACGGCATCATTCCCACTGCAGCGGCCAGCGACCCTTCGCGCCTGCCGCCCAAATACAAGGCGGTCTACACCCTGATACGCGCCCGTTACCTGGCGCAGTTCCTGCCCAACCACGAGTACGACCGCACCCAGGCCGATTTCGACTGCGCAGGCCAGGCCTTGCGTGCCGTGGGCAAACAGATCGTCGAGCCGGGCTGGCGTCGCGCCCTGCCTGAAGCCCTCACTCCGGCCAAAGGCCGTGAGGCCCCCGCCGCCCAAGTCCTGCCAGCCTTGCAGCAAGGTCAGGACTGCGCCGTGGCCGAGGTGAACCTCAAGGACCTGTGGACGCAACCACCCAAACCCTTTACCGAAGGCGATTTGATCAAGGCCATGAAAAACGTCGCCAAGTTGGTCGACGACCCACGCCTCAAACAGAAGCTCAAGGACACTACCGGTATCGGCACCGAGGCCACCCGTGCCGGGATCATTCAGGGGCTGCTGGACCGTGGTTACCTGGTCAAGCAAGGCAAGGCACTGAGTGCCACGCCCGCAGCTTTCAGTTTGATTGATGCCGTACCTCGCGCAATTGCCGATCCGGGCACTACGGCAATCTGGGAACAGGCCTTGGACATGGTTCAGAGTGGCGAGATGAGCCTGGAGGAATTTGTCGCTAAACAGTCGGCATGGATGAGCAAGCAAGTGCAGCGCTGTGCCGGGATGAGCTTGACCATCAGTGGTCCGGCAACCCCGGCCGGACGTGGCGGCACGCCATGGAAGAAGAAACGCAAACGCAGTGCACCTGCGGGAAAATCACCCCGTAAACCGCGGGCCCTGTAGGAACCAGCCTTGCTGATCAGGCAATCCGCTGATCACCCCCGCTTCATCGCCTGCAACGTATAACTCAACGGCAAGCGCCAGCGTTCCTTGTCCAATGCCCACTCACCCTGCGCATTCTTGCTCATCTGCCCCGGCAAGGCCTCCCAGGGAATGCTGTCATGCTCGACAAGCGCAGTGATCTGCAAACCATGCCCTAACAACGCAGTGATGACCTCACCCAGGCCATGGTTCCATTCATGTGTAACCGTGTGGACAAGCGGTGTAGCTGTTTCGACATAGGTCTGGTCACTGCCCCACACCAACGGTGCCTGACGCTCAAAGTAGGGATACTCGATGACCAATCGATCCTGATAATCCTCGTTCACGGCCAGCAGCATCGGGTGGCCTTCACGCAGGAACAAGCGACCACCTGGTTTAAGCAACGCTGCGACTGTACGCGCCCAAGGCTCAATGCTCGGTAGCCAGCACAAGGCACCGATGCCGGTGTAGACCATGTCGAAACTGCCCGGCGTCAGCACCTGGTCGGCAGCGTACACATCCGACTCGACGAAATCGATTTTCGCCCCGCAGCGCTCCGCCAGCCGTCGCGCCTGTGCCAGAGACTGCGAGGAGTAATCCAGCCCGCACACCTCGGCGCCCAGCCGCGCCAGTGACAAGGTGTCGGTGCCGATATGACATTGCAGGTGCACGGTGCGCAGCCCACGAATATCCCCCAGGCGCGGCACATCGAAACGCACTACTGCAGACAGGTGCTGCGGGTGGGCAATGAACTGCTCCACCTCATAGTCAACGGACTCCGCGTGCAGTGGCGCACGTTCATCCCAACTGCGCCGATTCAGTTCCATTGAGTCTGTCATCACTCACCTGCCTGTGTGGAATTGTCCATAATCCCACTACCTTAGAAGCGCTTTACCGATGCTTCAAGGCTACAACGTAAGGCTCAGGCTGACACTGACGTTGCGTGGCTCACCCGGCATGTTCCACACCGCGTTGTAACCACGCTCGTAATACTTGCGGTCGAACAGGTTGTTCAGGTTCAAGCCAACCGTGGCCTGTTCACTGACTTTGTAGTGGGCCAACAAATCAACGGTGCTGTAGCTCGGCAGGCGGAAACTGCTCCCGGCCTGCCCGGAGCGGTCGCCGACGTAGGTCGCCGCTACGCCGACATCCGCCCCCTGCAGAACACCTTCTTGAAACTCATACACCGCCATCAAGCTGCCGCTGTGCTGAGGGATGCCCAGCAAGTCACTGCCCTCAGGCAGGCTGGCATCGCCTTTGGTCACCTCGGCATCAATATAGGCATAGGCACCGATCACCCGCACAGCGTCACTCAACTGGCCACTGAACTGCAGATCGACACCCTGGCTGCGCGCCTTGCCGGCAGCCACGCTGTCGCCAAAGGCATCGGTAGTGATGACGTTTTCCTTGTCGATCCGGAACAGTGCCAAGGTCGCGCCCACACGGCTGTCGAACAGGTCGAGCTTGAGCCCGGTTTCATAGCCCAGGCCCTTCTCCGGTTTGTACACCTGCCCCTGGGTGCCAATGCTGTTGGGCTTGAACGAAGTCGAGGCGTTGGCAAATACGCCGACCTGCGGGGTGAGTTGGTACAACAGGCCCACGCGCGGGGTGGCCACGTCTTTTTCCTGGGTGTTGCTGACCTGGCTGGTGCGGTTCTGTGCGGTCTGTTCTATATGTTCCAGACGCACGCCAATCAAGCCCCGCAGGCGCTCGGTGAGGGTGATCTGGTCTTGCAGGTTGAGCGCGTAACTCTGCGTGCGCTCGAAAAAATCATTGGCCTTGGTCAGGGCAGGCTTAGGCTTGCCATACACCGGGTTGTAGATGTCCAGGCCATAGTCCGGGGTCGTCGCACTCTGCGGATACTTCTGGCTGTTGCGGTAGTTCTCGTACTCAAGGCCGATCAGGCTCTGGTGTTGCCAACCGGCAATGTCGAACTGGCCGTGCAGTTCAGCCTGGGTGATGTTGTCATTCCACTCAAAGTCGCGCTCGCGATAAAAGCGGCTGAGGGTGGTGCCGACCAGCCGCTGGGGTTCGGAGCTGTTGCCCTTGAGCCGACCCTGGGTGTAGTGGTTGGCCAGGCGCACCGTCCAGCTTTCGTTGAGGGCATGCTCAAGCGTCAGGTCCAGGGTCTGGTTATCGTTGCGGATGCGTCCATCATTGGGCTCACCAAAGAAGCTCGAGCGGCTGACCGGGCCCAGCTCGTTGTTCACCGCCGGAACCCCCCGGTCAAACACCGACTCAGTGCGCGAGAACTCGCTGTCGATAGACAACCAGGTCTGCGGGCTCAACTGCCAGCTCAGCGATGGGCTGACAATACGCCGCTCACTGCCAACGTAATCGCGAAAGCTGCCGTTGTCCTCCACCGCCATATTGACCCGCGACAGCACGCGGCCGTCTTCACTGAGCGGCGTGTTCACATCAAGGCTGCTGCGGTAGCGATCCCAGCTACCGGCACTGGCCTTGAACTGCGTGAACGCTTCGGCTTGCGGACGCTTGCTGACGATGTTCACCAGACCACCGGGGTCACCGCGCCCATACAGGCTGGCCGCCGGGCCCTTGAGCACTTCGATGCGTTCTATGTTCGAGGTGTCTGGCGCGCTGTAGCTGCCACGGTTGACGGCGAAGCCGTTCTTGTACAGCTCACCGGTAGTGAAACCACGCACGCTGTAATTAAGGAAGGTCAGGCCACCAAAGTTGTTCTGTCGGCTCACCCCACCGGCAAAATCCAGGGCCCGGTCGATGCGCGTGCTGTTGAGGTCTTCAAGCACCTGACTGGGCACCACGGCGATGCTCTGAGGGGTGTCGCGAATATCAGTATCGGTCTTGGTCGCCGTGCTTGAGCGGTTGGCGCGATAACCTTGAACCGGGCCGGTAACGGATTCTGCATAGTGGCGCTCGCTGACGGTCAGGGTATCGAGCAACACCGGCTCTGCAGCCGCCGCCGGCAACGAGAACAACGATGCCGACAGACCGAGCGATAAGCTTCCTAGGGGGTAGTTCATGGGGACTCCTTAATGATTATGTAATAACATAACAATTAGCGAAGCCACTTGAAAACAACATGCGACGACTTTTCTATGGGCTCGCGCAACACCCCATCATCATTCAGTCAGTAGTGGCCACTGCGCCAACGACCAATAACGCCCTTTGCGTGACTCAAACAAGGTGAACTGCCGCGCCCGCAGGAGAAACTCCGCCGCCACCATCGCTTCGGGCACCGGGCCTTGATAGTGACGGGCCAGGGTCAGATGCGCACGGTATTCCCTGGGCGTTTCGCTAAAGCCCAACGGCAACATCGCCTGCTGCAGGGCATAGACCAGTTGCCGCAATACCGCGGGCGTTTTCGTGGGGGTCAACACCAGCGCTCTGGCTGGACGCCAAACCTCCAGCCGGTCCAGCGCCACCGTCACCGACTTCCCGGGCACCGGCACTGCTGCGGCCGCTGCACAAATACCGGCCACCTGCGCATTGGGCACCGCGCCAAGAAACATCAGGGTCAGATGAAAGTTGGCAGAAGGCACCGGGCGTCCAATTCCGGTTCCCAGCTCATTGCGCCAGCGAGCAATAGCGCGACGTTGTGACGCTTCACATTCCAGGGCAAAGAACAGCCGCTTGAACGGCTCGCCCTGCTCCAAGGCTTCGGTCATTGGGTTTTATCTCCTGCTCCCAAATACTACTTGCCCCTCCCACCCTACCCCCGACTTGGCGGGCATGCGAGGGCGAAATCCCTTAGGCAAACCTTTGCGTCTGGGACTAATGTCTGGCAGCAAAGCCGCAACATTTTGTACAAACCGACGACATGATTGTTTATGCTGGCCTGCTCAAGCCATGGCGCATCGCCACACCGATAAGTACCCGCCCATGAAAATCTTTCTCGTTCTACTGTTTGCATTCTCAATTACCTACGTCCACTTGCGTGGGCGTGTACGGCACAAAATCACCCGGCAACTGGGTGATCACTCGAGCTTTCTGGCCCCGGTGAACGTCTTTCTCTACCTGTTCTCCAAACTGCCTGCCAAGCCCTATCTGCCGGTAGAAAGCTTCCCCGAACTCAAGCCGTTGCAAGACAACTGGCAAGAAATACGCGCCGAAGCCCAGCAACTGCTGCATGTGGGTGAAATCAAAAGCTCACAGAAGTACGATGACGTCGGGTTCAACTCCTTCTTCAAGAGTGGCTGGAAACGCTTCTACCTGAAATGGTACGGCGAGAGTCACCCTTCGGCGATGAAACTGTGCCCACGCACCACCGAACTGCTGCAAAGCATTGGTACCGTCAAAGCCGCCATGTTCGCCACCCTGCCGCCGGGCTCGAAGCTGGTCCGCCACCGCGACCCGTATGCCGGCTCCTACCGCTACCACCTGGGCCTGGACACTCCGAACGACGATGGCTGCTACATCTGCGTAGACGGCGAAAACTATTCCTGGCGCGATGGCGAAGGCGTGGTGTTCGATGAAACCTACATCCACTACGCCGCCAACCAGACCGAACACAACCGCATCATCCTGTTCTGCGACGTCGAGCGCCCGCTCAAATACCGCTGGGCGACTGCGTTCAATCGCTGGTTCAGCCGCAGCGTCATGGCCGCCGCGGCTGCACCGAATGATGCCGGTGATAAAACCGGAGGCATCAACCGCCTGTTTACCCGTATCTACAAGGTTCGCGCACGGGGTAAGGCGTTGAAGAAACGCAACCGTACCCGGTACTACCTGGAGAAGTGGGCACTGGTGGCGGCGTTGGTGTTGGTGTTTATTTACATCTGAGGATATGCGGCGCTTGGCTGGGGCTAGGCTTTGTATGAAAAGTTTTGAGACGAAGGTCAGGCAAGGCGAAAACAGCCGAGGAAGCGGAGTTTACGGGGTGTAAATGAGCGTTCCGAGGCTGTTTTCAACGCAGCATCACCGAGTATCAAGGCTTTTCGTACAGAGCCTAAGGTAGCCCGTGTGACCCTAGCCCGGCTGCCCCTACGGGTTCACGAGCAGCATCTGTACAGGGCGTCGGTAATGTACAGCGCTCGCCAGTAAAGCCTTTGGTTAAAGCGGATAGATCAAAGGATCTTCGCGGCCCACTTTTCATCGCCATATCGACGATTTTTGTAACCATCAATTTTCCACTCGCCGGCTTTTTTCAACACAACGAACAGATACTCATCTTCAAAGCTTGTGCTTGTTTTCACGTACACCTCAGCACGCGTTTTTGTTTTCAACTCCACCCGAAGCTCCGCGGGACTTTCAATACCGTTAAATTTAGCCGGAAAGCCGAAGCTTTTTGGCGACTTTCCGCCGTAAACGCGCTGTTTATCTGTGCAGAACGCGTCGAAGAGCGGAGCAATCTGTATAGCCATCTTTTCGAACCAATCTGTGCGCGAGACGAAATGGTACTCATCACCAGAGTATTGTTCCCGTAGCAGCGTTTCCTCGCGCTGACTAGCGTCCCGTATGTCTTGCTCAATTTTGTTCCAGCGTTGCGCAAAACACCTGACACGTTCTGCCAAATACATTGTCAGCTCATCATTCATTGTCACCACACCTTGACAGGAAAAATATTTAGGTTTGATTTTACAACCCTAAGGCCAATCCTTGAGCTAAACTTATTATTCGCGAGCGCTCCATGCTCGTTTCGTTTCAGAGCCTTACCCTCTAATCACTCCACAACCTTGAAAAATGACTCGCCCCCATCAAAGCCCCCAACTGACGACCTAAAACCAAGATGCAAAAACTAGCCTTTTAGGCGCACAGGCTCAGAAAACTCATTAAAAGATACTTCTGATGGCAAAAATGCTAGAGAAATAACACCCCCACTTCTTTCAAACTTTAAAAGATAACTTCCTGCATTCAGTTTTATACTGCACCCTTGTATGGCATCTGAACCGTCTGGTTCAAGACCACCTCCAGTCGCGTCCTCCCCCGCGCCCACAAAAAACTCTCCGGAAGGGGATTTTAAATAAACCCCAGCATTAACATCTGGCAAATCTTCAACCACCTTAACTTGATATTGGCCATCGCTCCCAAGATTGAGAAATGCCACATTCCCCTCATTCATCTCGAACAGCTCATCTTTTTGTATGCTCCACCAATCGGATGTATCTGACATTCGATGCCGTAATGCTTTCAAATCGAAGATTGCCAACGTAGCAGTATCTGTAACTATGGACTGCCGATGATTAGTGGACGGTCAGGGTTGCCGCCGAGAAACTCAACCACAACTTCATCGCCGACACGGGGAAGCAATGGGAAATCCTCTTCAAATCGGTGATTTTTTCTCTAATTCAAACATTTTTATATCCCTAAAGATGGATAGATATCCACATCGATCATCGGCTAATCCAACACCCTGACTTCACCCACTTGCATACCTCGAGCCATTGCATTCTAAGCGTTATTTATAGCAGTGTGGCAGGGGTCATTCTTAATCATAGTAAGATTATCAAATGCGTTGGTACCACCATCATCCAGTGGCTTAACGTGGTGAACCTGCCATTCTCTATTTGGAAGCTTGCCCATTTGCATATTGGCAATTTCGGAATCAGAAACCCATGGTGTCCTGACGACTCAACGGCAAGATGCACACGAAGCGCAGCAACCTTTAAAGCACTCCGCACAACCAAAAACCTATTTTAGAAACCAACTTTATCCAAGTCTTAGGCCAACAAATCATCCCGCAACCGCGTATCCTCTAAAAATATAGAAATCCAAGTATCCATGATATCAAAAACGTTAACGTTCAATTCGGGCTCAGCAGGCTCCTCATGCCACCAAATCAATCCTTCAGCCGCACTTTTGCTAGTCAAATCAACCGCCAAATAATCCCCCCCTCCATTAGAAAACACTGTCAACCATTGTTCAGCAAAACCAACATCTTCTTCATCTATAAAGTCTGCAACACAGGTAGTGTTTTCAATTTTTTGAGGCCCCATTGATTGAGCCGGAAAAAAAGTAAATCCATTATGCACATTCAAATAAAAACTCAACAACCGCTCAGGAAAGCCCTTAAGTTTCACTTCCGCCAAAGCCACACCACCTAACGGCTTCCCACCAATGTAATAGTAAAAACCATTAGTGTCATGAAAAATATAAAGCAATTCAACCTCTCTGCCACCCAAAACGGCAGTTCCAATCAAGCAGCCTTTTAACAAAGACAAAACCCAGGGCAACTCACTTGAAAAATCTAACCAAGCATCAGGAAACACCGGGTCGCCTTGCAAATTTATTCCAAACCCCACCCACCCCTCAGGCACAGCAACCTCTTTCGGGATTTCATTTTTAGAAAAAAAAACATCCCGCCCGACAAAAGAACCTCGAACATCATTGACAACTTCATCCAATGTAACCATGGCTAACACCTAAGGCAGAAGACTATAGATTTTTTCCTGCAACTCAATTTCAAGTTCAGCTGATCGCCCCATCATACTACTTCTAAAACTTGGATCAACATCAATGCCACCTTTTCTGTAACGCGTCCATTGTTCATAGGTTTTAGCCCCTCGAGAAGTGTTAGCTGTTTCACTGAGAGGTGAGGAATTTGGCTTATAGTTTAGAACTTCTAGCTGATTATCGAATGCAAGCTTATTAAACCCATTCATTTCAGTAATCTGCTTCATGGGTACTACATGGTCGGCATACAGTGGCTTGGTGATCTCCAGCCCGGGAAGTGCTGGATCTTTCATTGGGAGAGCTACATCTTTGTTAACCATAGCTTGGATTTCTTTACTTGGGGTTCTAGCTCGAAGTTTCTGATAAACCTCAGGAGACACGCCCTTAGCTTTTGGAGTTAGCGGTAACGCCGCTCTCTTGGTGATCTTTACATTACCCAGATTAGACCCCAACCCTCCATTAGGTTGTAGCTTATAGCGTGCACTAAGACCACCGCCAAGGAAAGCACCTCCAAAAGCTAAAAGTTTCTGTTGATTAGAATCCTCCCCGTATAGGTCTCCCCCAAGCTTGTACCCTGCAGTGCCCCCCAGCACCCCGCCCAATAAACCCCAAGCAGCCATAGCAGGCCCCACAAGTACCACTGCGCTCGCGAGTCCAATGCCCATCACGCTCAGTTCAAGCCAAACCGGCACCTCGGGGTCAATTTCATCGGTTGTTTCGGTTCCACCGCCAATACATACATTCGGCGACCCTGCACTAATCTTGGCATCACAAACCGTCCGGTCCCCTACCCGCGCTGCAGGTTGGCCGTTGATATGGACATTTCCTGATCCCTTATCTATCTGACCCGCTTCATGGCAAGCAAATGACAAGCGTCCAATCAGTTGCCCTATACCAGCACCAGTAGCAGCACCCGCACCGATCATTGCGGCGATCGCCAGCGCACCCAAGCCGCCGGTGCATCAGCAGCGGCTGCAGATGTTCGTCGTGGTGCATAAAGATCAGTTGCAACTGATGAACCGGTTGCCCTTGCTGCCGCCAGCGAAACTCGACACGGCGTGCGTCCAGACCTGCTACCTCAACTGGTGTGACAGGCTCAATCCACTCAACATGTGACAAGGATTTTTTCAATTCCCCCGGCAATTGTTGGGCCAACGTCTCAAGATCAACATCCGGCGCAGCAGGAGAACGCCCCACCACAGACGAGAAAGGACTCGGTCCAATATCCGTCATGGTAAACACATGAAAAGTCTTGTCTTTTAGATTCTGGGGTCTTACGAAGCTCAACTCATTGGTATAAAAACGCTCCGGCGGCGGTGGCGGAGCATCATCCACAGTGGCATAGCCATACAAGCCTTCGTATTCGAAAACCTCAAACTGACCGACTGGACTGCCCCCGGAAAGGTAGACATCCCCGGCCTATGCTTTCTCAGCCACCTCTTGCTGCACCAAATATTCATGCCTCAATAATTCATGGGCCTGAAGATTATCTCTAAGGTGCGGCTCACCATTTAAGCTGCCATAGGTACCCAACTCAAATAAATTCGCCAGCCCCTTTGGATCAACCCACCCAATTGGATTAGGGGCATATTTGTAAAAATTGACCCCTCCCTCTAGACCTATAGGGTCCTGCGAAATAAATCGCCCAGATTCCGCATCATAGTAGCGAAACGTGTTGTAGTGCAGTCCCGTCTCGTCGTCAAAGTACTGCCCCTGAAACCTCAGGTTCTGCTCAACTTCATTGACCGTCAGTTGCTCTATCGTGCCCCAAGACCGATACGTCGCATGCCAAACGATCTCCCCCTCGCTGTCGGTCAGCTCCAGCGGCGTACCGATCTGATCGGTACGGAAGTAGTAAACCTTCTGCTCCTCCCCCTCCGCTTGATCGACACGCGCCAGTGGCGCATAGCTACCCGGCTCGTAGAGGTACAAACTGCTCTGCTCCGGCGTCTCCTCCCGCAGCATCCGCAGCCCTTGCCAAAGAAAGCGCTTCTGCTCAGTTTTGCCGTTGATATCCGACTGCTGTCGTCCGGCACTTCACCGAAGTAGAAGAACAGGTTGTCCAGCGTCTGCAGAAGGTAGTGGCCGCCCTCGGTGCACACCAGGTACACCTGTTCGTGCGGGTTGTAGATGCGCTCGCCCGGTTGCAGAGTGACGAACGGGACTTCCCGGCCCTGGTTGTCGGTGAGGTAGATGAAGCTGCCGCGCCGGCGCAGGCTCTGCTCCCAAGGCAACACCCAGCCACGGCCAAGCATGCTGTCGACGCTCAGGTCGCTGGCGTAGAAGCGCGACCACTCGATGGGCATCAGGCCCGGCAGGCTGAAGTCGATTTCATCTGGGATCAGTTTGCGGCCGGTGGTGAGATCGACCGGGTTGCCGACCAGGCCACCGATGGCCTTGCGCGCTACCGGTTCGACCACGTAACGACTGGCCACCTCACCGGCGACGAAGCCTGCGGTGAACTTCAAGGCGCAGGGCATGACCGCTTTCATGCCGGCCTGGGTACCGGCCTTGATCAGCTGGGCGATGCCACCGGCCGCACCGGCAATGGCCATCAATACATCCACGGTGGTGCGCAGCCATTTGGGAATTTCATCGTCCACCGGCAGGTAACGGTAGGTGCCGCCGCCGATGATGACGTTGTCCGAACCGCCAGAAATAGTGGCGCCGCAAGTCAGCTTTCAACGCTGAGTTCGGAATAAGACATAGGGGCAGCACCGTACCGGAATGGTCAGGTGTTGCACTCAGATTTTGCCGCTGCCAACAGTAAACAAAATCTAAAAATCAAAACTCCAAAAAAGCGTCATTTTCATAATAGAATTTAAATGCCTTAAAATAATCTTCAGTCGTAGGAGATGGCAGCTGTTGGTTCGTATAGTCTATTACGTCCTGTATAATAGGCGTATCCAAGGTCTCAACCCAGCCTTCACTGGCCACCTGCGGTGGTAAATAGCCATTAGAATCCGGTGGAAAGTCTCGACCATCCAAAGAAAAAGCCCCTTTTGTTTCCAAAGTCCAGATCGTATTTGGCAAGTAAAACCACGAATCCGGCATCTTATCCAGACTCTCCAAAACTTCTCGAACACTATAAGTTCTCACAACCCCTCAACATGATGTACACTGAAGCCGTTTAAAGCCGCCTTACACTCAATGCTGATGCAAAAATCTCTCTACCAAGGCATAACCTGAAACACTCATAAGCAAATAATTTTGATATTCCTCGATAGCAAGCACTCTAACAGGGTGCCCTAGACGATATAACGTACCCGCCACATTAAACTCGAACTCTATCAAATACGGATCATTAATCTTTCCATCTTTCAAAATCAACCACTCTCCCGTCTTGAGTTTATCAACGGCCGTGAATACTACAAAAAATTCACCCTTATGATCCTTGAAATTTAAATAGCCGCCTCCATCTGGTACTGTTTTACTCTCCCCAACTGAGAGCACTCCAAAAGCAAAAACATTCTTAAACTTCTTATCCTTACTTTCGCCTCCCATCCAAATTATCTGACTGATGGCGAACCGACCATCGTCCATAGGAATTGCGAAATAGTCACCAGATTTCATAGACACCCTCCACTCACAAACCTAGACCTTTCATTTTGGCCAAAGCATCTGATCTCCGACTGCTTGGCCACCCGGCGCCAGATGAGGCTCGGGTTGCGCATACTGCGGTTGAGTCGATCATCCAGGTTTGCAAATCGATAAAGCCTTGCTCATTCAATCTCAAGTGCAAGCGTTTGAGCATCTGATCGAATGTCCCCTGGTTTCGCCAGCCCCGAAACCGTTAATACACTGTTGACCAGGGGCCGAAGCGTTCCGGCATATCTCGCCACGCAGCACCTGAGCGGAGCACCTAGAGCACGCCATCGAGCATCAGGCGGTCGCTCAGGCGGGGCCGCCCCCGGCAATGGGTTTCGGTGAGGGGATCAGCAACCACAGCCCAGGCCTCATCCGAGAGTTCATAACGCTTTGCCATCACAGGATTCCTTTCCGTAGATGGATGGAAACTCTACAAAATTTCAGCTTCCGAGGGACGCCGATTGAGTTTTTCGGGATCTCGTACAGAGCCTAGCTTCTCAGATCCAATATCGAGCACAACAGGCCCGGACCTGCTAATAGTGAGAGGCATGGTCTTACAGGAAACTGGCCTACTACGTACAGCAGCTCAATACTTTACTTTTGCTGCCTCACTACACCAACCGATTAAAACTCTACGCTGCTGGCTAGCAAACTGCCCAAAATCAAAGTCACTTACAGAGACTCTATCCCCGCCAATTTCCAGCTCCCCGCCAGCAACTATTCTTGAGTCGTTGACTGTTATGTACCGAACATTGCTTGCATTCATCAACTACACCCCGAATTGCCGCCCCTTTTAATTCAGGCTAAGGTTAGTTGCCATCACCCAGAATTCCAGAGCATCAATCGACCTTTGATGCGGCAATTGCAATTAACACTATCAGTTACCCTCAAATAAACCAATGTACGTCAACCCATTATAACTAGTTTTAAATGGCCGAGGCACAACAACCCCCCCATCAGAATACCAAAATATAGCATTGGCTTTGGCTATGCCCAGCCTTATGCATTCAGCTTTAACATCCAACAACTCACTAGAATCAACAGATGACTCCTTGAGGAGCTCATCCAAACTCACTTCTTGAGTTTTCCTGGGAATGATCCCAATAAAGTCCTCATCATACCATTTTATTCCGAGATCCTGACAAAATTCACAGACTTTATATGCGGGATCATCCATATCCACAGAGTAGTCCAACTCGAAATATTTGAGATATACAGGTTCCGGGGAAAAATTAGTACCCACCCATACATGCACTTTTTCATAGCGCTCGATATCATAAATATCCATTTAACAAGACCCCAATTTCATGTGATTACGATGGTGTGTATCAATGACACTCAACGCTTCAGCCTTACTCTTGGTCTTAACCAAGTCCTTTATAAGTTTATTATGGAAATTTCTACCTGCGCTACTTCCGTGGTGCGGGCCATCAGGCACTGGA
This sequence comes from Pseudomonas sp. S06B 330, assembly GCF_002845275.2. Lineage (NCBI taxonomy): Bacteria > Pseudomonadati > Pseudomonadota > Gammaproteobacteria > Pseudomonadales > Pseudomonadaceae > Pseudomonas > Pseudomonas tussilaginis. Next base: position 2,388,322 of record NZ_CP088149.1, on the reverse strand, counting down.
TTGCCATGCCTATCAGTTACGCCGACAAAAGTAATATCTTTAGTAGGCACGGTCATTTCCTTGAGTTCTTGGGCAGTAAAACTAAGCTCCCTTGCCTTGGAGGCAATCGAAACCGGGAACATCTCATGTTTCCCGCCAGGTTTTCGAAGCGCCTCCTCCACTCCCTTTTTGTTATCAATGACATCTTGGACTGAAGCACTATTAAACCAGCTTTCAAAGCCATTTTTCTCCCATGGTACCCAACCCAACGGGTCAATCCAAAGCGTCGGGGTAGGCACATAGGCATAAAAATTAGCTCCGCCCCGCAGCCCGATTGGGTCCTGGGTGATAAACCGCCCCACCTCCGGATCGTAGTACCGAAACGTGTTGTAGTGCAGTCCAGTCTCGTCGTCAAAGTACTGCCCCTGAAACCTCAGGTTCTGCTCAACTTCATTGACCGTCAGCTGCTCAATCGTCCCCCAGGACCGATACGTCGCCTGCCAGACGATCTCCCCCTCGCTGTCGGTCAGCTCCAGCGGCGTGCCGATCTGGTCGGTATGGAAGTAATACAGCTTTTGCTCTTCGCCCTCCGCCTGATCGACACGCGCCAGCGGCGCATAGCTACCCGGCTCGTAGAGGTACAAACTGCTCTGCTCCGGCGTCTCCTCCCGCAGCATCCGCAGGCCTTGCCAAAGAAAGCGCTTCTGCTCAGTTTTGCCGTTGATCTCCGACTGCTTCGCCACCCGCCGCCCAAGGCTGTCGTAGCGATACTCACCCACACTTTCGAGCTTGCCGTTGATCAGTGTCTCCGCTTTGACCAAACGGTTTTCAGCGTCATATCTGAAGTGCTGCAACTGGCTCAGACCGCTGCGTTTCTCGATCAGATTGCCCCAGGCATCGTAGCTGTATTCCTGATCACGCCACTGCCTGATGCGGTTGTCCTTGACCTTGTCAAACTGGCTGGTATTGAAGTTCAACCGGTTGGCCGCGGCGTCGTAACGGAACTCCTCACTACTCACCAGCGAACCGGTATCGCGGCTATGTAATTGACCGTTGGCCTCGTACTCGTACTTGATTTCGCCGCGCAACTTGTCCAGCGTGCGCACCAATTCCCCGGCCGGGTCGTACTGATAACGCCGGTGAATCGGGTTGTATGCATGCTCCACCAGCAATGAGGTGGTGATGCCGGCATTGTGCACTTGTGAGAGCTTGTCGGCAGGTAAGGTCGAAGCAAACTGCCACGCCTTGCGCCCCATCGCGTCATAACCGAAGCAACTGGTTAGCCTGCCTTGGGTGCGATACACCTCGCGGTGCAGGTCATCGCGCTCCATGTCGCTGATCACCTGGCCATCCAGGTTCAACTGGTGCAGGTGGCCACTGCCGTAATACAAATGATTGACCTTGCGTCCGTCCGGCAAGGTCAGCGTGGTCAGGTTGCTGAGCGGGTCGTACGCGTAACTCAGTGCTCCATCGGAAGTGATTTCCTGAGTCAGCCGGCCCAGCAGGTCGTAGGTGTAGTCGAGCCTTTCTTCACTGATACCTAATCGCTTGCCAACAGCGGTTGGTTGGCGCTGAATGCTCAGCAGTCGATCAGCGTCGTCGTACTCATACTGCTGCCGTGCATCGTTGTTGAGCCTGGCCAGCAGGCGGCCAATCGCATCGCGTTCAAATATCGTACTGCGCTCTGGACGCTCGCCTCGTTCGCCAGAAACCGCAACAAATAGCTCTTAAAATATAAAAACCACCTCCATTAAGCCTAAATCTCTTCAATATTCAAATTTAACTTTTCCGCCTTAGCGGACACCACAACAGACTCCGTCACAATAGGATCAACCCATATAACATTTTCAACAAAGAAAAAATCCAACCCCAACGTCTCGCCTTCCACCACCCTCATCTTCTTTATACCTCTCACGCTATAATCAGACGAAAGCTCGCCTTTACTAATCCTATCAAGAATCATTGTCTTTCCAGAGTACTCCGAATTTAAATAATCAAAGCATGGAATCTTACAACTGACGTGAATGAAATAATATTCCCCCTCAACACCCCTCCCTCCAAAATATTGAATATCGGCATCATAGAATTCGGCCAGAGTACGATGCTTTTCAAGAACCTTCCTCATTTTATCTGAAACAAAAAAAGCACCCGATGTGGTGAAGAAAAAATCACTATTCATTTTTTTTATTGGCTTATCCAGCTTAACTTTTACCACCGTACCGGCTGACACCACGCTTTTTCCAATTTGGTAGTAGCCTTCAATCGACGGGTGAAAGCTAACCTCACCATCGATGAATTCACCACTAACGTCCTCATGACGAAGAATATAATATTTCATAGCCTCTCCTTAACAAGTTGACCGAGTACCTTTGGGTCTTGGGTCGGTATTCTGTAGGCGTAGCACATCCGCGCCTAAGCTTATTCTCATACTTCGCTCAACTGCTCTGATTTTTCCGAGAATTTGCTTATCGGAAGCCGTAGTGAGATTTCCAATTTTCTGTTCTGAGAGAGCTAACCTATTACGTGCAGCGTCAAAATACGACCCGAGATGCCCACCACTATGTAATGGTTTGCCAGTTGCTAAGGATTCAGCAGAAGTTATACGCAGTGCAGAGCCGTTACTTGCACCATTTGGCGCCTGGTCCAGACGGTTCCCGCAGCCATAGCTGAAGCTCTGGAGTTTGCTATGCCCCGAGCGTTTTCCGATCAGTTCAGTCTGCCCTGAGTGCCATAGATCTCGCGGTACAGGTCATCGCGCTCCATGTCGCTGATCACCTGGCCATCCAGGTTCAACTGGTACAGGTGGCCACTGCCGTAATACAGATGGTTGACCTTGCGCCCATCCGGCAAGGTCAGCGTGGCCAGGTTGCTGAGCGGGTCGTACTCGTAACTCAGTGCTCCATCGGAATGATTTCCTGAGTCTGCCGGTCCAGCAGGTCATAAGTGTGTTCCTGTTTTTATTCTGGGTCAGCATCATGCCCACTGCGTAACTGAAGCTGTGCACAACGTTGCAGTTACCAAGATGACCGCATTCAGCTGACTCAGCTCGCCGTAGAGACCACACCAACATTGTGCGACTACGCGTCAAAAGTCGACCTCATCCTCATCGACTAGGGACTCTATAAACTCACCAAAAGAGTCCGACATATGCCTCTGAGCATTGAGGTGATTAAGGTGCATGTCAATATCAGGCTGAAAGACATCAACTGCGAAATAAATAATTCTGCCCGAATCCTTTTCGATGCATATAAAATTACCTGCCTCATCATTTGCAAATGGCACCAACTGCCGCGGCAATACTTTTTTTTCCTGCATCAACCTGTAACAACCACCTATATATTTAGTTTCGCAACCATCTGACGCACCGATACGCGATATACTTTTAAAATCCTCTACCCTTATTGGCTCAAAATCCTCATCTTCGGCCCAAAATTCGCGACTCGGAGAACCCCCGTTAAAATCCATATAAAAATCTTTAAAATCTGCAGGCAATTTAAATCCGATATTAATCTCAAGTGCTTCAATATCAGCTTCAGTGACTGGCGAATCCGATTTCAAAAGCTTAAACATATTCGCTCTCAACTCTCAACATGTAGTGGAAGTCGTTATCTGGGGCCGACCTTTAAGCCAGTCTTTATCTTGCGAGATCGCCACTGCTTCCGATGTTCCGTAAGCCCCTGACGATAGGCCAAAATGTTTCTCAAATTGAGCTACAGACCCCGTATGCGGCAAAGATGCCTCATGCGCCGACTGGGTAATCAACTGCATAGTTCCTTTTCCTGTCATTGGATCAAAGTCATCCAAATGGTGCCATGTGTATTTGCCGACCCTCTTGACTTGGGCCTTCGTCAACCCAGCTTGTTTGAAAGCCTCGGTAAAATCTCTACCTCTGGAACCTTGTAGTTGGATTGTGACAATATTTTTTTGGTTCCCTGATATAGGAAAAAGATCAGGTGAGCCTTCAAAGTTTACGCTTTTGAAGGCTAATCCCCAAGGGTCAATCCATGTAACAGCACTCGGTGCATACTGGTAGAAATTCACACCACCGCTAAGACCAATTGGGTCTTGTGTCACAAACCTTCCCACCTCCGGATCGTAATACCGAAACGTGTTGTAGTGCAGTCCAGTCTCGTCATCAAAGTACTGCCCCTGAAATCTCAGGTTCTGCTCAACTTCATTGACCACCAGCCGCTCTATCGTGCCCCAAGACCGATACGTCGCCTGCCAGACAATCTCCCCCTCCCTGTCGGTCATCTCCAGCGGCGTACCGATCTGATCGGTATGGAAGTAATATAGCTTTTGCTCTTCGCCCTCCACCTGGTCGACACGCGCCAGCGGCGCATAGCTACCCGGCTCATAGAGGTACAAACTGCTCTGCTCCGGCGTCTCCTCCCGCAGCATCCGCAGCCCTTGCCAAAGAAAGCGCTTCTGCTCAGTTTTGCCGTTGATATCCGACTGCTTGGCCACCCGCCGTCCGAGGCTGTCGTAGCGATACTCACCCGTACTCTGCAGCTTGCCCTCGACCAGCGTTTGCGCCCGGACCAGGCGGTTTTAGCAGTCATAGGCAAAGCTTTGCAGCTTGCTGTGCCCCGAGCGCTTTTCGATCAGGTTACCCCAGACATCGTACCTGTATTCCTGATCACGCCACTGCCTGATGCGGTTGTCCTTGACCTTGTCGAACTGGCTGGTGTTGAAGTTCAGTCGGTTCGCCGCGGCGTCGTAGCGGAATTCCTCACTACTCACCAGCGAACCGGTATCGCGGCTATGTAATTGACCGTTGGCCTCGTACTCGTACTTGATTTCGCCGCGCAACTTGTCCAGCGTGCGTACCAGTTCACCCGCCGGGTCGTACTGATAACGCCGGTGTATCGGGTTGTACGCATGCTCCACCAGCAACGAGGTATTAATCCCGGCGTTATGCACCTGCGAAAGCTTTTCGGCAGGTAAGTTCGAGGCGAACTGCCAAGCCTTGCGCCCCATCGCGTCATAACCGAAGCAACTGGTGAGCTTACCCTGGGTGCGATACACCTCGCGATGCAGGTCATCGCGATCCAAATCGCTGAACAGTTGACAGTCGAACTTGAACTGGCTGGTGGCCGCTGTCGTAGTACAGGTCAGGTGGTTGAGTTTGTGCGTGTCTGGCAAAGCAAGTAAGGCTCAAACCAGCCTGGAGTCGGAGCGCGGTTCAACCGTTCGAGCAATCTCATCAGGCACAGAAAGCAGCACTACATCAAAACCATAGTGAACATCCCCAACCTCGTCGTAAGTGTGTACGCCGGCTACTACTCCCTGATACTTCCCCTTAGGCACAGGGGTTTCGATCCAGCCTGTATAATCCTCCCAGTCCCAAAATACCGCCATATCAGCCACATACAAAGTATCTATAACATTTAAGTAAAAAACTTATCCTCAAATATAATTTTTCGCTCAACCTCTACTGGCTTTTCATTACAAAAAATCCTTATACGATACCCTCCATCATCAACCCCCATAATTGGCCACGCAAGACCAGCATCTAAAACCTCATCCCCTTTATCAGTGGAGGTGAAAGATTCTAGAATATTATCACCTTCAGCTATTCCTCCTGGGAAAATCATTTGAACCCCAGGAAAGTCGAACATAACAATTCCATTAAAATCAACATTAACTTCACACTCAAATTTCACGAGCAACCTCCTGCCCCAGTTTTTGTTTTACCCCTATACCAATCATCTCGATCAGGAACAACTCTTTGCGGGTCTGCTTACGCTTGCCGGCGTACTCGGCATCGGCGAAGGTCATTTTGCTTCATCGGAAAACTCGGCGGGTGGAGTCCGGGCATTTTGCCAAAATCAGGAAGTCTTCTTCAGGATTTCCCTAAGGGCACAGACTTGTCGGTACATAGCCAAGAAGAACTCGACGCCATTGCACTGCAACTGAACATGCGCCCGCGTAAGCGCTTCGATTTCAAGTGCCCGATCGAAGTCATGGGCGAAGTAATGCAAGAAGCCATGGCTATGCGGCATGATGCTCCAGCTTCAATTCAATAACTGCGTTGCACTCAGCTCCTGCAACCGCCCACCATAACTCTAGTCATAGCCTACCGTGACGGTAGCTGGATGCCGGGAAACAAAAACTCTTTAGACGGATCCCAGTTAACACCAGTTTCTCGGTATTTCTTAAGCCTGGAGAGAATTTTTTCGGGATCGCCGACCATCCCGCAAAGTTCATAACGATAAATTAGATCCAAATCATCCTTTTGGGAGAGTGAATCTTTGAGAGTTTCAGCACCAATATTTGAGTAATCATCCGACAACTCAATCAGCCGTGCCCCTGTATTACCTGGAGCCCCAAAAATAGCAGATAACATTCGTTTTTCGACAGGCCGTTGATTCGGGATAATCTCTGCCTCGGTAGTCAGGCGTGAAAAAACCCCCTTAATATTTTTCACTGACACAAAGATAGTGAACAAGACATCCAGACGATTAAGATCGACACCTTCCCAGTTATCCTCCGCCCTGAAAACATCGAACACTTCTAAAAGATAGTTGTTTCGCATTTGAGCGATAGCGAAAACACCATCCTCCACTTTTATACTTAAAACCAAATCTTCTTGCCACTTCAAAGCTCTCAGCATGATACCGCTCCTTTAACTTTTCCGCTAACTTTTGCCTTTCCACTTGAGGTTTTATACTCATCAGCAGCCGCAAGGTACCGTGCTCCATTGGGGTTATTTTTACCCACGGGATTCTGCTTGTTTGAAGTCCCCTCAAGACCACCTCTATCTTCAAATACTCGTTGCTCCAACCCTCGAGCAATATCTTTTCCAGCTTGACCATCGCCAACAAAAAATGGTTCAGGGGGAACATCAAAATGCGCAGTATTTGAATAGCGATACGCCAAAACATCCTGCGCGGAATGACCTAATCCTGGTTTGCTCGCATAGCCAATATATGGCTTACCATTTTTAATCCCTTCATATGTAATATGTGTAGCGTTTGCTGGATTTCCAGCCCACCCCAGTGGATCTAACCACCCAAGAGGGTTGATCGCATACTGATAGAGGTTAATACCCCCGAGTAAACTGACCGGATCCTGGGTGATATAACGCCCGATTTCCGGATCATAATAACGAAATGTGTTATAGCACAAACTTGTTTCTGCATCGAAATATTGTCCTTGGAAGCGTAGATTCTGCTCAATCCCATTGAGCAGAATCTGCTCTGACGCCCCCCAAGACCGATAAGAAGCCTGCCAGACGATCTCCCCCTCGCTGTCGGTCAGCTCCAGCGGCGTGCCGATCTGATCGGTATGGAAGTAGTAAACCTTCTGCTCCTCCCCCTCCGCTTGATCGACACGCGCCAGCGGCGCATAGCTACCCGGCTCATAGAGATACAAACTGCTCTGCTCCGGCGTCTCCTCCCGCAGCATCCGCAGCCCTTGCCAAAGAAAGCGCTTCTGCTCAGTTTTGCCGTTGATATCCGACTGCTTGGCCACCCGCCGCCCGAGGCTGTCGTAACGATACTCGCCCACACTTTCGAGCTTGCCGTTGATCAGTGTCTCCGCTTTGACCAAGCGGTTTTCAGCGTCATAACTGAAGTGCTGCAACTGGCTCAGACCGCTGCGTTTCTCGATCAGATTGCCCCAGGCATCATAGCTGTATTCCTGATCACGCCACTGCCTGATGCGGTTGTCCTTGACCTTGTCGAACTGGCTGGTATTGAAGTTCAACCGGTTGGCCGCGGCGTCGTAACGGAACTCCTCACTACTCACCAGCGAACCGGTATCGCGGCTATGTAATTGACCGTTGGCCTCGTACTCGTACTTGGTCTCGCCACGCAACTTGTCCAGCGTGCGTACCAATTCCCCGGCCGGGTCGTACTGATAACGCCGGTGAATCGGGTTGTATGCATGCTCCACCAGCAACGAGGTATTGATCCCGGCGTTATGCACCTGCGAAAGCTTTTCGGCAGGTAAGGTCGAAGCAAACTGCCAAGCCTTGCGCCCCATCGCGTCATAACCGAAGCAACTGGTTAGCCTGCCTTGGGTGCGATACACCTCGCGGTGCAGGTCATCGCGCTCCATATCGCTGATCACCTGACCATCCAGGTTCAACTGGTGCAGGTGCCCACTGCCGTAATACAAATGGTTGACCTTGCGTCCATCCGGCAAGGTCAGCGTGGTCAGGTTGCTGAGCGGGTCGTACTCGTAACTCAGTGCTCCATCGGAAGTGATTTCCTGAGTCAGCCGGCCCAGCAGGTCGTAGGTGTATTCGAGCTTTTCTTCAGTAATACCTAATCGCTTGCCAACAGCGGTTGGCTGGCGCTGAATGCTCAGCAGTCGATCAGCGTCGTCGTACTCATACTCCTGCCGCGCATCGTTGTTGAGTTTGGCCAGCAAGCGGCCAATCGCATCACGTTCAAATACCGTGCTGCGCTCCGGACGCTCACCTCGCTCGCCATACCCGATTTCATCAACGCGGGTCAGGTGACCGCCCTCGTTGTAGCTGAAACGTCGGGTCAGGTTGTCCACCCGCACCTCTTCGCTCAGCCGATCCGAGGCATCGTAGGCAAAGCTGTAGGTGGCGTTGTTTTCATTGACCAACGCCGTCAGGCGCAAGGCCTTGTCGTACTCGTAAGCAATGCGTTGGCCTTTGGCGTCCTGACGGCTGCTCGGCAAGCCACGTGCGGTGCGCAACAGGCGTGTGATCTGGCCTTTACCGTCGGCGTGGCTGAGCACCTGGCCATAGACGTTGTACGTAAAGCTTTCCGCGCTGCCGTCCGGATGGTTGATGCGCAGTACTTCACCGTCCGCCTTGCGTTCCAACGTGGTGGTCTGGTTCAGCGCATCGGTCACTGCCACCAGATGCTGGCGCTCATCGTAGCGATAGCGGGTGCTTTTGCCCGAACAGTCCTGATAGCGTTCGACCTGGGCCAGGGTGTTCCACCACAGGTATTTGGCTTTGTGGTTGGCATCGATGACGGTGTGCGGCAAGCCATCGTCGCTGTTCAGGTACTCAGTGAGCTGGCCCAGGGCATCGGTTTCGGCAAGCAGGTTGCCCTTGTCGTCGTAACGAGCCTGCCAGGTGCTGCCGTCCGGGTAGCTGGCCTTGGTCACCAGGGTGGTCAGGTGGTGGTATTCGTAGGCGATCTTGCGGCCCAGTGGGTCCGTCTCTTCGAGCAAACGGGCAAATTCGTCGTACGTGAAGCTGAGCCGATTGCCGTCCGGCAAACCCAGGCCGACCATGTTGCCGTTGTCGTCCAGGTCAATCGCGTAACGTTCGCCGCCATAGTCGCGGCTGGCGATCACTCGATGGTCAGCGTTGTAGTGCACCTCGAGTTCGCGACCAAGCACATCGGTCGCCCAGCTGGTGCGCCCTTCAAGGTCGTAGCGAAAGTGGAAGTGCTCGCCGTCGCTGGTCCAGTGCTCGACCACCCGTGGCTGGCCGCCGAGGGTTTCCCAGCGGTAATGACAACCCAGGCCCAACGCGTTGCTGTGGGTCACCATCACCCCGTCGGCGTAGCTGAAGCTGCGCACGGTGTCGCCGTTGCGGTTGATCACCGTGCTGAGCTGACCCTGCTCGTCATAGCGGTACTGGGTCAGGGTTTCGACCGCCTGGTTGTTGACCACGCGTTTGATGTCGGTAAGGCGACCCAGCGGGTGGTCGTAGTGCAGGTGCACGCGTGTGCCGCCAGTGGCGCTGATGTCGGTCAGCGTGCCTTGCTCGGTGCGGGTGAAATGCAGGAAGTGGCCGAGGGCATTTTCGATGCGCTGCAGCGGCACCTGCCTGTCGTCGTCCGGCACTTCGCCGAAGTAGAAGAACAGGTTGTCCAGCGTCTGCAGAAGGTAGTGGCCGCCCTCGGTGCACACCAGGTACACCTGTTCGTGCGGGTTGTAGATGCGCTCGCCCGGTTGCAGGGTGACGAACGGGACTTCCCGGCCCTGGTTGTCGGTGAGGTAGATGAAGCTGCCGCACCGGCGCAGGCTCTGCTCCCAAGGCAACACCCAGCCACGGCCAAGCATGCTGTCGACGCTCAGGTCGCTGGCGTAGAAGCGCGACCACTCGATGGGCATCAGGCCCGGCAGGCTGAAGTCGATTTCATCATGGGATCAGTTTGCGGCCGGTGGTGAGATCGACCGGGTTGCCGACCAGGCCACCGATGGCCTTGCGCGCTACCGGTTCGACCACGTAACGACTGGCCACCTCACCGGCGACGAAGCCTGCGGTGAACTTCAAGGCGCAGGGCATGACTGCTTTCATGCCGGCCTGGGTGCCGGCCTTGATCAGCTGGGCGATGCCACCGGCCGCACCGGCAATGGCCATCAACACATCCACGGTGGTGCGCAGCCATTTGGGAATTTCATCGTCCACCGGCAGGTAACGGTAGGTGCCGCCGCCGATGATGACGTTGTCCGAACCGCCAGAAATAGTGGCGCCGCAAGTCAGCTTGTCGCCCTTGCGCGCCGCGGCCACGCTATTGATAAAGACGTTGGTCGAGCCTTCGGCGATCTGCACCGGGCCTGGATGTTTGTCGCATGCCCCCAGGCTTTTCTCGACCCGGGCGGCCTTGCGGCTGTTGACGAAGACATTCGGTGAGGCAGTCGCAATCGTCCCGGAAGGGGATTAAAACATACCTAGACCTTTCATTTTGGCCAAAGTATCTGACAATAATACTCCGGGCCGACTCCAACCAATCAAATAGACCTAATTTTTTTTAATTCTTTTTCTAACCCCCCCACATCTGATCGGTCACCTCCGCGATCATTTTTCTGAAGCCACATTGGTATTGCTTTTTTAAAAAGCTCTACTCCTTCCGGGCTGAGATCTGAAAGTTTCAAAATGAAGTCCATTTTCAAATTACCGGCATCATCAAATGGATTATTTACTATCACCCCCTCACGCCACAAAAAACCTAGCAATGCTGTTGATGACTCTATGATGTGCTGCTTATACTCTAAATTTTTGTTTCTACTATATAACATTGGAACACTGTACTTTGTGAAGTCTACCATTACTTTACCCTTATTAACCTAGAAATATCCGAAACTTCGACCAACTCTTTGGTCTTAGGATCTCGTACAAAAACCCCTCCAGCCTCACGTATTTCTTGTTCCTTGATTAGCTGAAGCGTTTTATCTGCTGTTTTGCTAGTGACCTCAATTGGCTGCCAACTTCCATCAGAACGATTAACTACAAAGTCCACACGCCGTGCAGTGCCGTCCGGGCCTTTCACAATCTTCCCTTTAGCGTCCCTCAAGTAACGTTCTTTTAAAACATTTTGCTTACCAAAAGTAGCCTCAAGCCTACTACCCACTCTTGCTTCTCGAGCGGTGCCTGCAACTTTATTCGGAATGCAGGCCCAACCCCAAGGATCCATCCAGCCCGTTGGATTCGGTACGTATCGATAAAGGTTGAACCCTCCATCCAGTCCAATCGGGTCCTGTGTAACAAACCGCCCCACCTCAGGATCGTAGTACCGAAACGTGTTGTAGTGCAGCCCCGTCTCGTCGTCAAAATACTGCCCCTGAAACCTCAGGTTCTGCTCAACTTCATTGACCACCAACTGCTCTATCGTGCCCCAAGACCGATACGTCGCCTGCCAGACGATCTCCCCCTCGCTGTCGGTCAGCTCCAGCGGCGTGCCGATCTGATCGGTATGGAAGTAATACAGCTTTTGCTCTTCGCCCTCCGCCTGGTCGACACGCGCCAGTGGCGCATAGCTACCCGGCTCGTAGAGGTACAAACTGCTCTGCTCCGGCGTCTCTTCCCGCAGCATCCGCAGGCCTTGCCAAAGAAAGCGCTTCTGCTCAGTTTTGCCGTTGATCTCCGACTGCTTCGCCACCCGCCGCCCAAGGCTGTCGTAGCGATACTCACCCACACTTTCGAGCTTGCCGTTGATCAGTGTCTCCGCTTTGACCAAGCGGTTTTCAGCGTCATAACTGAAGTGCTGCAACTGGCTCAGACCGCTGCGTTTCTCGATCAGATTGCCCCAGGCATCATAGCTGTATTCCTGATCACGCCACTGCCTGATGCGGTTGTCCTTGACCTTGTCGAACTGGCTGGTATTGAAGTTCAACCGGTTGGCCGCGGCGTCGTAACGGAACTCCTCACTACTCACCAGCGAACCGGTATCGCGGCTATGTAATTGACCGTTGGCCTCGTACTCGTACTTGGTCTCGCCACGCAACTTGTCCAGCGTGCGTACCAATTCCCCGGCCGGGTCGTACTGATAACGCCGGTGAATCGGGTTGTATGCATGCTCCACCAGCAACGAGGTATTGATCCCGGCGTTATGCACCTGCGAAAGCTTTTCGGCAGGTAAGGTCGAAGCAAACTGCCACGCCTTGCGCCCCATCGCGTCATAACCGAAGCAACTGGTCAACTTACCCTGCGTGCGATACACCTCGCGGTGCAGGTCATCGCGCTCCATATCGCTGATCACCTGACCATCCAGGTTCAACTGGTGCAGGTGCCCACTGCCGTAATACAAATGGTTGACCTTGCGTCCGTCCGGCAAGGTCAGCGTGGTCAGGTTGCTGAGCGGGTCGTACTCGTAACTCAGTGCTCCATCGGAAGTGATTTCCTGAGTCAGCCGGCCCAGCAGGTCGTAGGTGTATTCGAGCTTTTCTTCAGTAATACCTAATCGCTTGCCAACAGCGGTTGGCTGGCGCTGAATGCTCAGCAGTCGATCAGCGTCGTCGTACTCATACTCCTGCCGCGCATCGTTGTTGAGTTTGGCCAGCAAGCGGCCAATCGCATCACGTTCAAATACCGTACTGCGCTCCGGACGCTCGCCTCGTTCGCCATAACCGATTTCATCAACGCGGGTCAGGTGACCGCCCTCGTTGTAGCTGAAACGTCGGGTCAGGTTATCCACCCGCACCTCTTCGCTCAGCCGATCCGAGGCATCGTAGGCAAAGCTGTAGGTGGCGTTGTTTTCATTGACCAACGCCGTCAGGCGCAAGGCCTTGTCGTACTCGTAAGCAATGCGTTGGCCTTTGGCGTCCTGACGGCTGCTCGGCAAGCCACGTGCGGTGCGCAACAGGCGTGTGATCTGGCCTTTACCGTCGGCGTGGCTGAGCACCTGGCCATAGACGTTGTACGTAAAGCTTTCCGCGCTGCCGTCCGGATGATTGATGCGCAGTACTTCACCGTCTGCCTTGCGCTCCAGGGTAGTGGTCTGGTTCAGCGCATCGGTCACTGCCACCAGATGCTGGCGCTCATCGTAGCGATAGCGGGTGCTTTTGCCCGAACAGTCCTGATAGCGTTCGACCTGGGCCAGGGTGTTCCACCACAGGTATTTGGCTTTGTGGTTGGCATCGATGACGGTGTGCGGCAAGCCATCGTCGCTGTTCAGATACTCAGTGAGCTGGCCCAGGGCATCGGTTTCGGCAAGCAGGTTGCCCTTGTCGTCGTAACGAGCCTGCCAGGTGCTGCCGTCCGGGTAGCTGGCCTTGGTCACCAGAGTGGTCAGGTGGTGGTATTCGTAGGCGATCTTGCGGCCCAGTGGGTCCGTCTCTTCGAGCAAACGGGCAAATTCGTCGTACGTGAAGCTGAGCCGATTGCCGTCCGGCAAACTTAGGCCGACCATGTTGCCGTTGTCGTCCAGGTCAATCGCGTAACGTTCGCCGCCATAGTCGCGGCTGGCGATCACTCGATGGTCAGCGTTGTAGTGCACCTCGAGTTCGCGACCAAGCACATCGGTCGCCCAGCTGGTGCGCCCTTCAAGGTCGTAGCGAAAGTGGAAGTGCTCGCCGTCGCTGGTCCAGTGCTCGACCACCCGTGGCTGGCCGCCGAGGGTTTCCCAGCGGTAATGACAACCCAGGCCCAACGCGTTGCTGTGGGTCACCATCACCCCGTCGGCGTAGCTGAAGCTGGGCACGGTGTTGCCGTTGCGGTTGATCACCGTGCTGAGCTGACCCTGCTCGTCATAGCGGTACTGGGTCAGGGTTTCGACCGCCTGGTTGTTGACCACGCGCTTGATGTCGGTAAGGCGACCCAGCGGGTGGTCGTAGTGCAGGTGCACGCGCGTGCCGCCAGTGGCGCTGATGTCGGTCAGCGTGCCTTGCTCGGTGCGGGTGAAATGCAGAAAGTGGCCGAGGGCATTTTCGATGCGCTGCAGCGGCACCTGACTGTCGTCGTCCGGCACTTCACCGAAGTAGAAGAACAGATTGTCCAGCGTCTGCAGAAGGTAGTGGCCGCCCTCGGTGCACACCAGGTACACCTGTTCGTGCGGGTTGTAGATGCGCTCGCCCGGTTGCAGGGTGACGAACGGGATTTCACGGCCCTAGGTCGCTGGCGTAGAAGCGCGACCATTCGATCGGCATCAGGCCCGGCAGGCTGAAGTCGATTTCGTCGGGGATCAGTTTGCGGCCTGTTATTTCATTACGAGTTGGCAGCCAGCTAGATATCAAGCCTGGAGTGGACTTTATGACAAAAAATGAGGCGAAAACCGCCTCACTGACTTACTCCAAACTTTTAAAGACCAGCCGCATTCGAGACGTAAAAATAACTTACACCCCCGCAACCAGCAATCAAAAAACACCGACTTCTAGTTTCACCAACCAACTTAACTCGCAAAAGCACACCGTATATTGCCAGACTTAGCGAACGGTGCGCATAAGGCCTGCGCCATATTTGTACAGTTAACCCCCAACACCACCAATTAGCGGTCGACGACGCAGGAACACTCTCCGAACTTAAGCAAACTCTCGCCGCATGCCGATTTTAACGAAACCGGTCAAAATCACGCTTCCTCAACCATAGCTACATCTCCACCAAGGGAAGAGACGAGCGTATCAAACAACCCTTCAATATCTTTTGCAACCAAATACAGGTGACCACACTCATCCTGCTCCGCGATGTCATATTTATTAACTGAGCCCCCTTCATGCAAGTGAGTTCGATCCCAGTAATAAACACCTTCCCGGCCGGGCTCACTTATCAGTACATAGGGATTCCCACCCCCATCCTCGCCAATGGCAAACACGCCTTTTATGAAGCTCAACTCGTCAATAAATCCACTATTGAAACCAACCAAATCGTTACACTCCTCATCCGGAACGACCCCAAAAAGTCGGTCAAAGCTGATAACACCCTCATCAATAGCTGGCAACGGCAATTGACCGTAATCTGGCTCAGTCAAATAAAAACCATTCATACGCTTTAGTAACTGCCTATAGCTATCAGGCAGCGTTACATTCAGCGCAGACTCAACTGCATTTACCTCAGAATCACTTAGGCCAGCTTTATATACAATCGGCATAGTTCCACCTAATTATTGACCGCCCAACAGCTTCGCCACTTAAAAATAAAATCTATAGGTGTAGATAGTCGCATGAGCATTGCGTTCGTCCAACCTAAAGAAATATCTCAAATATAAAAACATGCCCAACGACTAAAACTTACACACCATTCCGAGACCTTCAACACCAACTCATCCCTGGTGTTACCGGCACAACAATGTAGCTCACTCGTGACATCAATCAATAAAACTCCAACAAACAGCCCCCCCCCCCTAAATCAGTTACCCTGACTCGCGGCTACTCCAATTTCAAGCAGAACCGATCCAAATCAATTAACATGAAACTCCTCATTAACAACAAGCAAAAGCCTACCCCGCAATCCGCAAAAACCAGACTTAACAACAGATCTACAAAGCGAAGCTCACAACAACCTAAATAACAATCAGCTTATCCTTTGAATACCCCACAGGCCATCTCCCGGAAAAGTAAAGATCAATCACCCTTGACCAAACGCTGCCACTTCCATAGTAGCACTCAGACACGTATTGTCGAAATGCAAAACAAGCTGCATTTCGTGCAGCCACACTAAAATCATGTGCACCCGCAATAAATTTTTCCTTTGGCACTTCTTTAATCGACTGCATAACTGCCTTACTAACTTTAAGTCTAAGCTCAACTAGAGCTTTAGGAGCTTTAGGGAACGAATTGAAAGGATCTTCTTGAGTAGGAGTAGTCGGTAACCATTCAAGATCTTTATAGACCCCATGAAAATCTGACTCTTCTGGCTCAACAAAAACTTTAAACACGCTCTCCACATAAATCACCCCTTCATTTAAATCAGGAGCACAACCCATCCTGGAGAAAAATCTGGCACGCGCTATATCATCAACCAATTTTTCAGCATCTAACATATCAACCCCTCATATCTGTTATCGTACCCGGCGGCAAGGCCTTTCTGCTCTGCTGGATAGTTGTTCTTAATACTCCACCTGCAGCGTGTGGCCCAGGTATTCCAGGAAGCGAGTGATTAGGCAGCCTTCCTCTCGTCGGCATAAGATTCCACCACTTGTTGGCACCTCCACTCTCCAAGGGAATTACATGATGAGGTGTTGCCCCTTCTGGCCAAACTCGCCCTGTATTAACCTCCCACTGTTTCATTAAGTAGTCTTGATCTCGAACAAACTCTTTTCGGGCCACCTGATTCTGGAAGGCACTACGGCGCTGCACAACTGGCAAGTTTCCTTTCAAAGTTGCTGCTTGTTGTGCAGTAATTTTACCTCCAGGTGCTGCCACCTGGTTCGCTTCCGCAATGACCTTATCATGCAGTTTGCCACATGATAATCCTAACGGATCTACCCAGCCATGGGGCTCAGGAGCGTATTGATAGAGATTGCTTCCTCCCTCCAACCCAATTGGATCCTGCGTTACAAACCGCCCCACCTCCGGATCGTAATACCGAAACGTGTTGTAGTGCAGCCCAGTCTCGTCGTCAAAGTACTGCCCCTGAAACCTTAGGTTTTGCTCGACCTCATTGACTGCCAACTGCTCAATCGTTCCCCAGGACCGATAGGTGGCCTGCCAAACGATCTCTCCATCACAGTTGGTCATCTCCAGCGGCGTACCGATCTGATCGGTATGGAAGTAATACAGCTTTTGCTCTTCGCCCTCGACTTGATCGACACGCGCCAGCGGCGCATAGCTACCCGGCTCGTAGAGGTACAAACTGCTCTGCTCCGGCGTCTCCTCCCGCAGCATCCGCAGCCCTTGCCAAAGAAAGCGCTTCTGCTCAGTTTTGCCGTTGATCTCCGACTGCTGTCGTCCGGCACTTCACCGAAGTAGAAGAACAGGTTGTCCAGCGTCTGCAGAATGTAGTGGCCGCCCTCGGTGCACACCAAGTACACCTGTTCGTGCGGGTTGTAGATGCGCTCGCCCGGTTGCAGAGTGACGAACGGGACTTCCCGGCCCTGGTTGTCGGTGAGGTAGATGAAGCTGCCGCGCCGGCGCAGGCTCTGCTCCCAAGGCAACACCCAGCCACGGCCAAGCATGCTGTCGACGCTCAGGTCGCTGGCGTAGAAGCGCGACCACTCGATGGGCATCAGGCCCGGCAGGCTGAAGTCGATTTCATCTGGGATCAGTTTGCGGCCGGTGGTGAGATCGACCGGGTTGCCAACCAGGCCACCGATGGCCTTGCGCGCTACCGGTTCGACCACGTAACGACTGGCCACCTCACCGGCGACGAAGCCTGCGGTGAACTTCAAGGCGCAGGGCATGACCGCTTTCATGCCGGCCTGGGTACCGGCCTTGATCAGCTGGGCGATGCCACCGGCCGCACCGGCAATGGCCATCAATACATCCACGGTGGTGCGCAGCCATTTGGGAATTTCATCGTCCACCGGCAGGTAACGGTAGGTGCCGCCGCCGATGATGACGTTGTCCGAACCGCCAGAAATAGTGGCGCCGCAAGTCAGCTTTCAACGCTGGGTTCGGAATAAGATATAGGAGCCGCACCGTACCGGAATGGTCAGTGTTGCACTCAGATTTTGCCGCTGCCCACTCTAACAAACCTCACAACCTAGAATGCAAAACCACAACAAACCAACCAAACACAAAAAACTAAAACCGCCTGAGCTAGCGAGGAAACTCACCAGACAAGTACGCCTCAAAAAGCTCAGCGACCCAGCCCTTGAAATTAGCCTTTGAGACTGCGTCAGCCACAAGACCAATATCATCAGATATATAACTTGCAATTTCAGAGTTACGAGCCAGCGGAAATACTTTTTTGAAGGAGAACTCCCTTAAATCCTTCACAATTTTTTCGTCAGCCATATCGCCACAAGTGAGAGCGTTTAGTTCATTGAAGCAATCCACCCAAGCCTTATCAAATTTCTCATTATCCCTTTCATCCAAAGCTTCATCCCAATCACTCACACTGGAAATGACAGCTTCAAAGAAACCTGCTTCTTGGATTATTTTCCTCACATCGCTCAAGGTTTCAATTTTCATCTTAATCCACCCTCTCTTAGCCAGTCTTCAATTAAATCAACCGCAGCACGTGGGGTTACATTCTCACCCAGCACATGAGTACCATTTGGTGAAACAACATCTACCTTAATGTGATCCAAATCCTTGTATGCTTCACGGTATGCAGCGAAAAGCTAATCATCTGTCCCTGGGAAGTCACCCTGTCTCGGCCCAATCGGCCCCCTCTCAGCCTCATGCAAAAGCCAATGCTCATGTTCTGGGTTTTCTCCTTTAGGGAATAGTGTTGGCCGGGTCTTATCCGACCTTGACACAGCAAATGGCCGACCTTTTGATTTCCGTACGGATGGTACATGATGTCCAGACTTGCTTACCCCCATTCCTTTAGTTTCGCACCAACTCCAAGGATCAATTCGGGTGAATGGGCTTGAAACATAGCCATACAAATTCGGGCCACCAAGAACACCAATCGGATCTTGGGTGATGAACCTTCCCACCTCCGGATCGTAGTACCGAAACGTGTTGTAGTGCAGTCCCGTCTCGTCGTCAAATACTGCCCCTGAAACCTCAGATTCTGCTCAACTTCATTGACCGGCAGCTGCTCAATCGTTCCCCAAGACCGATACGTCGCCTGCCAGACAATCTCCCCCTCGCTGTCGGTCAGCTCCAGCGGCGTACCGATCTGATCGGTATGGAAGTAGTAAACCTTCTGCTCCTCCCCCTCCGCTTGATCGACCCGTGCCAGTGGCGCATAGCTACCCGGCTCGTAGAGGTACAAACTGCTCTGCCCCGGCGTCTCCTCCCGCAGCATCCGCAGCCCTTGCCAAAGAAAGCGCTTCTGCTCAGTTTTGCCGTTGATCTCCGACTGCTGTCGTCCGGCACTTCACCGAAGTAGAAGAACAGGTTGTCCAGCGTCTGCAGAATGTAGTGGCCGCCCTCGGTGCACACCAGGTACACCTGTTCGTGCGGGTTGTAGATGCGCTCACCCGGTTGCAGGGTGACGAACGGGACTTCCCGGCCCTGGTTGTCGGAAAGGTAGATGAAGCTGCCGCGCCGACGCAGGCTCTGCTCCCAAGGCAACACCCAGCCACGGCCCAGCACGCTGTCGACACTCAAGTCGCTGGCGTAGAAGCGCGACCACTCGATGGGCATCAGGCCCGGCAGGCTGAAGTCGATTTCATCAGGGATCAGTTTGCGGCCGATGGTGAGATCGACCGGGTTGCCGATGGCCTTGCGCGCTACCAGTTCGACCACGTAACGACTAGCCACCTCACCGGCGACGAAGCCTGCGGTGAACTTCAAGGCGCAGGGCATGACCGCTTTCATAGGGCACGTCGTACGCTCGTCCCTTTCTCAGCAAGGGCTAATATATAGTGTTCTAATAGAACCAATATACTCAACAAGTCACCTATAGGCATACCAAGCTGAACGCACTCTTTCGCCACTTGCGCTTATGCAACATACCTACAACGAGATAAAAATCTACTGACAACTCTAAAAACCGAAATACACATATAAAGTTTGGTAATAGTGCGTCACTCGCCCCAGCACCTCGACTTACGAGTTATTAAAGATCAAAATCAGATATCACCATTTAAGCCAAGACGCATGAACCCTTCCTAGCAAAGCCTCGCCCCCTGCACTTCAGTACTTTAGCGTCAATGGAACGCGCAATACAAAAAACCCAGACTAATAAATACCTAAAAATGAAAGCTCGATCATATCTGTTGCTAAGTGCACCGGCACTCCGACTAACCGAAAACCAACCTTGACAATCACTACAACTCTTTGATTGCTTGCCTGATCATATCGTTAAAAAATTCTTGAAAATTCTGATAGATTATATTTTTCTCCTTTGACCGCTTAAAGGAAAGCTCCGTTTCCACTATAACAGGCTCTCCAGAACTTCCGATAATGGAGGTATCAATTGAGTAAATCGGGCCATATCCTGAAGCTTTAACTACAACCATCGAATCGTCTGCATCACCATCTGCACGAGCGCTTTTGGTCGCGAAAGCCACACTAGGAACAGCTACCGCATCAATCCCGCTCTTAGTAACCCCATAGTAATTATCACCGGCAAATGATAAGGCACCATATTTTTTTAGAAACTCTATATATGACTCAGGAAACTTCACTCCCAGCACCTTCTCGAAAGTGCTTATAACTTCATCGGTAGCGCCACCAGCAATCACTGGACATTCTCCACTTGCATTAATCTCCAACGCCAACCTGTCAATATAACTCATGACACCTCCTTCTCAAAAATTTAATGCACGCAACCTCCAACATTATTCATCTAGAGCATTAACCGATCATCAAAGCTCAAACCAACTATTTCCAACAACTAAATACCGCATTATGAACAGCCTACTTTTTGCCAAACCGCTTGCCGCAAGCATTATTCTTGTGAGTTGTCCTAGCTCGCTTAGGCGAATCTTAAACAGAACCATCAAGAAAAGAAAATATTTAACTATAAAAGTCAAGGGAATCGCTGCTCTTGATAACCATTAGGGAAAATATTTATAATACTCTCTAGCTCTTCGCCACAATACTCAAAAACAACATCAAATCCAGAAAACGAAGACTCTGCATGCTCCTTCTGCTGAACGCGAATTCTGCTAAGCCGACTGCCAGAGTATACATAATCTGAGATGCTACACCCAAACATCCCCCAATTGAGATCCCTTCTAACTAAATCGCCATCAAAAATAGAAACTGAAATATTCCTCAGGTCACCTGAGCTTGTAAAGTGAATACGTTCGAGGCAACCATCTCCGTAAAAACAAAACTCTTTATTTACTATATTTTCGGCCTGACCATATATCTCGATAAAAATCACGCGCCCACGTTCATCAAAATGATAAACGTGAGTATTTTTTATGTTAACCGGCAACTTATTGAGCTTTCTACCCTTCTTATACCCTGCCCGCTCAACCTCATAAGGACGCAAATTATACATAGCACCCTTGCTTATTACCGACCGACACAACTCTGGAGAGACGCTAGACATATAATCGGACAAATATCTTTCACATTCAGAGCCAACCTCCTCATACTTTTTTTCAATCTCATGCAAATCATACATACAAATACTCTCCAATCAAAACACTCCACGCGCAATTTCCGAGCTCATCTTATTTAGCTCACTCAGAAAATCACTACTATTATTTATCGACACCAGCCGATCATATACCTTCTGCTTATACGCATTAGTATGAATACTGGCATGATTAGGCAAAGTGTTACCCGCCGGCAGTTTTACCTTACTATTTGAAGGTAGGAAAATACCATTGTGAGCAGTATTTATATCAATATCCAAATCTTTCATTTTTCCCTGAAGCGCAACCATCCGCACATCAGTGGAGTTGGACATAACAATATGGTGAGCAGAATTTTTGAAGCTAGGCTCCGACTTCCCCGCGGCGACCATATTTTCCCTAAGCGCCTTAGCGTCGCTGGAGCACGTTAACCCCCATGGGTCGATCCATACAACAGGATTCATTGCATATTTGTATAAATTAATGCCTCCCTGCAGACCTATTGGATCTTGTGTAACAAACCGCCCCACCTCCGGATCGTAGTACCGAAACGTGTTGTAGTGCAGTCCAGTCTCGTCATCAAAGTACTGCCCCTGAAACCTCAGGTTCTGCTCAACTTCATTGACCGTCAGTTGCTCTATCGTGCCCCAGGACCGATAGGTGGCCTGCCAAACGATCTCTCCATCACAGTTGGTCATCTCCAGCGGCGTACCGATCTGATCGGTATGGAAGTAGTAAACCTTCTGCTCCTCCCCCTCCGCTTGATCGACACGCGCCAGTGGCGCATAGCTACCCGGCTCGTAGAGGTACAAACTGCTCTGCTCCGGCGTCTCCTCCCGCAGCATCCGCAGCCCTTGCCACAGAAAGCGCTTCTGCTCAATTTTGCCGTTGATATCCGACTGCTTGGCCACCCGCCGCCCGAGGCTGTCGTAGCGATACTCACCCGTGCTCTGCAGCTTGCCCTCGACCAGCGTTTGCGCCCGGACCAGGCGGTTTTCGCAGTCATAGGCAAAGCTTTGCAGCTTGCTGTGCCCCGAGCGCTTTTCGATCAGGTTACCCCAGGCATCGTAGCTGTATTCCTGATCACGCCACTGCCTGATGCGGTTGTCTTTGACCTTGTCGAACTGGCTGGTGTTGAAGTTCAGTCGGTTCGCCGCGGCGTCGTAGCGGAATTCCTCACTACTCACCAGCGAACCGGTATCGCGGGTATGTAATTGACCGTTGGCCTCGTACTCGTACTTGGTCTCGCCACGCAACTTGTCCAGCGTGCGTACCAGTTCACCCGCCGGGTCGTACTGATAACGCCGGTGAATCGGGTTGTACACCAGCAATGAGGTGGTGATGTCGGCATTGTGCACTTGTGAGAGCTTGTCGGCCGGCAACGTCGAGGCAAACTGTCAAGCCTTGCGGCCCATGGCGTCGTAGCCAAAGCAGCTGGTGAGCTTGCCTTGGGTGCGATACACCTCGCGATGCAGGTCATCGCGCACCATATCGCTGATCACCTGACCATCCAGGTTCAACTGGTGCAGGTGGCCACTGCCGTAATACAGATGGTTGACCTTGCGTCCGTCCGGCAAGGTCAGCGTGGTCAGGTTACTGAGTGGGTCGTACTCGTAACTCAGTGCTCCCTCGGAACTTGATCGCAACCCAGCAAGCAATGAACGAAATGACTCAGCGCTCATATAAATACACTTTCACATCACCTCGCATAAAATACATCCCCTTCAACTCTCGACCCTCACCATACTCTGGAAAAACATGCACTCCAGGAACACTATTCGAAGACAAAGTAATTATTTCCTGAAGTACGCCTTCGTGCCAAGCATATCCAAATGACCAGAATTCCGCATCAAAGTCAACTCGACAGGCTCTAACTACTACCCCGCCTTCAATCTCCACTATCTTTATCCATACGTTCTCACCATGTCGATTCTTTTTAAGCGAGCACGCTCGACCATCAAAATAAACAAAGTATTCGAATTCATGAACCTCCCCCCCAGAATTATATACTTCAATTTTTCCAACACCATCATCACCATAATAATGCTTAAAGATATTCTTTTTGCTTAACGGCTCTTTATAAACCATTTTGGAGGGTGCCACCCCTGTCAATTCCAACTCATAAGGAACAATAGAGATCGCTGGCCCTTTTGACCATAGCACCCTAGTACACTCAACATAATCTTTCTCAAAAACAGAAAGAAAAGAAGTGTCCTCCATTTTCCTTAACGCCTCATCCTTCAAAAGCTTCAGAGCAATCAACGTCATACTTTCACCTAACAGTTTTAAACGTAACACCATCAAAAAGGGATTTTTTAACATCTGACAAAGCGTTCAAAAACTCCTCTCTAGAATTGGCTCCTGATAGCTTGTCAAACACGTGCTGCTTATATGCTTTACCATGCACGCCAGCCCCCTTATGAGGTGTTGCAGTTGTCCCAGGAACTCTAGCAGACTCGGTATTTGGCAGCCAGATACCGTTACGCTTATCATTTATGTCAATATCGAAATCTTTCATTTTATTACGAAGAGCGTCCATTCTCACATCTGTGGAATTCGACATCACGATATGGTGTGCGTCGTATTGCCCCCCTCCCCGAGGGCTTACACCGAGATTTTGCCTGAGAATTTTCGCATCAGAGTTACATGACAACCCTAGTTCGTCTATCCACCCAATTGGACTTGGGGCATACTGATATAAATTATTTCCTCCCACTAGCCCTATTGGATCTTGAGTTACAAACCGCCCCACCTCAGGATCGTAATACCGAAACGTGTTGTAGTGCAGCCCCGTCTCGTCGTCAAAGTACTGCCCCTGAAACCTCAGGTTCTGCTCAACTTCATTGACCGTCAGTTGCTCTATCGTGCCCCAAGACCGATACGTCGCCTGCCAGACGATCTCCCCCTCGCTGTCGGTCAGCTCCAGCGGCGTGCCGATCTGATCGGTATGGAAGTAATACAGCTTTTGCTCTTCGCCCTCGACTTGATCGACACGCGCCAGTGGCGCATAGCTACCCGGCTCGTAGAGGTACAAACTGCTCTGCTCCGGCGTCTCTTCCCGCAGCATCCGCAGGCCTTGCCAAAGAAAGCGCTTCTGCTCAGTTTTGCCGTTGATATCCGACTGCTTGGCCACCCGCCGCCCAAGGCTGTCGTAGCGATACTCGCCCGTGCTCTGCAGCTTGCCCTCGACCAGCGTTTGCGCCCGGACCAGGCGGTTCTCGCAGTCATAGCTGAAGCTCTGCAGCTTGCTGTGCCCCGAGCGCTTTTCGATCAGATTGCCCCAAGCATCATAGCTGTATTCCTGATCACGCCACTGCCTGATGCGGTTGTCTTTGACCTTGTCGAACTGGCTGGTATTGAAGTTCAACCGGTTGGCCGCGGCGTCGTAACGGAATTCCTCACTACTCACCAGCGAACCGGTATCGCGGCTATGTAATTGACCGTTGGCCTCGTACTCGTACTTGATCTCGCCACGCAGCTTGTCCAGCGTGCGTACCAGTTCACCCGCCGGGTCGTACTGATAACGCCGGTGAATCGGGTTGTATGCATGCTCCACCAGCAATGAGGTATTGATCCCGGCGTTATGCACCTGCGAAAGCTTCTCGGCAGGTAAGGTCGAAGCAAACTGCCACGCCTTGCGCCCCATCGCGTCATAACCGAAGCAACTGGTTAGCCTGCCTTGGGTGCGATACACCTCGCGGTGCAGGTCATCGCGCTCCATGTCGCTGATCACCTGACCATCCAGGTTCAACTGGTGCAGGTGGCCACTGCCGTAATACAAATGATTGACCTTGCGTCCGTCCGGCAAGGTCAGCGTGGTCAGGTTACTGAGCGGGTCGTACTCGTAACTCAATGCTCCATCGGAAGTGATTTCCTGAGTCAGCCGCCCCAGCGGGTCGTAGGAGTAGTCGAGCTTCTCTTCAGTGATGCCTAACCGCTTGCCCGCAGCGGTTGGCTCGCGCTGAATGCTCAGCAGTCGATCCCCCTCGTCGTATCGGTATTCCTGACGCGCATCGCTGTTGAGTTTGGCGATCAGTCGGCCAATGGCATCGCGTTCAAATACCGTGCTGCGCTCCGGACGCTCACCTCGCTCGCCATACCCGATTTCATCAACGCGGGTCAGGTGACCGCCCTCGTTGTAGCTGAAACGTCGGGTCAGGTTGTCCACCCGCACCTCTTCGCTCAGCCGATCCGAGGCATCGTAGGCAAAGCTGTAGGTGGCGTTGTTTTCATTGACCAAGGCCGTCAGGCGCAAGGCCTTGTCGTACTCGTAAGCAATGCGTTGGCTTTTGGCGTCCTGACGGCTGCTCGGCAAGCCACGTGCGGTGCGCAACAGGCGTGTGATCTGGCCTTTACCGTCGGCGTGGCTGAGCACCTGGCCATAGACGTTGTACGTAAAGCTTTCCGCGCTGCCGTCCGGATGGTTGATGCGCAGTACTTCACCGTCCGCCTTGCGTTCCAACGTGGTGGTCTGGTTCAGCGCATCGGTCACTGCCACCAGATGCTGGCGCTCATCGTAGCGATAGCGGGTGCTTTTGCCCGAACAGTCCTGATAGCGCTCGACCTGGGCCAGGGTGTTCCACCACAGGTATTTGGCTTTGTGGTTGGCATCGATGATGGTGTGTGGCAAGCCATCGTCGCTGTTCAGGTACTCGGTGAGCTGGCCCAGGGCATCGGTTTCGGCAAGCAGGTTGCCCTTGTCGTCGTAACGAGCCTGCCAGGTGCTGCCGTCCGGGTAGCTGGCCTTGGTCACCAGGGTGGTCAGGTGGTGGTATTCGTAGGCGATCTTGCGGCCCAGTGGGTCCGTCTCTTCGAGCAAACGGGCAAATTCGTCGTACGTGAAGCTGAGCCGATTGCCGTCCGGCAAACCCAGGCCGACCATGTTGCCGTTGTCGTCCAGGTCAATCGCGTAACGTTCGCCGCCATAGTCGCGGCTGGCGATCACTCGATGGTCAGCGTTGTAGTGCACCTCGAGTTCGCGACCAAGCACATCGGTCGCCCAGCTGGTGCGCCCTTCAAGGTCGTAGCGAAAGTGGAAGTGCTCGCCGTCGCTGGTCCAGTGCTCGACCACCCGTGGCTGGCCGCCGAGGGTTTCCCAGCGGTAATGACAACCCAGGCCCAACGCGTTGCTGTGGGTCACCATCACCCCGTCGGCGTAGCTGAAGCTGCGCACGGTGTCGCCGTTGCGGTTGATCACCGTGCTGAGCTGACCC
This sequence comes from Pseudomonas sp. S06B 330, assembly GCF_002845275.2. Classification (NCBI taxonomy): domain Bacteria; kingdom Pseudomonadati; phylum Pseudomonadota; class Gammaproteobacteria; order Pseudomonadales; family Pseudomonadaceae; genus Pseudomonas; species Pseudomonas tussilaginis. The sequence goes on along the minus strand of NZ_CP088149.1, from coordinate 2,361,885 downwards.
TGCTCGTCATAGCGGTACTGGGTCAGGGTTTCGACCGCCTGGTTGTTGACCACGCGTTTGATGTCGGTAAGGCGACCCAGCGGGTGGTCGTAGTGCAGGTGCACGCGTGTGCCGCCAGTGGCGCTGATGTCGGTCAGCGTGCCTTGCTCGGTGCGGGTGAAATGCAGGAAGTGGCCGAGGGCATTTTCGATGCGCTGCAGCGGCACCTGCCTGTCGTCGTCCGGCACTTCGCCGAAGTAGAAGAACAGGTTGTCCAGCGTCTGCAGAAGGTAGTGGCCGCCCTCGGTGCACACCAGGTACACCTGTTCGTGCGGGTTGTAGATGCGCTCGCCCGGTTGCAGGGTGACGAACGGGACTTCCCGGCCCTGGTTGTCGGTGAGGTAGATGAAGCTGCCGCACCGGCGCAGGCTCTGCTCCCAAGGCAACACCCAGCCACGGCCAAGCATGCTGTCGACGCTCAGGTCGCTGGCGTAGAAGCGCGACCACTCGATGGGCATCAGGCCCGGCAGGCTGAAGTCGATTTCATCAGGGATCAGTTTGCGGCCGGTGGTGAGATCGACCGGGTTGCCGACCAGGCCACCGATGGCCTTGCGCGCTACCGGTTCGACCACGTAACGACTGGCCACCTCACCGGCGACGAAGCCTGCGGTGAACTTCAAGGCGCAGGGCATGACCGCTTTCATGCCGGCCTGGGTACCGGCCTTGATCAGCTGGGCAATGCCACCGGCCGCACCGGCAATGGCCATCAACACATCCACGGTGGTGCGCAGCCATTTGGGAATTTCATCGTCCACCGGCAGGTAACGGTAGGTGCCGCCGCCGATGATGACGTTGTCCGAACCGCCAGAAATAGTGGCGCCGCAAGTCAGCTTGTCGCCCTTGCGCGCCGCGGCCACGCTGTTGATAAAGACGTTGGTCGAGCCTTCGGCGATCTGCACCGGGCCTGGATGTTTGTCGCATGCCCCCATACTTTTCTCGACCCGGGCGGCCTTACGGCTGTTGACGAAGACATTCGGTGAGGCAGTCGCAATCGTCCCGGAGGGGGAAGAAAACATACTGCCTATGGCCTCCCCGGCGGCGGTTAGCAAGCTGCCCCCGATCCCCGCTGCAAGGCCGGCCAGCAACGCCACGCCGAACCCGCAGGTGAATGTGGCGATGGCCACCGTGGCGATCAGTGCGATGCCCAGGGCGGCACCGATCAGAAAGCCCCCCAATGCGCTGGTGTGCGATATATCGTCGCCAAACCTGGCCGCTTCGAACATGAGGGGTTACTCCTGTTCGCCGGATTCGGTGCTGGTCACCACCGGGTTGCGCGGGGTGAAGCTGGCCAGCAAGTTGTCCCAGTCCTGGTTCTGCTGTGGGCTGAAATCGGCTTGCGCGGTGGTGGAAAAAATCAAGGCGCGTTCAGGTGTCAGCAGGAACGCCGCCTGGCGTTGGTAGAGCGGCCGTCCCTGGTTCATGTAGTAAGCATCGATCTGCAGCCCCTCGATGGGTACGCTGCTGGAGAGCCTGACGTCCTTGCTACCCATCCGGGTATAGCCACGCAACTTGGACGTAAGCATTTTGACCTGCCGATCAACGTACGCCTGCAACAGCTCACCGGGCAGTAGCGTGTCGCGCGAGATCGTAATGCTCAACGGTGCAGGAATACTGGCCCCCAGCACAAACATGTTGACCGTGCGATCCTCAAAACCTTCCGGCAATGCGATGCCACCTTCCTGCAATTCATAGTCCATGCGATGAAAATTCCTGGTATCAAAAAATGTTGTTACATCAGCGCAGTGCAAGGCCATCGAGCAAGCGATCGAACGCCGTCAGCCACAAACTCAGCCCGGGACTGGTCGGATCGATCACGCATGAAATATCCAGCCATTGCACCGCGTCGCGGCCTTCGACAGGCACAAGTGCCCCCACCAGACGCCCATGGCGTGGCTCATGGCCCGCGCTGAAATGAAAATCGACGGCCTTGGCCGCACTCCCCGCAATAAGGCAGTCACGCTGACGAATCACCCTCAGTTGCGGGGTGAGTTCGCGAAGGGTCTGGGTTGCCGCCTCGAACAACTGCTCGAGTGTTTGTCCGGGGCGTACATCACGCCGGCGGATCGTCAAGGTAACTGGCTCACCGTCATGTTCGAGGGTGGTCTGGATATCGCGAAAGCGAAAGCCGGCCGGAAACATCAGGTTGAAACCAGCAAATGTGAAGCTGCTGGTGACGTCTTGTAACGCAACAGGCTCGGGTTCTGGCTCAGGCTGTGGTTCAGCCTTGCTGGCAGCCTCGGCCAATGCGGCAATGCGAGCAGCTTCTTCCTGCTCTATACGCTTGGCGGAAATGCGGTCGTAGATCGAGGTTCTGCTCATCCCTCGCGGCCTCAGTCGTTGATCCGGACTGTAGCGCCGGTGATCGTGGTGGTTTCGCTACTGGTGGTGGTGATGACCTTACCCTTGATCTCGATGCCATCCGGAGTAAGCGTGATGCTGCTCTGCCCTACCTGCAGGATGATGTGCTGCTGGGCGCTGACCTGGATGAACTGGTTGTCCACTTGCAAAGTGAACGACCCTTGCTGGATGTTCATCACAGTGTCTTGCTGGATCGTTTCGGTATGGGTGCCACCGACAGTGATGGAGCGGTTGTTGCCAACATGGAGCGACTCATCCAGCTCGATCTCGGTGTCCATGTTGCGCTCGGCGTGAACGATGATCTGCTCAGCGCCGGCCTTGTCTTCAAAACGGAAAAAGTTTGCCGTGCCGCCGTCGCCTTTCATCGAGCGAGTAAGAAAACCACTTTGAGTCTTGTTGGCCGGCAAGGACCAAGGCGGCATATTGCGACTGTTGTAAAGACTGCCGATGATTAGTGGACGGTCAGGGTTGCCGTCGAGAAATTCAACCACAACTTCATCGCCGACACGGGGAAGCAAAATGCTGCCGAATCCACCACTGGCGCCCGATTGAGCAACACGTACCCAGCAGGAACTCTGGTCATTGAACTCACCATTACGGTCCCAATGGAACTGAAGCTTCACCCGACCAAGTTCGTCGGTATAGATTTCTTCGCCGGGCGGCCCAACCACGAATGCAGTTTGTGGCCCAACGATCACACCGCGCGGTGTGTGTAAAGCAGGCCGGAAAGGGATCTTGCGCCGGATGCACGTAAAGCTGTTCTGATAGCCAGCCTCACCGCCATTGGCGTAGTTGTTTTGCCCCCAATGCTTGATCGTCAAAAGCAGAAACTGCCGATCATCCTGGGCATCATTGTCATGGTCATAGTGCTGTGCCAATTCGAAATAGTAGCCAGGTTCCATCGAACGGCAGTTGCTGTTACCGCTGAACGTCTTGCCCTTGACCTCCATTGCTTCCAGGCGATGACGAGCCTTCTGCATGCCATCATCCACATTGGCATAGCCATACAAGCCTTCGTATTCGAAAACCTCAAACTGACCGACATCGCCTTGTTTGTTGATAGAGTTCAACTGAACAAGCTGGGGATTGCCAGGTTGTTTGTAGTCATAGGATTTAAGTGAAAGCCGGGTTGGCTGGAACTTACGGCTGGACGACCAGGCGGTGATGGAATCTTCGGTCTCGGTGACGGACGCTCGGTGGTAGCGAATCACCGGCTGCCCTGAGAGTGGCGGTAGTGCAATGCTGTCATCGGTAATGATCATCCGATGACCCTCTTTACTGTGCTGGAAGGTAAAGAACAGCCCTTCCTGTTCAAGCAAACGCAGGACAAAATTCAGGTCCGATTCCTGATATTGCGTACAGTAACTAATAGGCTTGAGCGGCTTGCTCAAACGAAACTCATGGTCGGCCAACTCAAGGTAATAGGCAAAAACTTCCTTGACGATCTGCTCGGTGGTTTTGTCCTGAAAAATGCGTGAGTCACGTCGACGGCTGAGGATCCACAACCACGGCACCAACTCAGCATTATAATTGGCCACACCACCATCAGCACCACTGTGAACAAAATCAGAAACGTGGGCACTGATGTATTTAAAACTGCCATCAGCCAACGTAATGGCCATGGTAACTTTTTTGCCAATAAGTTTTTTTAGTTCGATTCTGGCATCCTGAGACACCAACTCAACGTCGTACCTGAAGAGTTCAGAAATACCCTCCTCGCCGGTAAATCTCAGCAGTTGCAGCTCCTGATCATCCGGCAAGGGCGAATCAAAAGTAATCAAACGTTGATGCTGGGTAAAAATCTGCGCCAGAGCGTCCGTAATCATCCAATGCGTCCTGCAGAAGGCTGGAAATCTTCCCATGAAAACGCCATGGTAGAACGGTGTCAAGTCGACATCCTAATTGATATCAATTAGCCATCAGGATCTCAATTTGCCACTACTCGAGCCTTTAACGCCTTAAAAACAAACATTTAAGGCCCATTCGGTTAAGCCGACTCACAAGCAACTGACGCCCCATACGCCCTTGTAAGCAAACGCGTAGTAACTTCATGGTCATCCAACTCCGTTATTGACCCAACATCCGCAATAGCAGATCTGACTGGATGGGACACATACGGAGGGCTCCCCTGTGTTTGATCTTGCTGTTTTTGCGGTGTAGGCTGCCCGCAAAGGACGCTGGCCCGCTCAGCAAATATCGATACAGACAAGGAGAGACTCGTCATGAGCCTGAGCAACTCCCAGCTCAGTCAGTTAGACCGTGAACTTGATCACAATCAGCGAGAAATGGTGGTCATGCCCATGGATGACTTTGGGGCGCAGAGCGTTGGTTTCGACACTTCCAGCAGTACTACCCAAGCCCCTCAAGTATGTAGCCGAACTCAGGCGAACATGCTGAGTGGCGTGCAGAACGGTACCCAGTCCCTTTACAACGCCACTGTACATCCTTTCGTCAATACCAACTGGGGCGTCCCAAGCGCTCTGGGCGCATATGATGCCTATAACGTCACAAAACTGGTTCGTGACATCGGCGGACTTGGAACCAAGGCAAGAATCTCCACTCATAACGGGCGGCAGTATTTGATTATTACGGGCTACCCTGGCCTTCGTAACAAATTACGCGGCACTCGCTATGGCCTTCGTAATGCACAGCTCGTAGACATCGGAATTGGAAAGTATGGAATACGAGGCTCATCAATTACTGGCTTTAAGTTATCTTGCTATGTAGCTGTAGGTGTCGAAGTACTTGAGTGGTTCTTCAATGATGAAGCTATGATGACTGACCTCTTTGCAGGCGTAGGGGTAGAGTTGATCAAAGCTGGCATTGCTTCTGCAATAGGCTATGCTGCTGCCTTGGCCGCAGGAGCATTCTTCACAGCTGCCGCAGCACCAGCGATAGCAGGAGCCATTATAGTTCTCGCCATTGGCATTGGCTTAAACGCCATAGACAATCACTACGGCATAAAAAATTCCGTAAAAGCCGGTATGCGCTACGCAGTAGATCACGTGAACTATATTCAGGAAAAAATCACCAAAATTTCGGCCAAAAATCTTCAGAACTATGCTGAGGAAGTAACGGTCAACGTTGCCACAGAAATAACAGAAGCGCTGTACAAAGAAGCAAAATCCTGGGTGATACGCAAAGTTAACCCTAGCGAATTTAATCTCCCCAGTTGGCCAGAAGCACCTAAGCTACCAAAGCTGCCTGGGTTCACCTTACCGAAATTTTGAATGCCCATGAAATCTATAACCCCCTCAGCTGAAATGTCTGCAGCGAAATTAAGGTTAATTGCTCTAGCATTTATACCTGGCTTGCTCCTTACTGGCATATTCTCTATTTACTGGCTCTGGACTAATATAATACCTATCTATGGGCGAATCTACAGAGACGCGCCTGTTGTAGAGGTGCCTTACTTAGCATTCGGCTTACTCATGGCACCTCCCGGAATTCTAATTCTGGTTGTAGGGGCATCTATAGCCGCCTGGAACGGCAAAAAATTTGATCCCCCGCGGTCATCGAAACTCTATCGCTTTCAGAATTTAATGTTTAGCGCCTCCATAAAAACCATAATATATGTTGTTCCGGCGCTAATGATATCAACCACCTTGCTACTATTAGCCCGCGACTACTCACCTTGCCCAAAATTACTAATATCGGGTTCTGCCTGGCAACTATTCTGGGTCAATGATGAACGTGCGTGCTTCAAGCCGAGCCGCTACATCAACGGTAACTGGCCTTGTAAGATAGTCGGTGATAAAGAAGTATGCATCCAGGTAGATAGCCGCTAAGTCAACCATGGTAAACTCCAAACAGGACTCTGCCTCACGCGCAAGCCGTTAGATTCACGTGTCAAAATTTTTCTGCAGTTCTATGCTCTCGGCGCTGCGGAATGCGGCCGGATCCGCACGCCGATGGAATGGCGCGAGATTCCTGGCCGCTACCTTTTCGCCGAAGAGGGCCTTCAGCAATACGTCGAGCTGGAACATGCATTCGCGGAGTTTCGCATCGAACTGACTGGCGGCGAGTCACCAATACTGCGTCGACTCAAACTAGGGGGCCGATCTACCTCGTAGCCGCTGCCGCCAGGCTGCGATCGGGCGTGAAACGGCCGTCATTTCGGGTCTTGGCGGTGATTGGATGACGACTGCTTCGCAGCCGATCTCAGCCTGGCGGCAGCGGCTACGGCGATTCCCCGTTTAGTACGTGGCGCCCCCCCCCCTGTCCCTCCCAAATCCCCCTCGGATGCCATCATTCAAAAACCGCAATCCCACCTCTCCACCCTGTTCATTTGCGAAAAAAATCGCCTTCAGAAGCGGACCTGGTTCACTTTTTCAAAAAAAATTTAGGGCCATAATTGGATCCAAGCACCCCCACCTAACCCCCTGATTTACCGGGCCAGAACCAAAAAAAAGCACCCGTAATCTACCAATTAATAGCATTGAGACATCATTGCGGTAGTTCACAAAAACGCGAAAAAATCTGCAACCAGCTTGGAACTTCTCCCCCAGAGAGCTGCCCTACTGGACATTGCTGGCAACTCGATATTCATGTGCCAGCACCCTCTCACGACCTCCCAGCAGTGCGTGGGATGACTGTGATCCGCTGCCATCGCATACCGATGTTACGGGACCGACAAGAAGGCTCAAGGACGATGCACCGATGACACAAACGTTTGATGTCGAAGCACTGATCAGGCTGCGTAGCCAGACCCGGGCGATTTCCGATGTGCTCAAAGCGCAAGCCTCGGACTATCTCTCGACGCTGGCCCTGCTGATCCGTCCTCAAACGTTGTTCGGTGAATACCTGCAAGGCGCGCAGCGCAGCAGCGGACGGGAAACCCAACACCATTTCAAAGAGCTGATCGAGCTTTACGAGCGCATCGGTTCGGCTTCGCCATTCCAACTGGTCAGCGAGCTGGAAGTGCCGCTGAACCTGATCAGCACCACCCCCGAATTGTTCCCGCTGGAATATGACAAGGTCCTCGCGCAAAGCGGCCAGAGCATCCGTATCACCAGCCCTGTGCGCTGGGTCGTAGGCTTTAGCTCATTCGACCTCGCACAGTTTCGCAGCGTGATCAAAGACCCCAATCGCAGCAGCGCCGAGTTGTACCGCTTCGTGGTGCATTACCTGGTGTTGTTCTACTGCCTGAGCAAATCGCCAGGGTTGAGCCGCCTGTTCGAAGGCCTGCGCTTTGCCCTGAGTTTCGAGCGCCTCAAAGGCTTTGGCGATCTGCCGTTTTGCATCATCAGCTCGCCAGTACGTTCCGAGTTGCCCGATGAGGCGGTGATCCGCAGCAGCACGCAGATCGCCGGCAACACCAGTTTCGAAGAGCTGGTGAGCCGCGAAAACATCATGGAAATGAACGATGAAATCCGTCAGCGCCTGTTGCTGACGATCGAAGGACTGTAACGCGTCCGGTCAATCGTAAAGACCGCTACGCAAACGATTTGCAGCGAATTGCTCGCACAGGAGATCACCATGGCGAAGAAGGAAAGTACCCAGCACAAACTCGACCGCGTCCGCGCGCCTCGGGTCCACATCACCTATGACGTAGACATCGGCGATGCTCAGGAAAAGAAAGAGCTGCCGTTTGTCGTCGGTGTGCTGGGTGATTTCTCCGGCAACCCACTGGAGCCTCTGCCCAAGCTCAAGGACCGCAAATTCGTCTTCATCGACCGCGACAATTTCAACGGCGTGCTCAAGGGCATCAAGCCGCGCCTGACCTATCGCGTCGACAACACCCTGGCAAAGAACGGCACCCAACTGGGTGTCGAGCTGAACTTCAACAGCCTGGAAGACTTCGAGCCACAGAACGTGGTCAAGCAGGTCGAGCCGCTGCGCAAGCTGCTCGAAGTGCGCAACAAGCTGGCCGACCTGCGCAACAAGATGGGCGGTAACGACAAGCTTGAAGAGCTGCTGATGGACGTGTTGCAGAACACCGAGAAGCTTAAAACCCTGGGCAAGGAATTCGGCCGTGACGCCGAAGCTCCCGCCAACGATCGCAACGCGTAAGCAGGAGCCTGACGATGACCGACAAGCAAACCGTGGCGCAACAGGCCAGCGATCTGGTGGAAGTGGAAGCCTTCGCCCCGCAATCCTCGCTGCTCGACAGCATTATTTCGCAAAGCCGCGTGGCCCGCTCCGAAACCGAGCGCACCCGCACCCGTGACCTGATCGGCGAGCTGGTCGGCCAGGTGCTGGAAGGCGAAATGACCCCGAGCAAAGATCTGATCGCGGTGCTCGATGCACGTATCGCCGAAATCGACGCGATGCTCTCCGAGCAGATGAACGAGATCATGCATGCCCGTGAGTTCCAGCAGCTGGAAGCCTCGTGGCGTGGCCTGAAGTACCAGGTCGACCAGACCGAGACTAGCACCACGCTGAAGATTCACCTGCTCAACGCCTCGAAAAAGGACCTGGTGCGTGACCTCAAGGCCGCCTCCGAGTTCGACCAGAGCGCGCTGTTCAAGAAGATCTACGAAGAAGAGTACGGCACCTTCGGTGGTGCACCGTTTGGCATGTTGCTGGGTGACTACGAGTTCAACCGCAACCCGGAAGACATGTACCTGCTCGAAGAGATTTCCCACGTTGCCGCAGCAGCCCACGCCCCGTTCATTTCGGCGGCGTCGCCGGAGCTGTTCGGCTGGGACTCGTTCACCGACATGGCCGGCCCGCGTGACCTGGCGAAGATCTTCGACACCGTTGAATACGCCAAGTGGAAATCGTTCCGCGCCTCCGAAGATTCGCGCTATGTCGGCCTGACTCTGCCCCACGTGCTCGGTCGTCTGCCTTACGGCCCGGATACCACTCCGGTGGAAGAGTTCAACTTCGTTGAAAGCGTCGATGGCCGCGACCACAACAAGTACCTGTGGATGAACGCTGCCTACGCACTGGGCACCCGGGTGACCGACGCGTTCTCGCGCTACGGCTGGTGTGTGGCGATTCGCGGCGTTGAAGGGGGTGGTCTGGTCGAAGGTTTGCCAACCCACACGTTCAAGACCGATGACGGCGAAATCGCCCTCAAGTGCCCGACCGAAATCGCCATTACCGACCGCCGCGAAAAAGAACTCTCGGACCTCGGTTTCATCCCCCTGGTGCACTGCAAGGGCACTGACTACGCCGCGTTCTTCGGCACCCAGTCGACGCAGAAGCAGAAGCAGTACAACACCGACATTGCCAACGCCAACGCGCGGCTGTCGGCGCAGCTGCAGTACATCTTTGCCACCTCGCGCATCGCTCACTACATGAAGGCGATCATGCGCGACAAGATCGGTAGCTTCGCTTCGCGTAAAGACGTCGAGTTGTTCCTCAACAAGTGGCTGGCCAGCTACGTGTTGCTCGATGACACCGCCAGCCAGGAAGCCAAGGCCAAGTTCCCGCTGCGCGAGGCGCGTGCCGAAGTCTTCGAAGTGCCGGGCAAACCCGGTGTGTACAAGGCCGTGACCTACCTGCGGCCGCACTACCAACTGGATGAGCTGACCGCTTCGTTGCGGCTGGTTGCCGAATTGCCGCAATCGACGCGCGGCTGACCTGCGACTGTTCTCAAGGATGGAACATGAGTAACCCACACCGGCTGTTGCCTTCGCTGCTGGACCGATTGCTGGACGACCGTCCGTTTCAATCGGTGGAAGCGTCTGCGCAGCGCTCGTGTTCGCTGGCCGACTACAAGGCCAGCATCGTTCGCGACCTGGAGATTCTGGTCAACACGCGCCAGTCCCTGGTCGCCAACGAGTTGGAGGGTTTCCCCCAGCTCAACGGCACCATCCTTGATTACGGCATGCCCGACTTCATCAGCAAGAGCGTACTCGACCCGCAGGACCGGGCGTTGATCCAACGCCAGCTGGAAAAGGCCATTACCACCGGCGACCGGCGCTTTCGCAGCGTTCGTGTGCAGCTACTGGCCCAGCAAACCGGCCATCGCATGTTGACCTTCCGGGTAGACGCGGTACTGCGTCTGCAGGACATCAGCCGCCACGTCTCGTTTGATGCGGTGCTGCAGGTCAACACCCAGGAATACAAAGTGCAGAACCTCAACTGATGCTCGACGATCTGTTGCCCTATTACGAAAAGGAACTGTCGCACCTGCGCTTTCTCGGCCAGGAGTTCGCTGCGCAGTATCCGAAAATCGCCTCGCGCTTGCTGATCGAGGGGGACAACTGTGAAGACCCGCACACCGAGCGTTTGATCGAAGCGTTTTCGTTTCTGGCGGCGCGGGTACACAAGAAGCTCGATGACGAGTTTCCCGAAATCGTCGAATCGTTTCTGGAGGTGCTTTACCCGCATTACCTGCGCCCTACCCCGTCGATGTCGATCGTTGAGTTCAGCCTCGGCAAGCAGGAGAAAGTCACCGAAGCCTATCGCGTGGCCCGCCACACCGAGCTGCATGCCAACCCGATCGAGGGCGTGGTGTGTAAGTTCCGTACCTGTTATCCGGTCGAGGTGTGGCCGGTCGCGGTGCAACAGGCGTCTTTTGTCGAGATGGAGCGTTCGGCCTTCAACGGCCACAGCGCCGACTTGGTGGCACGCCTGCGCATCCGCCTGGAAGCCACTTCCGATGTGCTGTTCGGCAAGATGGAACTGGACCGCCTGCGCTTTTTCCTCGACGGCGAAAGCACGCTGATGCTGCAACTGTACGAGTTACTGTTCAACAACCTGGCCAAGGCCACCCTCAGTTTCCAGGACCAGGGCCGCAGCCGCGAAGTGGCCCTGCCGGTCGACGCGCTGAAAACCGTGGGCTACAGCCGGGACGAAGGCCTGGTGGACTATTCCGAGCGTTCATTCCTCGGTTATCGCCTGCTGCACGAATACTTCACCTTCCCCGACAAGTTCATGTTCTTCGACCTGTCGGGTTTCGCCCGTATTCTCAATGGCAAAGACATCGAGCACGTCGAGATCAACTTCTATTTCTCCGATTATGACTTGAGCGAGCGTTTGGCGCGGTTGACGCAGAACATTGGACGCAACAATTTCAAGCTCAACTGCACGCCGATCATCAACCTGTTCCGCCAGCAGGCGGAGCCGATCAAGTTGTCGCACACCCAGTATGAATACGCGGTAACCCCGGACATCCGCTTGCACAACGCTGCCGAGGTGGTATCGATCGATCGCGTGCGCCGGGTGCGCAAACTCGGCGGTATCGACCAGGTCGGCACCTGTCACCCGTTCTTCGAACCACGGGAAGACCAAGGCCACGACAACAGCTTCTGGATCGCCCGCCGCCACGCCCAACGCGACGGCTCGAATATGCTGATTCGGGTAGTCGACCGTGACCTGGAACTGATCGATGGCAACAGCGACACCTTGAGCATCAGCCTGACCTGCAGCAATCGCGATGTTCCGCTGATGCTGCCGTTCGGGGGCGAGCGTGGCGATTTCAACATGCCGTCCAACTCGGTGATCAAGGACATCCGCTGCCTGCGCAAGCCCACCGCCTCAGTGCGGGTGCCGCTGGGTAACGGCCTGATCTGGCGGTTGATCTCGCACCTGTCGCTCAACCATATGTCGCTGGTGTCCCAGGGCCGCGAAGTGCTGCTTGAACTGCTGTCGCTGTACAACTACCGCAACGTCTCGGCGATCCGCAAACAAATCAATGGCATCAAGGCCGTGAGCAGCGAGCCGGTGGTGGCGCGCATTGGCCACCCGCGGCCGAACTTCGTACGCGGCGTGGGCATCACCCTGACCTTCGATGAAAGCCAGTACACCGGCAGCGGCGTGTTCCTGTTCGGTATGGTCCTGGACCATTTCTTTGGCCAGTACTGCTCGATGAACAGCTTTACCCAACTCACCCTCCGCACCTTGCAACGTGAAAAGAGAGTCGTCCAATGGCCCGCGCGAACCGGCGATCAGCCCCTGGTCTGATTGACCAGGCAAGGGCCGAGCCGCACCGATTCGAATTTTTTCAGTTGGTGCGTTTGCTCCGCCTGCACTACAGCAGAACCGGGCGCATGGACCTGGCCACCCGACCGCACGAGGACCCGTTGCGGTTCCGCTCGCAGCTGTCGCTGAATTTTCCCGCCAGCGAGGTCAGCGACCTGCATTTCGAGCGTGAAGGCAAGGTCTCGCCTACCGGCCTGCCGCTGTCGGAGGTCCAGGTCACCTTCATGGGCCTGGTCGGGCCTTCGGGGGTGTTGCCACGCCCATACACCGAGCTGTTGCTGGAACGCCACATTCAGTACCGCGACGACGCCGCCCATGCGTTTCTCGACATCTTTTCCCACCGCATGACCACGCTGTTTTACGAGGCCTGGCAAAAGTACAAGTTCTACATCGAGCACGAGCGCAACGGTACCTCGGGCTTTGACCGCTACCTGCTCAATCTGGTGGGCCTGGGGCCTGAGGCGCAGCGGCAGAAGTTCGAACGCCGTCAGTCGCCGCTGCGCCGCGAGCTGTTCAGTTACTTCAGCGGCCTGTTCAGCCAGAAGCCACGCAACGCGCTGAACCTGGAAGTGATGCTCAGCTTCTATTTTTCCCTGCCGTTCAAGATCAAGCCGTTTGCCGGGCGTTGGCTCAAGCTCGACGCCTCGCAGTGCACCCAGCTGGGACGCAAGAACGCCTGCCTGGGACAAAGCGCCGTGGCCGGTAACCGGGTCTGGGACTATCAGTCGTGTGTACGGATCGAGCTGGGGCCGCTGGCGCTGGCGGATTATCAACGTTTCCAGCCAGGCACCGCGGACTACTGCCGGCTGGTCGAGCTGGTGCGTTTTTATGTCGGTGCCGAGCTGGATTTCCAGATCGCTCCACGGCTTAAAGCCGACGCCGTTCCGGCCGCCCGTCTGGGCCGTGGCGGCAATGTTTCGTTGGGCTGGCAGGGCTGGCTCAAACGCCCCGGTGTCGACGTCGAGCCTTCGCGTTGCGCCGTTTTCCAAATTCCTTTTGATGGGGTCGCCCTGTGAACCTGAAGTCTCTGTTCGCCAAGCTGAATGAAACCAGCCGCACGGCCACTGAAAGCGCGGCGGCCCTGTGTCTGTCGGAGCAGCATTACGACGTCGAAGTCGAACACCTGTTGTTGCAGTTGCTCGACAGCAGCGACAACGACTTGCCGGCGATCCTGCGCCATTACGATGTGGTCGCCGAGCGCCTGCAGGCACAGCTGGTCACGGCCCTGGGGACCTTCAAGAAAGGCAACACCCGCACCCCGGCACTGTCACCGCATATCACCCGGATGATTGAACAGGCCTGGGTACTGGCCTCGATCGAGTTCGGCCAGGGGCAGATCCGCACCGCTCATCTGCTGCAGGCGTTGCTCGATGACGCCGAGCTGCGCCGGGTGGTCATCGCCTCGGCGCCGGAGCTGGAGAAAATCAACGCGGATGACCTGCGCCTGAACCTCGCCGCCCTGGTCGAAGGCAGCGCCGAGTCGAAGCTCGCCAGCCCGCTGACAAGCCCAGCGGCAGCAGTCGCGACGGCCAGCAAAAGCAACGGCAAAACCCCGGCCCTTGACCAGTACACCATCAACCTGACCCAGAGTGCCCGCGAAGGTCGCATCGACCCGGTTCTGGGCCGCGAGTTCGAGGTACGGCAGATGGTCGATATCCTGACCCGCCGCCGCCAGAACAACCCGATCCTCACCGGTGAAGCCGGCGTCGGCAAAACCGCCGTCGTCGAAGGGCTGGCCCTGCGCATCGCCCAAGGTGATGTGCCGTCGGTGCTCAAGCATGTTGCCCTGCATACCCTGGACCTGGGGCTGTTGCAGGCCGGTGCCGGGGTCAAAGGTGAGTTCGAGAACCGCCTCAAGTCGGTGATCGAAGAGGTCAAACGCAGCCTGCACCCGATCATTTTGTTTATCGACGAAGCCCACACCCTGATCGGCTCAGGTGGCCAGGCCGGGCAGAACGACGCCGCCAACCTGCTCAAGCCAGCCCTGGCCCGCGGTGAGCTGCGCACCATCGCGGCGACCACCTGGGCCGAGTACAAAAAGTACTTCGAGAAGGACGCCGCCCTGGCCCGCCGCTTTCAGGTCGTCAAAGTCGAAGAGCCAGACGAAGATAAAGCTATCTATATGCTCCGCGGTCTGCTCGGCAAAATGCAGGAGCACCACAAGGTCGCGGTGATGGACGAAGCCCTGGTGCAGGCGGTGCGTCTGTCCAACCGCTACATCACTGGCCGCCAGTTGCCGGACAAGGCGGTCAGCGTGCTCGATACCGCCTGTGCGCGCATCGCCCTGGCGCAATCCTCGCAGCCCGGCGCGCTGGAAGACTGCCAACGCCAGATCGACAACCTGCAGGCAGAAATTGCCGTATTGGAGCAGGAAACCGGTAAAGGCCACGACCACGCACGCCGCTTGGCCGCGCTGCAGGAAGCCCTGCAGGTCGAGCAGCAACAGTGTGCGCGCCTGGAGCAGCAATGGCAGCAGGAGCTGGCGCTGGTCGAGCGCCTCAAGGCCCTCGACGCCTCGCCAGGCGAATCGCCCGATGCCAACGAAATCGCCGCGCTGCGTGAAGAGCTGAGCCGTGTGCAAGGCGACCAACCGCTGGTGCATGCGCTGGTCGATGGCAGCGCCATTGCTCAGGTGATCAGCGGCTGGACCGGCATCCCGCTGGGCAAGATGCTACGTGATGAAATCGACACCGTACAGCGCCTGCCGGCCTTGCTCGGCGAACGGGTACTGGGCCAGGACCACGCCCTGCACGAGATCGGCAAGCGCATCAAGATTTCCCGCGCACGCATGGAGGACCCGAACAAACCGATTGGCGTATTCCTGTTGCTGGGCCCCAGCGGCGTCGGCAAGACCGAAACCGCGCTGGCCCTGGCCGACACCCTGTATGGCGGTGAGCGCAACCTGATCACCATCAACATGTCCGAATACCAGGAAGCGCACACCGTTTCGAGCCTCAAGGGCTCGCCACCCGGCTATGTCGGTTACGGTGAAGGCGGCGTGCTGACCGAAGCGGTACGCCGCAAGCCTTACAGCGTGGTGTTGCTCGACGAGGTGGAAAAAGCCCACCCGGATGTGCTCGAACTGTTCTTCCAGGTCTTCGACAAAGGCGTGCTGGACGATGGCGAAGGCCGCGAGATCAACTTCCGCAACACGGTGATCATCCTCACCTCCAACACCGGTACCGAGCGGATCATGCAGGCGTGCCTGAATGTCGAGCACGCGCCGACACCCGAAGCCATCGTCGAGGGCCTGCGCGATGAGCTGAACCAGGTGTTCAAGCCGGCGTTTCTCGGGCGTTTGAGCATTGTGCCGTTCTATCCGGTGCAGGACATCATCCTCGAACGCATCGTCGCGTTGAAGCTCGAGCGCATCCGCAAACGCTTCGAACGCAATCACCAGGCCGAACTGAGCTACGACCAGGCCCTGATCAAAGCCATCGCGGCGCGCTGCACCGAAGTCGACAGCGGTGCACGCAACATCGACAACATTCTGTCCAGAACCCTGATGCCGGAACTCGCCCAGCGAGTACTGGAGCGCATGGCCCAAGACAGCCCGATCGAGCGTCTGACGATCGAACTGGGCAGCGATGGCGATTTCGCCTATTGCCTGACCTGAGCGAGTACCTACAGGTAAACACCATGGAACACAGACAAACAGGGAAGCGGCTGGCCATGCCGACGCAGATCAAACGCCTGAGCGCAGTGGCAATGCTGCTGGTGCTCGCCGGCTGTGGCGTCACTGACCGCATCGGCAAGCGCATGGACGACAGCTGGGCTGCCGACATGCTCGCCGACAGCGAGAAAGTCATCCTCACCTCCGACGGCGGCAATCAGCTCAACCCCGACGCCAACGGCTCGCCGTTGTCGGTGGTGATGCGCGTGTACCAGCTGACCAGTCTTGAGCGTTTCACCACCATCGACGCCGACACCCTGTGGGACGACCCGAAGAAGGCCCTCGGCAGCACCCTGGTGGAAAGTCGCGAAATCACCCTATTGCCGGGTATTGGTCAGATCGACCAGTGGCCGCTGAGCAAGAGCGCGCGGTATGTCGGTGTGGCAGCGTTCTTCCGAGTCGATGACGACGGCCGCTGGAAAGTCGCCTTCGACGCCGACTCGCTGCGCAAGGACGGTATCTGGTTCTCCTCCGACGGTTTGCGGATTTTTGTCGACCAGACCGACATCACCGCCCTGCGCGGCGTTGATGTGTTGAGCAAGCCGCCGACTGTCGAGCAGTTAACCGCCGCCCAGCAAAAGGCGGACGCATCTGGGCAGAACACCTGGACCGACAAAGTCCAGGGCGCCCTGCTCGACAAAGCCGAAGATACCGCCGGGCAGTCCGCGCAAAACGCCATGGATTCAACCTTCAACTCTTTAGTGGAAAGCGTTAAATGAGCAAGCAGAGCCGGGTGATGTGGTCGGAAGGCATGTTCCTGCTGCCCCAGCATTTCCAGTACCAGGACGAGTTCCATCAGCACCAGTTGGCTGAGGCGACGCTGCGCAGCACGCCCTTTCATTGGGGCGTGCAGGCCTTGCAGGTGGACGAGGATGCGTTGGCCAACGGTACCTTGCAGCTCAAGCGCCTGAAACTGGTGTTCCCGGACGGCAGCCTGTTCGATGCGCCCCAGCACGACCCGCTGCCCGCAGCCCGTGACCTCAAGGACTTGCTCAAAGGCAATGACCTGAAGGTCTACGCCGCGCTGAAGCTGCCCGAGCCGTTCGGCCTGAACTACGTCGAAGACGGCCAGGAACAGAAAAGTGCCCGGCGCTTTCGCAAGCAGTTCGACACCTTGCCGGACCTCAACGAAGGCGACCTGGAAAACGAAATCACCAGCCTGCGCCTGAACGTGGTGATGCTAGTCGACGGCGATAACCTCGATGGCTACAGCTATTGCCCGATCGCCAGGCTGTCGCGCAATAACATGGGTGGTTTCAACCTCGACCCGCACTTTGTTCACCCGACCCTGCACCTGGGCAGCCACGACACCTTGGTGGGCATGGGCAAACGTCTGCTCGGCGCGCTGCACGCCAAGAGCAAGGCCCTGTCAGGACGTCGTCGCGAACGTGCCGACCAGATTGCCGAATTCGGTTCCAGCGATGTCACCCTGTTCTGGCTGCTCAACACCGTCAACCGCGCCTACCCGCAGTTGGCCCACTTGCTGGCCCACCCGCGCCTGCACCCCGAGCGCCTCTACCTGTTCCTCGCCGACCTGGCCGGTGGCCTGCTGACCTTTACCCTCGACACCCAGCTCCATGACCTTCCCGAGTACGACCATCACGACCCGGCGGCCTCACTGGTCAAGCTCGACGAGATGATCCGGGTAATGCTCGACAACGTCGTGCCCAACCAGTGCATCGTCATCAAGTTGAACCAGACCAAACCCTCGTACTGGCAGGGCCAGCTGCAGGACCCGCGCCTGGCTGAAGCCGATTTCTACATTTCGGTACACGCCGACATGCCCGGCGCCAGCCTGCTGGAGCTGGTGCCGCGCGCCTTCAAGGTCGGCTCGCCCGAAGACATCGAAGTGGTGGTCAACAGCGCTATGCCCGGTGTCACCCTCAACCACTCGACGCGCCTGCCCAATGCGATCCCGGTGCGCCTGGACAATCAGTACTTCGCCATCGAGCCACATGGCCTGGTGTATGAACGCATGATGAATGCCCAGACCATCTGTTTCTACGCGCCCAGCGCCTTTACCAACCTCAAGCTTGAACTGATGGCGGTGCTCAAATGACTGAAGCCGTAATGCAGGGCGCCGTGACGGCCGCCAACGACAAGCCGGGCCTCAAAGACCTGGTACAAGACTTCATCAGCATGGCGCTGATTGTTCGCCGTGGCCGCCAAGTGACCTCGATCAAGGCCTTTGAGAGCAGTGTCGAGCGCTTCTTCACCGACCTGGAGCGCGATGCCCGCGCGGCCAACTACAGCGTCGAGCAGGTCAAGGATACGCAGTACGCGCTGTGCGCCTTTCTCGATGAAAGCGTGCTGCGTTCAGGCGATAACGAACTGCGCCAGCACTTCGAGTTGCAGCCGCTGCAGTTCCGCTACTTCGGTGTGCACCTGGCCGGTGAAGGCTTCTTCGAGAAAATCGATTCGCTGCGTGCCGACGTCAAGCACAACCTCGATGTGCTGGAGGTCTATCACCTGTGCCTGGCCCTGGGCTTCGAAGGCAAATTCAGCCTCGGCCAGAAGGACCAGCTGCGTTACCTGGCCAATACCCTGGGCCAGGACATCGCCCGCTACCGCAAGCCACCCAAGGCGCTGTCGCCCGACTGGGCATTGCCCGACCAGGTCTCGCACATGCTCCGCCACGAAGTGCCGGTGTGGGTGTACCTGGCGTTGATCGCGCTGGTCTGCGTCGCTGTCTATCTGACGCTCGACTGGTTGCTGGACAAGGACGTCGCCGCACTGTCCGAACACATCAGCCAGCTGTTCAGTGCCTGAGCACACACCAGGTAACCGAGTCAGGAAGACATGAAGACATTACTGCGTTTGTTGAAGAGTTTCTGGTTTCTCGTGCCGCTGCTGTGGCTGGCAAGCCTGCTGGCCTGCTGGTTGCTTGCGCCTCAGTGGCCGTGGCTGGCTATGCATCTATTGGAAGCGATGGCCATCGTCAGCGCCTGCTTCCTGCTGATCATTGTATTGCGCCAGTACCAGCGTATCCGCGCCGAGCACAACCTGGAAAACCTGCTGCACAAAGAAGCCGATCGCTCGTGGAGTGCCACCGGCGGTTTTCGCGACCAGCAGGTGCTGCGTGAACGTCTCAAGCATGCCATCGCCATGCTGCGCACCGACCGTTCTGCTGGCGGTGGGGGTTCGGCGGCGCTGTCGGACCTGCCCTGGTACCTGGTGGTTGGCATGTCGGCAGCGGGCAAGACCTCGCTGTTGACCCACTCGGGGCTTTCCGCCAGCGTCGCCACCGGCAATGAAGGTGACAGCGGTACTCAGCACTGCGACTGGTACTTCAGCGCTGACGCGGTGATGATCGATACCGCCGGCCGTTACCTGCACGATGACCAGTCGGCCAGCGAGTTCGCGGCGTTCCTGCGCACCCTCAGAAAGCAACGCGGAAAAGCCGCAATCAACGGCCTGGTGCTGGTGGTGAGCCTGCCCGAGCTGCTCGCCGCGAGCACCGATGAGCGCGAGAAACTGGCTGCCCAACTGGTGGCACGCGTCGAAGAGTACGCCGAGTGTCTGGACGCCAATCCTCCGGTCTACCTGATGCTGAGCAAGACCGACCAGTTGCCCGGTTTTCAACAAGCCTTCGACGGCCTGGACCTGCACCAACGTCAGCAGCCGCTTGGGATGACCTTCGGCCTCTCGGAAATCCGTAATAACGGCCTGCACAATGTCCTCACCACCCGGCTGAACAACCTCAACAACCACATCCGCCAGCATGTCGACGCGCAGATGATTGCCCTTGGCCCGGATGCCGACAGCACACTGCTGCACTTCCCCCAGTATTTTGCCGAACTCTCCGGGGTACTTGAGCAGTTCCTCGAGCATTTCGCCAATGGCCGCCAGGGCGCTACCCCGTTGTTGCTGCGCGGTCTGTACTTCACCAGTGCGCTGCAGACCGAGCGGCAGTTGAGCCAGGTGTATGAAGACGACATCGCCGAAGCCTTTGCCCTGCAAGCGGCCGCTGAGGAGCCTGTTCACGCTGAAGTGGGCGACAAGCCCGCCAGCAACCGCAGTTACTTCATTACCGACACCTTCCGCCGGGTGATCTTCCCTGACCGCGACTTGACCCTGTACCAGTCGCGTCTGGGCCGCAAGCAAGGGTTCAGCCCGGTGCTGATTGGCCTGGCCGCCGCCGCGGGCATCGCCTTTATTGGCTGGCAGAGCCTTTCGTTCGTCAACAACCGTCAATGGCTGGCCGGCTTGCAACAGCAACTGGCCGAACTGCAGCAGTCACCCGACCGCGAGCAATTGCTGGCCGCCGGCCAAGGCCTGGAAATCCTGCGCCAACAGATGGCGGCGATCGACAACCATCGTCTCAAGGGCGTACCGCTGCAGCTGGGTGCCGGCTTGTATCGCGGTGAGGCGGTTTACGCTGTCACGCAAAATGCCTACCTGCAGCACCTGCGCAGCCAGGCGCTGGAGCCGATCACCCTGCGCTTGCAGGTGCAGATGCGCGCCTTCAACAGCTTTGCCCAAAGCATGAACCAACCGTTGGATTTTGCGCCGACCGCGACGGGCAAAAGTACCGCCGCCAGCAAACTCAAAACCCAAGTGAACGCCAAGGCCAAGCAGGCCTTGGACAAGACGCGGGCTGCCGCCTACGTCGCCCCGTTGAACAAGGCAACCGCCAGCGATGCGGCGGAGCTGTCCGCTACCACCGGCGGCTTGTCACTGTCTGAGGAAATGCTCGGACGCCTGGATGAACAGCAAGTGGCGTCGATCATCGACGCTTACAACACCCTGAAGCTGTACCTGATGCTGACCGAACCGAAAACCCATCCGGAACCGGTATTCGTCGCCTCGACGCTGCCTCAGGCCTGGACCGCATCGACCCACGGCAGCGCAGCCGTCAGCAGCGACGTCATCGAACAGAACGCAGCGGTGTACGTGCACTTGCTCAAGCAAGGCCAGGCGCCGTCCCTGCCACGCAACGAGCAACTGATCAGTGAAACCCGCCAAAGCCTGAAGTCGTTCATGATTTCCAGCTCGCTGGTCGACCGTGAATACCTGCGCCTGCAACTGGAGTCGAGCCGCCAGTTCCCGGCCTTGACCCTCAACGACCTGGTGCCGATGCCTGGCCGCTCCTTGCTGTATGCCTCCGAAGCCGTACCGGCGATCTTCACCCGCCAGGGCTGGGAGTCGTTCGTCAAACCTGAGCTGATCAAGCTGGTGGCCGGCAACCTGCGTAACGAATCGGACTGGGTCCTCGATGGCGAAGGCGGTGACAGCATCGTGCAGAAGGCCAACTTCATTCGTGATTTCATGGCGCGCTACAAGCGCGACTACACCCAGGCCTGGTACACCCTGGTCGGCAGCGTCGGCGTGCGTCATTTCGCTGACCTGGCCAATGCCACCCAGCAACTGTCACTGCTCAGCGATGTACAGAACTCGCCCGTGAAGGTCCTGCTCAGCGCGGTCAACGACAACACCCAATGGGACCTCCCTGCCCCTCGGCAAACAACGCAAGCGGGCACCGAGAGCAAGGACGGGTCGTGGAGCAAGCTCACCGGCTTGTTCGGTGACAACACCCCCTTGCCCGAAACCCTCACTGCGGCGCTGCCTGCGGTGGACGACGGTAGCCTGGCCAAGCGCTTTGAGCCGGTGGCGCGGGTGTTCGCCGAGCACAATGCCGAAGGCGCCGACAGCACCATCATGGACCGCTACCTGGCCGCCCTGCGCAAGCTCAAGGTACGGATGAACAATATCCAGCGCTCGCAGGACGTCGGCAAGAGCAGCAAGCAGCTGATCAGCGAGACCCTCGAAGGCCAGCCGAGCGAAGTGACCAACGTGCGCAACTATGTCGAGACCAGCGTCGACACCAGCCAGGGTGGCTTGTCGCGCTCGCTGCAGGGGTTGTTCAGCCTGCCGATCCAGTTCGCCTGGGAAACCCTGCGTGACCCGGCAGGCGCGCAGATCGCCAAGGCCTGGGCGCAGCAGATCGCCAAGCCCTGGGAGCAGGTCATGGCCCACCGCTATCCGATCTCTACCGCCAGCCGCAATGAAGCCTCGATCAAAGACCTGCAGCGCTTCGTCGACCCCGAGTCGGGGCTGCTGCCAACCTTCAAGCGCAACGAAATCGGCAACCTGTCAGGCGGTGAAGGCCTGGGCATGAGCAGCGGCGCCAAAAGCAGTGCGCTGGTCAACCCGAACATGATCAACAGCATCGACAAAGCCAGCTCCGTGGGCCAGGTGATTGCCAGCCTGTCGGACCGCGACAACGGCTTCGAGATCATGCTTGAGCCTTCAGCGCAGTTCACCGACATTGTCTTTACCCTCGACGGCCAACAGCAGCACTACCGTAACGGCCGCAGCAGCTGGAGCCGCTTCTCCTGGCCAATGACCACCGCCACACCAGGCGCACGCCTGGACGTCGTCACCCTGACCGGCGCGCGCATCACCGTGTTCGACTTCCCCGGTCGCTGGGGCCTGTTGCGCATGAACGAAAGTGCCCGCGTCGCCGACCTCGATGGCATCCAGCAGCGCTTTAGCTGGAATACCGCCAGCGGCCCGGTGAGCCTGGTGGTACGTAACTTCGGCGGGGTGAAACTGACTGACCTGGGCGACGTCAAGGCACTCAGCGCGCTCAACGCTGGCAGGACGGCGCAGTGATCGGTTGCTTCGGCAAGCTCCCGGCGAGCGCGGACTTCGTCAGCCTGCATGGTGCGGCGGATGAGGTCTGCGAGTTCGACGCCTGGTTGCAGGCCGCGCTGGCGGCCATGCGTCATCGCGACGACTGGCCGACGCTGTTCGAGCACCTGCCGGTGTGTTTCTTCAGCTACCGTGCGCGTAACGGCAATTGCTTGCTGGGCGGTTTGATCAGTTCGAAAGATGCCAGCGAGCGGCGTTATCCGTTCTTCATCTTCCAACTGCTCAAGCCCCAGGATGGAGAGCCGCTGGTCAACCCCTTTACCCTCGGTGAGCTGTTCTGCGCGCAGATCAAACCGCTGCTGCACCTGGCTGTGCAAGGCAGCAGTAGCGCGGCGTTGTTCGAACGCATCAAGGCCCTGCGGCCGCTGCAAGGACAGGACGTCGACCTGTTCCGCCGGGTGCATGCCAAGTTTTTGCAGGACTTCAGCCTGCGTGACATCGCCACGGCACTGAGCGGCGCCTACCCGACCTTCGACAGCCACCAGGCACTGGCCCGAATACAGGCCCTGGCACCGTTGCTGCACGCCGACTGCGA